>JBAULH010000211.1:0-18255 GCA_049578085.1 Candidatus Deferrimicrobiaceae bacterium
GACCGGGGGAAAGCCTTGGCGCTTGCGCTCGAATCGGAGGAAAAGATCCCGCTGGGAGTTCTCTACCGGATGGAAAGGCCTACGTTCGGGGAGAGGCACCCGCAGGTTCCCGGTCTCCCGCTTGGCAAACGCGAAACGCCGGAGGAGACGGTTCGCGCTCTGCTCCGGCGGAGGCAGGCGGTTCCCGGATGATCCTGCCGGCGGGACGTCATTTATTCTTCGGAGGTTTTCTTTTTTTCGTCGTTTCCGCGCGGGACGCGATCTCTTTTGCGGTACGTGCCTCTTCCGCGTTGCGCATGTCCCACTGTCTGCCGAAGTAGCAGATCCCGACGATGCAACCGATGGCGGCCAGAGCGAAGAGAGCCGAAGAGAGAAGGGAGCCGGTGGGGGACTTTCCCTCTTTGGAGTAGATCAGCAATCCGTACACGCAAAGCCCGAGGAAGATGGATGCACAGAGGTTGAATCCGAAGATGGCCAGTTTCCTGGGAACCTGCACTTCTCCCCCTGGATGCTTTTTCTTGTGCTACCCTTCCGGTAACGAGCCAGAGGCAGGCATCTTACCATGGAACTTCTCCCCGTACTCACCCTGATCGCGGCGGTCGCCACCCTCGTCGTCGTTCTGCTTCGGCGGACGGCCCCCTTGCAGGACCGGCTGGACCGGCTGGAGAGGGCATTCTCCGAGGCGCTGCGTTCGAGCACCTCGGATCTTGCACGGGGCCAGGCGGATGCACTGGCCCGGATACGCCAGGAGATTTCGGAAAACTTCCTCCGGGGACTGGACGGTATTTCCCGGCGGATCGAGGAAAAGCTCTCCGAGATACGCGGGGAGATGGCGCGCGAGCTGTCCGAGACCGCGGACAGGAACGTCAAGGGGTTCGACCAGGTTGCGTCACACCTGAAGGACCTCGGGGCTGCGACGGGGCAGATGGTCCTTCTCTCGCGCGACATCGGGCAGCTCAACGTGCTGCTCACCCAGCCGAAGGCACGCGGCGCCTTTGGGGAGCTGACCCTCTCGCAGATGCTCTCCGACCTCTTCGGTTCCCACACGGAGATGTTCGATCTGCAGTACCAGATGGAGTGGGGGGAGAGGGCCGACGCCGCGATCTTCGTGCGCCCCGACAGGAGCCAGTTCGTCTGCGTCGACGCCAAGTTTCCCATGGCAAACGCCTTGCCCCTTCTGGAGGGAGAGGGGGATGAGACGGCGCGCAGGGAGTACGAGAAGGCCTTTGCCCGCGACGTGCTGACGCAGGCCGAGTCGATCCGCGCCAAATACATCCGCCCCCCGAAGACGCTGGACTTCGCATTTCTCTTCGTTCCCGCGGAGTCGGTGTATTATCTCCTGCTCCGGAACCGGGCGCTTCACGAGCAGCTCCTGCGGCTCCAGGTGATCCCGACCTCCCCGAACGGCTTCTTCGCCTACCTGCAGGCCCTCGCGTTCGCGTTCCGCGGATTCAAGATCGAGCAGAAGACGCGGGAGATCCAGGACCTGCTGGAAAGGGTGGGAAAGGACTTCGAGCGGTTCGCCGACAATTTCCGCATTTTCGGAAGGCACCTGGACAATGCCCAGGCCAAGTACATGGAATCGGTCAGGGACGTCGAGAGATTCCGCGCGCGGATAGGAAGCTTGCGCAGCGGGGAGGAAAAACTTCCGGAAGGGTGATGTCTCCCTTCCGGGTCCCTATCTCTCCCATTCGGAGTGCAGTTTTCCCCGCAGTCGAAGGGTGGCCTGTGCGTGCAGCTGGCATATCCTCGGCTCTCCCAGGTTGAATATCGCGCCGATTTCCTTCATCGTCAGGTCTTCGTAGTAGTACAGCGCGAGCAGCTGCCTCTCTCTTTCCGGAAGCATGTCGATCGCCTTGGCGAGCACCTCCTTGAGGTCCCGGACATTTTCATCCTTGACCATGTCGTCCTTGGCGGCCTGGCTCAGGATTTTCTGGACGCTAAGGGCGGCGCCTCTGTGCTCGTCGTCCTGGGGTTCATCCAGCGAAAAGACGGAAAGCCCGGAATAGAGGGCAAGCTGTTTCTGAAGTTCCGCGACCGAGACCTTCAGGTCCGCCGCGACTTCCTCCTCCCGGGGAGGCCGGGCCAGGATGCCCTCCAGCCGCGCGTAGGCGTTCTCCAGCCGGTTTGCATGTTGCCTTGCGGCGCGGGAGAACCAGTCCATCTCGCGGAGGTAGTCGAGCATGGCGCCGCGGATGCGGAACTCGGCGTACGTTTTGAACTTGATCCCGCGCGAGGAATCGAACTTTTCGGCGGCGTCCAACAGGCCCACGACGCCCGAGCTTACGAGATCGTCCATCTCGACGCTCGGCGGAAGACGGAGTTTCAGCGCGCTGGCGTGGTATCGGATACCCGGAAGAAACTCGTTAACCAGGTTCTCCCGGTCGGGGAGAGGCGGGGGTTTCACCGGAAGTCTTTCCGCGGTTCGGAGAGCGATGTTGCGTCCCATCGTGTCCCTCCCTTCTGATATCGTTTCTACGAGATAGAGATGGTTGCACAGGGAGCAACATGCGTGCCATGCGAGGAAAGGATATAACCTGCTGAAATGTGAATGGAATTTTTACGAGGTACTTGGGGGGTGACGATTCCCTGGTGTCAAAAATTTGGCACTGGGACGTCCGTATGACAATTATGGGCCATGAATCCCCTTTCGCTTGAGCATTTCCAGGAGCGTCGTTCGTTTCAGTCCGAGAAGAGCCGCCGCCCTGTTCCTGTTCCCTCCGCAAAGGGAAAGGGCCTCGCGGATGAGGCCGTTCTCGAAATCCTCCCTTGCTTTCCGAAAATCCAGCCCGCCGTTTCGCAGCCTCTCGGACCTCTTTCCCCCGTCCCTGTCCTTCCGGGGGAGCATCGCCGCCGGAAGGTCCTTCTTCTCGAACCATCCGTCCCGGTTCAGGACGACGAGTCGCTCGACGAGATTCTCCAGTTCCCTCACGTTTCCGGGCCAGGAGTGCCGTTCCAACGCGTCCATGGCATCCGCCCGAAATCCCTGGATCCTGCGCCCGCTCCCCTTGGCGTACTTCCTGATGAAATGTTCGGCCAGAACCGGGATGTCCTCGACGCGTTCCCGCAACGGCGGGACGTGGACGGGGATGACGTTGAGCCGGAAGAAGAGGTCCTGGCGAAAGCGGCTCTCGGCAATTTCCTTTTCGAGGTCCTTGTTGGTCGCCGCGATGACGCGGACATCCACATTCACCGGCTTGGTTCCCCCCACCGGCGTGAACGACTGCTCCTGGAGCACCCGAAGGATCTTCGCCTGGAGAGGCGGGCTCATCTCCCCGATCTCGTCCAGAAAGATCGTACCCCGATGGGCCTCTTCGAATCTGCCGGTCCGTGCGGTGTGGGCACCGGTGAAGGCGCCCCGTACGTGCCCGAACAGTTCGCTTTCCAGAAGTTCGGCGGGGATGGCGGAGCAATTCACGGGGACGAGGATCCGGTCCGCCCGGTTGCTGTTGTAGTGTATCGCCCGGGCGATGAGCTCCTTGCCCGTGCCGCTCTCCCCCAGGATGAGGACCGTCGAATCGCTGGCCGCCACCTTCGAGACCAGGGAGAGCATCTGCCGGACCTTCTCGCTGATCCCGATGATATTTTCAAACTGGTAGCGCCCGATGGCCTCCTTTTTTAGGTGGATGTTCTCCTTCTTCACCCCCGTCATTTCCAATGCCCGGTCGACGAGATGGACGACTTCCACCACCTTGAACGGCTTCGTGATGTAATGAAACGCGCCAAGTTTCATGGCGTGTACGGCGTTCTCCACCGTTCCGTATCCCGTCATCAGGATGACCTCGCAGTTGACGAGGGACTTCTTCGCGTGCGAGAGGACCTCGAGGCCGTCCCCCTCCGGCATGACGAGGTCCGTGAGAACGACGTCCATTTCGTGCCGGTCGATAAGGCCCATCGCCTCCACCCCGGAGCGGGCAGGGTGGAGTTCCAGATCCGGGCGGGAAAAGACGTTCAGAAGAAGTTCGAGGATATTTTCGTCATCTTCTGCTATAAGGAGGGATTTTTTCATGGGGGTAATTTTACCTTCTGGGCGGCTCCAGACGAAAGGTCAATGTTGCGCGGCCGGTAAAGTTTTCCGGAAAACGGGTCGATAAGATTCTCATGCGGATGCCATCTTGGGGAGTTCTCCCGTGAACAGACCGGGTGCAGGCGGGAAAAAGGGGAACGGATCGGGTATCGACAAGAAGGCGTCGATCCGCCGGAAACGGTTGGAACTCCTGAAGGAGAAGGTGGAGAAAGGGACCTACCGCGTGAAGTCGATGAAAGTGGCCGAAAAGATTATAGAAGACGCCGTCCGCAGGATACGCTCCCGGGACGGTTCCGGGTAACCCCTCTCTTTCCCCCTTCGTCCCGTCGACGTTTGGTATACAATCTTCTATAAAAGGAAATCAGTAAACAGCATGGGGACGCGCGATGAGGCGATCGACATCCGCGGTCGCTTTCGATAACGTTCTCCGGCAGGCCCTCGACGACCTTCCCGGGATGTTTCGCGAGTCCCTCCGGAACGTGGCGATCGTGGTGGAGGACCGGCCCCCGGACTGGCTTCTCGACGAGCTCGACCTGCCTCCGGGGGAGACGATTTACGGGTTCTATCACGGTATCCCGCTGCCCGAACGGTCCGTGCTGGACTCCGGGAACCTGCCCGACAGGATCTCCGTCTATCGCGGCCCCCTCATGGAGGATTTCCGGGATCCCGGGGAGCTTGTCCGACAGATTCGTACGACCCTGCTGCACGAAATCGGGCACTATTTCGGGATGGACGAGGAGGACCTTGCCCGTCTCGGGTACGAGTGATTGTGATATATAAAAAGGGGGAAGGCGAAACCGAACGATCGGCACCGGCGAACCCGGCGAACGAGCCCGGCGAAGGGAGGGTGGCAATGTACATATTGCGCCGCTTGTTCCACGATGGCCCCGACCGCCTCGAACTTGCCCTGATCCACTACACGGCTTCCCCGGAGAGCTCCCCCGAAATCGTTCTCGCCCGTTCCACCGTCGTGATGACACCGTCGGGGATTCCCGGAACCCGCCACGGGCAGCTGTTTCTCCCCCGCCCGCCGGACGAAGGGCGCCTTCGGGTGCGCTACCTCTTCTCGACGGTGGGGAAAGGGAGGGAGTGGTTCTCGCCGCTGTTCGAGGTTCTTCTCCCGGGGCCCGCTACCGACGGAGACGTGAGCGTGATCGAGCAGGAAGGAGCGGGGAACGTTCCGCCGGCCCCGGGCCGGGGGTGGTTCCGTCTCGGATTGCCCCTCCGGCCGGAAGAGCCGCATTCGGGAACGGTCCGGTACGGGTTCGGCGCGATGCGGAAGAAGCCGTCCCCCTCCCTGTGCTGCGCGCGGGTGCCGATCGTGGAGGGCGCCGCCCCGGTGGTGGAGGTTCCCGAGGCCCTGTCGGTCCTGAAAAACCGCCCGATGCCGTTCTTCCTGTACCATGTCCATGCGGGAGGGACCGTCCCCGTTGCCGACAAGATCAATTGCGCGAGGATCACGGTACGGGACGAAGAAGGGGACATCGTCTGCGCACACGCCCTGTGGGGAGACCGGTCCTGGGCCGCCCACAACCTCGTCGCGATGGAAGTCAAGAACTATGCGTCCGCGGAATCCCGGGCGTCCGAGTACTTCCATTCCGGCGACCGGGATGCATTTCTGCGGGCGAGGTCGGCCGCCCTGGCGAACCACCCCCGTCCGCGAACATTCGAGGGGTTCGTGTTCGGTCCTTCGGGGAGCGTCGTCGAGTACTGCTTCCAGGTCCTCCGGCTCCGTGCCGACTGGATCGTTGCCTCCTGGATCAACTCCCCCTCCGGCGGGAACTGGTCGATCACGCTATAGTATCTCTTCCAGCGCCGCAAGGAGCGCCGCGATCTCATCGTCGGTGCCTATCGTGATACGCAGGCATCCGGAGAGGCGAGGCGTATCGAAGTACCGGACGAGGATCTTCTTTCGCTTGAGTGCCTCGTAGACCGGTTTTGCCGACCTTCCCCGGGAGCGTTTGGCGAGCACGAAGTTGCTTTGCGAGGGGAAGGGGGAGAACCCGAGCGATGGAAGCGCGGAGAGGAGGGTTGCCCGCGTCTTGCGTATCTTCGCGATGTTTTTCTCCATCCAGCCGATGTCCTTCAGAGCGCTCTCACCGGCCGCTTGGCCCAAGCGGGAGAGGTTGTAGGAGTCCCGCACCTTGTTCAGGCCGGCGAGGATCGCAGGCGGGGCGAAGCCGAGACCGACCCGCATCCCGGCCAGGGAGAACGATTTGGACAGTGTGCGAAGCACGATCACGTTCTCCTTCTCCCGGGCGAGGGACAGGGCGGTCTCCTCGGCGAAGTCCGCGTAGGCCTCGTCGATGACGAGTATACCCGCCACCCGGTCGGCAAGGTCGGCCAGCGCGGCCGTCGGGATCGACGTGCCCGAGGGGGAGTTGGGGGTGGCGACGATCGTGACCTTCGCGCGCCTTGCGGCAAGTCCCGCCGGGAGGGAGTAGTCCTCGGGGTAGGGGATGCCCGCAACGTTGCCTCCCTGGATTTTGACCAGCGTGTCATAGAGCGTGTACGTCGGGGTCGGACAGCACAGCGTGTCTCCTTCTCCGACAAAAGCCCGGGCGACCATCGAAAGCAGGTCGTCCGAGCCGTTCCCCGCGATCACCTGGGAGAGATCGAACCCGTACGTCAGCGCGGCCTGCCTCCGGAGTGTTGTTGCATCCGGATCCGGATACAGGCGGAGCGAGGAGTTGGCCTCCGCCAGGAGGGTCTTCCGCACCGCCGGGGACGGGGGATAGGGATTCTCGTTCGTGTTGAGCTTGATGAATCCCGCTTCCTGGGGCTGCTCCCCGGGAACATACCCTTGCATTCCTGCGATGTTTCTGCGAAACGGTATTTTCATCGGGCCGCTCCTGGCCTGCGCGCCGGGAAAAACCTTCCGCCGAGCCGTTTCCAGCCCGGAAGAGACCTGGTAACGGTGTCGGGGGAGACGCAGAAGGCGATCCGGAAATGTCCTTCCCGCCCGAAGCCGCGCCCCGGAACCACGAGGATGTTCTCCTCCCGGGCCGCCGCGACGAACTCCATTTCGTCCCCGGAGGGGGATTGCGGAAACAGGTAAAAGGCCCCTCCCGGGGGGACGACGGAGAAGCCGGCTTCCGTGAGGGCCGCGACGAGGACGTCCCGGTTTGCCCGATACACGGGATAGTCCGGCTCGAAATCCTGGAGCACGGCCACGGCCCGCTGCATGAGCGCGGGCGCGTTGACGAATCCGAGCACCCGGTTGCAGAACACGCATGCGTCGGAAATCTCCCCGGCGTCCGCGGCCCGCGGGCTTACGGCAAGGTACCCGATCCTCTCCCCGGGGACGTTGAGGTCCTTGGAGTGGGAGTAGGCGATGAGAGTGTTCCGAAGGGCGGACGCAGGAGGGAAGAAGGCGTACCCCGGATACACGATCTTCCGGTACGGCTCGTCGGAGAGGACATAGACGGGGTTTCCCGTCCGCTTTTCCCGCTCGCCGAGCGCTGCATCGAGCGCGAGAAGGGTGTCCCGGGGATAGACGGCTCCCGACGGATTGTTCGGCGTGTTGAGAAGTATGGCCTTCGTCTTGTCGGAAAGCGCTGCCCGGATCGCCCTCATGTCCAGCTGGAACTCCCCCGAGGACTCCGCTACGACCGGGACACCGCCGATGGTCCGGAGATAGAAAAGATACTCCGCGAAATACGGGGCGATGACGATGACCTCGTCTCCCGGCGAGAGGATCGCCTGCAGCGCCACGTTCAGCGCCCCCGCGGCACCCGTGGTCATGATCACGAGGTCTCCGGTGAAAGGAAGGCCGGTCGTGCGCGTAAGAGATGCCGCAATCCTCTTCCGCACGTCAGGGAACCCGGCGTTCGGCATGTACCGGTGCAGATCGCCGGGGGGAGCCGCCAAAAGCTTCCGCATCTCCTCCAGGAGTTCGTCGGGAGGCGCCCCGTAAGGATTCCCCAGGCTGAAATCGAACACGTTGTCCGCCCCCTTCGCCGACTTCAGCCGGGCGCCCTCCTCGAACATCTTCCGGATCCAGGATCCCTGCCGTATCGCCTTGCGGATCTCCGGGGATGTGGGCATGGCCTCTCCTTCGTCGTCCGCCTTCAAGACAATCCACGATACGGCAACGCGGAAGGTCATTTCAAGTCAAGGGGTGCCGGAAAGCACGTTTGACCACGGCGGAGCCTTAACGTAGTAACCTAGGAGGGGGGAAAATACCGATGATGAATGATCCGGGAAGGGGGACGTAAGGTGAATGGATTCCGCTTCGTCAAAGTGTTTCTCGTGCTTGCCGCATTCGTCGGGGGTTCCGGTTGTGTGACAGGGAAGGTTCTGACCCTGCCGGGGGATCTCGCGCGCCCCGAAACAAGGGGGGCAGCGCAGACGACCGCGGCCGGCCCCGCGGTTGCCGTGCTCGACTTCACCTTCGAGGGCGCCCCTCCGCACGAGATCGGCCGCGATTTCGACCATGCACGGGCGATCGTCTGGAAGGGGGACCCGGGGAAAACGATGCCGGACCTGATTGCCGGCGTGTTGAACGAGAAGGGGTTCCGCGCCGTGCGCGTCGCCTCCGGAGCGGAGGTTCCCGCGGACGCAATCGCCCGGGTGTGGGGTGCCGTCGACAAGTTCCGCGTGGAGGCCAGGAAAAAGGGTTCCCTGAGAATAACGGTCGAATTGGCGGCCTCCGTATCCCTGACGGTGTACGGGACGGGGGGGAGCGCCCCGCCGAACTGGAACAGCACCGTCGATTCCGAAAACTGGATGGAGGACCTGTTTTTCGTCACTCCCGATGGGGTCCGGGACGCGGTCAATGGCGCGGCCAACGCAGTGGCCGAAGAGACGGTGCGCAAGCTGGTCGCGGCCGGCGTCATCCCGGGTTGGGAATCCCCCCCGGAATCGGAAAGGGGAGGGAAGTGAGCGTGGTCGTTCGCCGCCATCGGTGACGGATGGGACTTTCCTGGACAGACCGGATGGAGGACATTTCCGAGGAGGAGTGGGATTTCGTCCTCTCCCGCTCCTTCCGCCCCTCCCCCTTCCTCTCCCGGCATTTTCTGGCTCCGTGGGCGAAGACGTTCGCTTCCGGCCACAGCAAGCGCATCTACCGGTGGGTCCGAAACGGGGAGGCCAGCGGGTTCCTGTTCCTCTGCCTGTGCGACGACGAGGCGGGGTGGGAGCTTCTCGGGGGGGAGAAGGTGTCTGATTCGCTGGACGCCATCGTCGTTTCCGGCGGGGAAGCCGGGTTCTGGTCCGAGTTCCTTTCCCGCTCGCGGGACCTTTTCTCCTCCCGTCCCCTTCTGCTGCCGAACCTCGTCGACGGGTCCCCTTCGATCGCCTGCCTGCCCCGCGTGTGCGCAGAGCTCGGCTACTCTTTCCGGCTCGAGGAGATGGACCGGTCCCCGTATGTCCCCCTTCCTTCCTCCTTCGAGGAGTACCTCGGCCTGCTGGGGACGAAGGAGCGGCACGAGCTGCGCAGGAAGATCCGGAGGGCTTCGGCAGCGGTGCCGGGGCTGTCCTTCCGCGTGACCCGGACGAGGGAAGAGTTCGAACAGGACTTTCCTTTGTTTATCGCCCTCCACCGGCTAAGCCACACGGAAAAGGCGGAGTTCATGGACGACGGGATGGCGGGGTTCTTCCGCGATATGGCCGAAGGCTTCCTGTCCACCGGGCGGCTGCGTCTGGTGTTTCTCTCCGGGGAGGGCGCAGTCATGGCGTCCGCGCTCCAGATCGAGTGGAACGGCGCCCTCCTCCTGTACAACTCCGGGTTCGATCCGAACTACCGGGAGGTGAGCCCCGGCCTGGTACTGCTGGCGCGCTGCATCGAGGACGCGATCCGGCAGGGGTATCGGGAATACGATTTCCTCCGGGGGAGGGAGCGGTACAAGTACGACCTCGGGGGAAGGGACCGGATCGTATACCGGGCGATCCTCCGCGTATCGTGAAGCACCTGCTGTTTTCCTATCACACCTGTCCCCTGGAGGAGCCCGGCACCGGCCTTGCCGGCGGGATGAACATCTTCCTTCGCGGTCTCCTTTCCGGGCTTTCCCGCAAGGGGGTCGAGACGGACGTCCTGACGAGGGGAAAGGGGGAGCGGGTGGAGATGACCCGCCCGTACCACGGGGTCCGCGTGTACCATCTCCCTTGCGGGTGGGAGGAGCCGGTGAGCCGGGAGGGGGCCCTCCGGGCGCTCCCCCGGTTCATGGAAACCGCCGGGGAGCTCCTCCGGGCACGACGCACCCCCCCCGATGCGCTCTCGGCGCACTACTGGATGTCGGGGGTGGCGGCCCGGGGGGCGGGAGCGCGGGTGCGATCCGGCGGGATGGTGTTCGCGTTCCACACGGTGGAGGCCCGCAAACCGATGCCTGTGGGATACCGTCCGGACGCGCTCTCGATCGCGAGGAGGGATGCCGAAGAACGGATCGCCCGGGAAGCGTACCGGGTGGTATTTCTCTCGGACCACGACCTCGCCGCGACGGCGGGGATCCTCCCGGGGGTGGACGGGAAGGGAGTGGTGATCCCCCCGGGAGTGGACGACTCGTTTCGCCGCCTGCCGCCGCGAGAGGAAAGCAGGCGGGCGTTCGGCATCTCCCCCGGGGCGTTCCTCTTCCTGCTGGCCGCCCGCCCGGAAGCGGGGAAGAATACCCTTGCCGCTGTGGAGGCGCTTCCGGCGATTCGGGCGAAAAGGGACCGGGAGGCGCTTCTGCTCATCGCCGGGCAGCATCCTCCCGCGGGTGGTATTCCCGCGGGAGTGATCTTCGCCGGGCCGGTTCCCCACGCGAAGATGCCCGCCCTTCTCTCCGCGGCGGACGCGGTGCTCAGCCCCTCGGCGTACGAGTCCTTCGGCCTGGTCCCGCTGGAGGCGATGGCCGCCGGAGTGCCCGTGATCGTCCCCCGAGACGGCCATTGGGGGAATACGGTAGCAAGGGAGGGAGGGGGAATGGTCTATTCCCCGCGCGGCCCCCGGGGGCTTGCCGCCGCGATGGCGGACGTGATAGGAGATGCGGCGGCGAGGGACCGGATGGCGGACGAGGGAAAACGGATTGCGGCCCGCTTTACGTGGGAAAGGTGCACCGAGTCGTGGGTGCGACTTTTGTCGTCCGCCGCCAGGCGCGATAATCGGCGATGAACTCCTCGAGCTCCCGCCGGGCATCGTCGTCGGTCATCTGCACCGCGGGGTGCTTCATGAAGTAGGCGGACGGGGCCATGAGCGGACCCGCGAGCTCCATATCCCGCCCGAGGCGACAGAACCGGATGGCGTCGATCCCCACACCTGCGCTGTTCGGGGAGTCGGTCACCGATAGGCGGAGTTCCAGTTCGATCGGAAGCCCCCCGAATCCCTCCCCCTCGATCCGCAGGAAGCAGAGCTTGTTGTCTTTCTGCCAGGGAACATAGTCCGACGGGCCGATGTGGATCTTGTCCTGCGCGATCCCGTGGGGGATCACCGAGGTCACCGCCTCCGTCTTGGAGATCTTCTTGGAACGGAGCCGGTTCCGGCTCAGCATATTCAGGAAATCGGTGTTCCCGCCCGTGTTCAGCTGGTACGTTTGCCGCACCGTGATCCCCCTTTCGGAGAAAAGGCGGGCCAGGGCCCGGTGGACGATTGTGGCGCCGAGCTGCGACTTGATGTCGTCCCCGATGATCGGGATTCCCCTGCTGCGAAACCGGTCTGCCCACTCCGGGTCGGAGGCGATGAACGACGGGATGCAGTTCACCAGGCTTACCCCGGTGGAAAGACAGGCCTCCGCGTAGAACCGCGTCGCTTCTTCCGAGCCGACGGGAAGGTAATTGACCAGGATTTCCGCCCCGGAATCCCGGACCACCGCCGCCACGTCGCACGGTGTCTCGTCGGAAGGGACGAACGTGCGGTCCTCCGGGTACTCGCGCATGTGGGGGGCGACGCCGTCCAGCACCGGTGCCATCCGCACGATCGCCCCCGCCTCGGGGACTGCGTCGGTGAACTTCGGGGTACTGTTGGGAGGCGAGAAGATCGCCTCCCCCACGGGCCGTCCGACCTTCCTGCGATCGATGTCGAACGCGGCGACGATTTGGATGTCGCCGGGGCGGTACCCGCCGATGTCGAGGGTCATCAGTCCGGGGATGTCGCTTCCGGGGGATTCCCCCGCGTTGCGGTAATATTCGATTCCCTGAAGCAGCGCGCTTGCGCAGTTTCCGACGCCGGCCACCGCGACGCGAATCTTAGCCATTTCCTCGTCTCCCTGGGGTGTCTTTCTTCCCGGTGCGTTTCTTCGATTCCCCCTGCGCAGGAACAGTTTCAACGGGAAGAGGAAGGATCTCTCCGCATTTCCAGCATCGCGGGGGGATATCCCGCGCCGATTGCCGCTCGTCCGAGACGAAATTCTGCGACGAACAGGCGGCGCAATCCAGAATCATGCGCGGCATTTTACCTTTTTTTTCTAATTATTTGACAAAAATCAACCCGTGAATATAAGATGCCCCCATGCAGATAGAAAAGGGAATCGACAAGGAAGTAAAGAAGATCCGCGTGATGATCCTCGACAAGCCGGGGTACATGGGCAAGGTCGCCACGGCCATCGGGAAGGTGGGCGGGAGCTTGGGCGACATCAAGCTCCTCAGCGTCGGCCTCGAGTACATCACCCGCGACATCACCGTGTACGTGGACGACGAGGCCCACCTCGAGACGGTTCTCGAGGAGGTCGGAAAAGTCGAAGGCGCCATCATCTCCGACATCATCGACCCCGTCCTCGAGCTGCACCGCGGCGGGAAGATCCGCGTCAAGGCGGCCATGAAGATCGAAGGCATATCGACGATCCGGAAGATCTACACCCCCGGCGTCGCGAAGGTGTGCAGGATCATCCGCGAAAACCCCCAGAAGGCCTACGAGTACACCGCGATCTACAACACGGTCGCGATCGTCACCAACGGGACGGCCATCCTCGGACTCGGGGACATCGGGGCGGTGGCGGGGATGCCCGTCATGGAAGGGAAGGCGGCACTGTTCGACGTGCTCGTCGGAGTGAACGGGGTTCCGATCCTCATCCAGTCGAAGGACCCGGAGGAGATCATCCGGATCGTCGCGGCCATCGCCCCCACGTTCGGCGCCATCAAGCTCGAGGACATCAAGGCGCCCGAGTGCTTCGAGGTCGAGGACCGGCTTTCCGCGATGCTCGACATTCCGGTGATGCACGACGACCAGCACGGCACGTCGGTCGTCGTCCTGGCGGCCCTTCTCAACGCAAGCAAATACGTCGGGATGCTGGTCAAGAACGACATCGTCGGGCTGGTGGGCCTCGGCGCGGCGGGGATGGGGATCTCGAAGCTTCTCAAGGCGTACGGGGTCCGGAAGCTGCTGGGGACCGACATCAACCAGACGGCGATCGATATCTTCGCTAAGATCGGGGGACATCCGCTATCGCTTCCGGAGGTCATGAGCCAGTCCGACATCGTCATCTGCACGACCGGCGTGGCGGGTCTCATCAAGAAGGAAATGGTCAAGAAGGGGCAGGTGATCCTGGCCCTGACCAACCCGAACCCGGAGATATCCACCGAGGATGCGCGCGCGGGAGGCGCGGCGTTCGCGGCCGACGGACGGGGGGTGAACAACGCCCTTGCCTTCCCCGGCGTGTTCCGGGGAGCGCTCGACGCGAGGGCCCGCAAGATCAACAACCGGATGAAGATCGCGGCGGCGAAGATCATCGGCGCGTTCGCCCAGGAGGGGGAACTGGTCCCGTCCATCCTGGACATGGAGATGCACCGGGCGGTCGCCGAAGCCGTAAAGCGGGCCGCGTTCGAATCCGGCGTGGCCCGGACGACCGAAGAGGAGGTCGAGGAGACCTGACCGCGCAAGGTTCGGATGTCTTCCCCCCGCTCGCATACCCCTCCTTCGCCCTCCCCGCGTGTCTCCGCAATGCCGTTCTTCGCAGCCTGTTTTGGTATAATCCGGTAGGTCTAAAAATATTTGCCGGGAGGAAGCGACATGGTCATTGCCGAATTTACCTTGGTCCCCGTCGGCAAGGGGGAGTCCCTGTCGCCTTATGTGGCCCGGATAAGCCGCATCATCCGAAGGAGCGGGCTGCGGAACCAGCTGACGCCGATGGGGACCATCGTGGAGGGGAATTGGGACAATGTGTTCGGCCTCATCCGCGCATGCACGAGAGCGCTGGAGAAGGATTGCCGCCGGATCTCCCTCAGCATCAAGGTGGACATCCGAAAGGGAAGCAAGTGGCGGATGGACCGTAAAGTCAAAGTGGTCGAGGGGCTACTGGCCAAAGGGCGGAAATGAACCCTTCCTGGATCCGGGGTGCTTCCTTCGTCGCGTTCGCGTACTTCCTGGGGTCGGTCCCTTTCGGGATCCTGGTCGCCCGCCTGTTCGATCCGGGAGTTGACCTCCGGGCGGTGGGTTCGGGAAACATCGGTGCGACGAACGTGGCCCGCGCCGTCGGAAAGGCCGGGGGAATCCTGACGCTGGTTCTGGATCTCGGCAAGGGAATCTTCGCCATGAGCCTCGCGAATGTTTTCCTCGAGGGGCACGTGGACCTGTGGCTGGCCCTCGTGGGGGCGACCGTGTTCCTCGGTCACGTGTTCCCCGTCTACCTGAATTTCCACGGAGGGAAGGGGGCGGCCACCGCGTTGGGGATCATCCTGTTCCTCTCTCCCGTCACCGCGTTCATCCTCGTCGTCCTCTTCTCCCTCGTCGTCTACTTCTCCCGGTATGTTTCGCTTGCCTCGCTATGCGCGGCCGTGGCGCTTCCCCCGCTGATGGCGCTCCTCGCCACGTCCCGACACTTTGTGACCCTCTCCCTCGGGATGACGTTCCTGGTTTTTTACACCCATCGGAGCAACATCTCGCTGCTGTTGGCGGGCGAGGAGAGGAAATTCGGCTAGAGACGGTGCACTAGAGGTTTCGCAGAAGTCTGTTCCGCGCGCGTTCCCGTTTCTTCTTTTTCTGCCCTTCGCCTTTCTTCCCCTTCCTGCGCCCATCGTCCGTGTCCTCGCCGACGGGTCCCTTCGTTTTCTCCGTCTGGAAGGCGGCCAGGCGGCCGGCGAACTCCTCGCAGGAGACAACGGTCGCTTCGCGCCCCCGCAGGGTCCCTCCCAACCCCCTGTCGGAAGTGACCACGATCGTCCCGGCGGTCGCGCCCCGGGAAAGGTCCCGGATCGCGTCGTCCGCGCTTTCCGCGCGAGAGGAAAACACCGCGGTCCCGCCCTTGAAGGGTTGGCGGCTCCGATGCG
The DNA here is from genome assembly GCA_049578085.1 of Candidatus Deferrimicrobiaceae bacterium. Lineage (GTDB taxonomy): Bacteria > Desulfobacterota > Deferrimicrobia > Deferrimicrobiales > Deferrimicrobiaceae > CSP1-8. Next base: position 15,203 of record JBAULH010000211.1, read on the forward strand.
AGCCTTCCGCCCCCCGGCCGTCGAAGACGACCGTCAGCCGGAATCCCTTCCCCCTCGCGTACCTAGACAGCAGGGCGCACAATTCCTCGCGTCCCTCCGGCCCGGCGGGATCTTCCGAGAGAAAAAGCGCCCCCGACCGGGCGAGGTTGTACCCGTCTACAATAAGGTGACGCCCCATGAACCCTCCCTTCGGGGGATAGTGCCCAAATAACAGGCGCAAGCTGCCAGCGGAATGGGCAGAAATTCTATCACCGTACGCGCGACCGCGCCACCTTTCCCTTGGGCAAGGTAGGGTAATCCTTTTGGAATACCTAGTGATTCCCCTGCGATGGACCTTGTATCGCCTGTCGCTCGTCCCGTTGGTACGCCTATTGCTCTCCTTCCGAAGATGGAGGTGCGCCATGAAGAAGGTCGAGGCCATTATCAAGCCGTTCAAGCTCGATGAGGTCAAGGAGGCTTTGAACGACATCGGCATCCAGGGGATCACCGTGTCGGAGGTAAAGGGCTTCGGTCGCCAGAAAGGGCATACCGAGCTCTACCGGGGAGCGGAGTATGTGGTCGATTTTCTTCCCAAGATCAAGCTCGAGATAATCGTGCCCGACGACTTGGTCCCGCAGGTCGTGGAAACGGTGGAGAAGTCCGCGCGAACGGGCCGGATCGGCGACGGAAAGATTTTCGTGACGAACGTGGAGGAAGTGGTACGGATCCGGACGGGCGAGCGAGGGGCGGACGCGATCTGATCCGCCGGGAAGAGACGCAATCAAACCAAGGAGGGAGACATGACCCCGAAAGAAGCGCTGGAATTCGCCAAGACCAAGAAAATCGAGATGGTGGACCTGAAGTTCATGGATTTCGTCGGGACCTGGCAGCACTTTGCCGTTCCCATATACGAACTGAAGGAGGACAACTTCGAGGAAGGGTTCGGGTTCGACGGGTCCAGCATCCGCGGGTGGCAGCCGATCCACGCCTCCGACATGCTCGTCATTCCCGATCCCGATACCGCCATCGTCGATCCCTTCATTACGCGGCCGACGCTGTCCCTCATCTGCAATATCGTGGACCCGATCACCAAGGAGGCCTACTCGCGCGACCCGCGGAACATCGCCCGCAAGGCGGAGGCGTACCTGAAGTCCACGGGGATCGCCGACGCCGCATATTTCGGACCGGAAGCGGAGTTTTTCATCTTCGACGACATCCGTTACGGGACGGCATCCAACTACGGGTACTTCTTCATCGATTCCGAGGAGGGGACCTGGAACACCGGCCGGGAGGAGAGGCCCAATCTCGGCTACAAGCCGCGCCACAAGGAGGGATACTTCCCCGTCCCTCCCACCGACTCCCTCCACGACCTCCGCGACGAGATGGTGCGGGTGATGGAACTTGTCGGACTGAAGATCGAGGCCCAGCACCACGAGGTCGCCACGGCCGGCCAGGCGGAGATCGACCTCCGGTTCGACACGCTGGTGAGGTGCGCGGACGCGCTGCAATGGTACAAGTACGTCTGCAAAAACGTTGCGAGGAAATTCGGGAAGACCGTCACGTTCATGCCGAAGCCCCTGTACGAAGACAACGGGAGCGGCATGCACACCCACCAGTCCCTGTGGATGGGGGGAAAGCCCCTTTTCGCCGGGGAGGAGTACGGAGGGTTGTCCAAGATGGCCCTTCACTACATCGGGGGGATCCTGAAGCACGCGTCCGCCATCTGCGCCTTTTCCAACCCGACGACGAACTCCTACAAGAGGCTCGTCCCCGGGTTCGAGGCGCCGGTGAACCTGGCGTATTCGAGCCGGAACCGGTCCGCCGCCGTCCGGATCCCGATGTATTCTCCTTCGCCGAAGACGAAACGACTCGAGTTCCGCACGCCCGACCCGTCCTGCAACGGCTATCTTGCCTTCGCCGCGATGCTCATGGCCGGCCTGGACGGAATCCAGAACAAGATCAACCCGGGGGAACCTCTGGACAAGGACATCTACGCGCTCTCTCCGGAGGAACTCGCCGGCGTCCCGACCACGCCCGGGTCGCTTGATGAGTCCCTCAAGGCCCTGGAGGCGGACCACGACTTCCTGCTCAAGGGCGATGTCTTTACCGCGGATGTCGTCGAGAAATGGATCGCATATAAGGTGGACGCCGAGGTCAACCCGACCAAGATGCGGCCGCACCCGCACGAGTTCTTCCTCTATTTCGACTGCTAAAACCGGCGATTCCGGTGAGCGGGCGGAGCCCTTTCGGGGGTTCCGCCCGTATTCCCCGCTTCCGCCGGGAGATTGCCCCTTTTTTTCCGTGGGCGGTGGGAATATCCTATTGCGCATGCGGATGATCCCGGCCATCCTCGCCGTCGCGCTCCTGGTTCCGGCTGTCGCTGCGGGGGGAAAGGCAGCACAGGGGAATGGGAATCTCCCGGTTCCCTCCTCCGTTTCCCTGTACGAAGCGGTGCGGCACGCCCTGTCCCACTCCCGGGAGGGCCGCATCGCCGAACGGGATGTGCGGACTGCGGAGGAAGCGAAGACCCAGGCGACCGCCGGCAGGCTTCCCCGTCTCGATGCGGGCGCCGGCTACACGGCCTATTCCGAAGCGCCGGCCGTCCTGATCCAGGGCACGGAGGCCCAGACGATGGAAAGCTCCGTCGTCAATGCCCGGGTCACCGCCCACCAGACGATCTTCGATTTCGGGAAAACCGGTGCCAGGGTCTCCCAGGCGGATGCGAGGGTCGATGCCGCGACGAGGAAGTCCGATGTCACGAGGGAGCGGATCGCCTTCGGGGTGATCGCCGCCTTCCTGGACGCACGGCGGGCGGACCAGCTCCGGCAGGTCGCGGAGGAGTCGCTCGCGGCGGCAAGGGAACACCGGAAGGTGGCGGGGGATCTCTACGACCTGGGAGTGGTGGCGCGCAACGACGTGTTGTCCGCCGACGTTCGGGTCGCCCGGGAGGAGGGGCAACTCATCATGGCGGAAAACCGGGTGGAGCTTGCGCGGTCCCGCCTCGCCCTGCGGATGGGGTTTTCCGGGGAGAAAGCCGTCGCCCCGGAGCCGGGCGATTTCCCCGTCCCGGAGGG
>JBAULH010000212.1:0-13448 GCA_049578085.1 Candidatus Deferrimicrobiaceae bacterium
GCTCGTTTCCGCGCTTGCGACCGGGAAGCTTTGCCCCGCCGGCTGGCGTCCTGGGGACCCGCATTTGCCGCCGATCCCGAAAAACACCGGGAAATGAATGATGGAGACAGGTTCGCGGCTTAGGCCCCAGTGGTTGGACTTGTAGAGGGCGCCGCCTTCCGCCAGGCATTTCTTCCTCCCGCGAGGCAACCCCGTCTCCGTCTGGATGCCCACCCGACGGATTTTCCCTCCTTCGCGGAAGCGAAAAAACCCCTTGACAAGGCCGTTCAGGAATATTAGGGGTTTCAGTGTATACTGATTATACTGATTAATGAGCAAGGCCTGATATGGGCCAACGGGGAGACGGAGATGACGGAAAAGGGAAAAGACGATTCCTGCTGTCCGACGGCCGGCATCGGGGCGTGCAAGGTCGAGTCGCTCGTGTCGGTGGACGACCGGGGGCAGCTTGTCCTGCCGAAGGAGATCCGCGACAGGGCGGGGATCAAGGGAGGAGATAAGCTGGCGGTCGTAAGCTGGGAGAAGGGGGGGGCGGTGTGCTGCCTGAGCCTCATCCGGGTTGAGGAGTTGACCGGGATGGTGAAGGGTCTGCTCGGGCCGCTGATGGGTGATGTTCTCGGGAAAAGATGAAGAAGGAGATGAAATGGAAACAGCTGAGATACTGAAAATAGTGAGGGAACGGTATGCGACAATTGCAGGGAAAAAGAGCTCCTGCTGCGGGCCCGCCTCGACCTGCAGAATCGAAGGGGCGGCCGAAAAAATCAGCGGGCGGATCGGCTATTCGGAAACGGAAATGCGATCCGTGCCCGAGGGGGCCAACATGGGGCTCGGGTGCGGCAACCCGATGGCGCTCGCCTCTCTGAAACCTGGGGAGACGGTCCTCGACCTCGGGTCTGGGGCGGGGTTCGACTGCTTTCTGGCATCCCGGGAAGTCGGTCCGGAAGGGCGGGTCTTCGGTGTGGACATGACCCCCGAGATGGTCGAGAAGGGGCGGGAGAACGCCCGGCGGGGAGGGTACGGGAACGTGGAATTCCGCCTCGGCGAGATTGAGAACCTCCCCGTCGCCGACGGGTCGGTGGACGCCGTCATCTCCAATTGCGTCATCAACCTCTCCCCGGAGAAACGAAAGGTGTTCGACGAGGCGTTCCGGGTGCTCAAGCCGGGGGGCAGGATGATGATTTCCGACCTGGTCCTGTCGAAACCGCTTCCGGAAATCCTGAAGGAGTCCGTGGCGGCCTACGTCGGCTGCATCGCCGGGGCGATTTCGAAGGACGAGTACCTCGAAACGATTACGGCAGCAGGGTTCCGGGACGTCGGAATCGCGGAGGAGTCATCTTTCCCCGTCTCCTGTTTCTCCGCCGACCCGGTCGTGAAGGGATTGATCGAGGACCTGTCCCTATCTCCCGGTGCGATCGAGGCGCTTTCCGGTGTGGTATCGAGCGTCAAGGTGCACGGCGTGAAGCCCTCTCCGACAGGGTAAACGAACGCTTCCGGTCCGGACGCATCCGGGGTAGCCGTCAAACCCCGGGAAGGGGTTACGGCGCAGGCCGTAACCCCTTTTTTTGTTCATCGGGATGTCATGGTTCCTGGCGTTATTTCCGAAGCTGGGTCTCCGCCTGGACCCCCTCGTTCAGGATGATCACCTCCACCCGCCGGTTCAATGCCCTGTTGGCCTCCGTATCGTTGCTGACCGCCGGATATTTCTTCCCGTACCCCACGGTGGTGATCCGATCCGGACCGACTCCGTCCCCGACCAGTTTTTCTTTCACCGATTCGGCCCTTCTTTGCGAAAGATCCAGGTTGTATTCCTCCGATCCGATACTGTCCGTATGTCCTTCGATCAGGACGTTCCGGTTCGGATACTTTTTCAGGAACTTAGCCAACTTGTCCACATTCCTGTCCGCCTTCGATGACAAATCCGCCTTCCCGAAGGCAAACAGCACCTCCCCGATCGTCAGCACGATCCCGCGCTCTGTCTGCTTGGCCTTGAGATCCGCCAGCTCCTTCATGAGCTTGTCGGCATCGGCCTTGGCCTTGGCCGCTGCTTCGGCTTCCATCTGGGCGGCCCGCCTGGCCTGTTCCGCGGCCATCTGGGCCCTTCTCGCCTCGAGCTCCCTTTGCTGGTCCAGTTTCTGGTTCTGCGCGATAAGCTCGGCCGTCTGCGTGTTCAGTTTCTGGATGTTTGCCTCCGCCTTCTTCCCTTCCGCGACGGTCATCGCGATCTGGGCCTTCCTTTCCGCCAGATAACTCTTGTGAATCATTTCATCCGAATTCCCGGCATGCTCTGCCTCCTGGATGGCCTTTTCCGCATCGGACAAGTGGATCGGCGCGAGTGCGGTTACCTCCGGGTCGGCCTTGGCCTGTGCATACGTCTTGCGGGCCTTCTCCAGTTGGTCTTTCGCCATCCTGGAGGGACCGCATCCGACGGCAAGGAGAAACATCATACTCAACGGAAGAAGGATCCCAAGTCCTCTTCCAACAGCTTTCCATGTCACGAGATTCATATTTTATGCCCTCCTTGGAAGAGTGGGTATCTATTTGGGTTGGCGGTCGATATCCTGTTGCAGGGCGTTGATGTTTTCCATCAACTCTTTCACCGTCTTCTTGTCTTTTTCGGTCGTTGCCTTGGCTCTTGCATAATCAGCGTCGACCGCGGCTTCTTCTGCAAAGCGTGAAGCATCCCTGTGCCATCCTCCCGCAAATTCCTTCTTGGCCAGGGAGAGTTTTTCCTCCGCAGACTTCAATGCGTCCGGTGCCTCGATGGCGGCGTTGTTTGCCTTTGCTTCCGCTATGGCTTTTTCTCCGACGGAAATCTTTTGTGTGGAGGAAAGGGGCCAATTCGCGGTCGCGCAACCGATCGAAAGCAGCAGACCCTTCGCCAAGAATATCAAGATAAGAATTTGGATCGATTTCCTACATCCGTTCATTTGAATCCTCCCTTCTCCAGTTGGAGACACCTCCCCGATCAAGTGTCTGTCGGGTCTGACCAGCCTCGTGTTTATATATATATATATGAATTTCCCAACATGATACCGCCAAGGTTCGGAAAGGAAAGATCGAGCCTTTCACCGGGATGCGGCCCGCCGTCCCCGGGTTGACCCGCTGACCTGTCCCCCGGTTTTCGACCAACCGGACGAGGGGGTATTCGTCTGCGGTGAATAGGGAAGGGGGCGGTGTTCCATTACTTGCGCCCCCACTGGCCATTGTCGGCCTGGACAGCCCAGCCGGCCTCGGCCTTGTCCCGCCACTGCTTCGCAAAGATCTGCCGGACCTGGGGCACCTGGTCCGGTTTCAGGTTGAGGGCTTTCGCCACCTCTTCGTAGAGTTGGCGGCGGGCGGCGTTGTCGGCGTTGACGAGTCTCTTTAAAGACGCTACCTGCGGCAGACCCAGGCCGCTGGTCTCCCGGACCTCCAGGAATCCGTCCTTGTCGATCCCCACCTGGCTTTGCCGATAGTAGGGGAGCAGCTCCCGGTGCCTCCGGCCGATCTGGTCCTTTAAACCCCGGATGGCCGCGTTGCTCACGGTCGTGGCTTCCTCGGCGAACGCCTGCGCGGGTCCGAAGCGGGCAAGCCGGTCGATGTTGCGGAATATGCTTCGCTCGTACAACGACCGCGGCTCTTTCGACGGCTCCTGCTGGGGAGGTTCCGTCTTTTCCTGGTAGACCTCGTCCACAAACTTCTCGGCCGTTTTCTCCACCTGGGCCGCGGGGAAGTAGATGTTCACCGTGACGCACCCTGCGATGATCGCGAGAACCGTGAGGACAGAAAAAGAAAAGCGATGCGCGGATCGTTCCATGCCATCCCCCTTTTTGTATTTGGATGAATGCACCCGTCTCATTGAGAGCGTTCGCCGGTTACGCGCTTCGCCCGCTCCACCATATCCGAAAAGCCGATGCGGTTGTCCGGGTTTCGGTTGATCACGTTGATCCCGCCGAATAATCGCCTCTTCACCAGATACTCTACACCATCTTCGTGGATGATCCCCCGAACGGTGAAGACGTCGTTTTTCAGGCCGGATTCGATACCGATCTTTTCATAGGGGAATTCCTTGAAAAACGTCGTCATCAGGGAGGCGCCCATCCCGCTCAGGGCGGAGCCCGTGCTCACCAAGGAGATGGAGTTGACCGCCTTGAGGCTCACCTGCTGGCTCACCCCTTTCGTGGGGACCGACTCCATCCTGAGATGAAATGCGACCGGCTGGCCGTAGGCAACCCGCAACCCCTCAATAGATCCGGAGAGGCGCCCGGTGATGCGGCCTACCCCTAAGGCTTCGGAAAACCGTTTCAGGTCGATCAGGCTTGCCTTTACATCGGCACCGATTTCCCGGCCAGCACTGAAGGGCCGTTCCACCGTCACGTGGGTAACGTCCAGCCGGCCGCCGAACATATCGCCGGTCAGCTCTCCGGCGGCGGTCATCCGTTTCAGACCGATGGCGACGGAATCGAGGAGGCCTCCCAGGTGCCCCTCCAGCATGAAGCTCTCCCCGGAGACCCGGGCGAGGTCAAGACCCGCCAGTTGTGCCGCCATCTTGATGCGAAAGTCCTGGGAAAGCGGTTCGTCCACCTGGATTTTTCGCAGGGACAATTTGGCTCCGAACAGGGACAAATCGATCGCTCCCCCGAGGTAAAGGTGGTTGGGCACCAGGACGGCCGGCATCTCCAAAGGCCCCAGAACTTGACCGGCCAGACGAAGGCTCTTCAGGCTCATCCGGCCCCACTGTTCCGCGTCGGGCGGTCGGGAGATGCCTGGGTTTGAGGCTCCCAGGGAGTAGACGATCGGGAGGTCGATGGTAAGCCCGGAGAGAAGCGGCGGCTCCGCCCCCCGGCGGAGACCGCCAGCGCGCACCTTCAGCGACCCGTCCAGATCGGCCGCTTGCCCGGAGCCGGTAAAGGAAAGGTCGACCTCGGCGGTTCCCTCCATCGTAAGCTCTGCCAAGTCGCGGTGGGATGCGGCCAGCGGATCCCTGAGGAACGTACGGAAGATGGGCCCAAGCCGCGCATCGCTAACCTTCACGTGCCCCTGGTGGCGCCATGTTCCTCCCGCATGGCGCGCCTTCCCCTCGATTTTCAGGCGGCCGAACCCCGCCAAACCGCCTTCCAGCGCGAGGTCTTGATACTCTTCGGGGCCCGCTCGCGTTGCCCCCGCGTGGAGGTCCAGAGGAACCTTGGTGAGGTCGACGTACACCGTGCCCCAGAGGACCTCGCCCCGGCTAAGGATCAGGTCGGCTTTCATCCGGGGCTGCCGGGTAAGCAGCGCCTCGAGGTCGACTTTGCCGGCCAGGTTCTGACCCAGCACATCGCCTTCGGGCGAACTGAAGCCGATCTGTCCGAGCGTGGCCGTAGCCGCAATCCGGGAACCGCCCTTCGCGGGTTCGAGGCGGGCGGCGACGTCGATTGTGCCTGTGGGCGACCAGCTCTCCCATTCCCGTCCGCTCAGTGCCCGCGCAAGAGTTGCCAGGTTGTCCGCGGGCAGACCCGCCCCGTCCAGGCGGCCGCTTACGCTTCCTCCGCGATAGGTCAGCTCACCCATCAAGTGGCCCAGGGAACCGGATTGTATGTCAAGGCTTCCGACGCGAAAGGAATCGCCGGTTGCCTCGGAACTCCCTCGGATTTCCAACGCCCCCAAAGGTAGAGGGCGGTCCTCGTAGACCACGTTGCCCGCATCTGCCGAAAGCCTCCACCCCAGGGTGGCTTTGCCCGGATTCCATCCCTCCAACGGGGTCGCGGCCCTTAGGGTCCCACCCAAGCGGCACCTGAGCTTTTCGCCTGGCCAGGAAAACTGCAGATCCCGGGGGAGGAGTTCCAGGGCCAGCATGCGTACCGTCCCTTTGGCGGAGAGGCTAAAGGCGAAGGGGAGCCTGCCCTTTAGATCCATCCCCGTTAGGCTGCCGGGCAACAGGGGTGCAAGAACGGTTTTCACCCGTTCGACCTGGGGGATCTCCCCGTCCAGGGTACCGAACATCACTTCCAGGGTAGGGCCGCCAAGCTTCCCCCGCGCCAGGAGCAGGCCTGCGATGTCGAGTTCGCGAACCTCCAGGCGAGGTTCGCTTCCCGTAAGCGTAGAACTTGCTTTCGCGTTGAAGCGGATCGGCCCCAGCTTCTTCGTCGCTTGCGGACCCAGGCTCACGCGCCCCTGCGTCAGGGTAAGGGTCAGCTCCTCTGCCTGGAAATGTTGCTGGGTCAACCGCAGCCGGGACTGGCCGGAAACGTCGCCATCGAGCTCCGGCAGCATCAGGCGGGCCGACGTAAGCGTAAGGTCGACCTCGATCGCAGGGCTTGGCGTGACATTTCCCCGGGCAGAAAGTGTCCCTTGGGCGATGGTGCTTTCCTTCCGGCGGAAGGTCACCTCCCCATCTCCGTGGAAAGCGCGAATGCCCCCTTCCCCCGGGACCAGGCTTAAAGATACTTCGTCGGCCGTGAGATCGCCCTGGGCCAGGGCGACGCGCAGCCGGGCATCGGTAAGCGACAGGTCCTCGATGTCGAACAGCCGGGTGAGCGGCGTCAGGTCGGGTGGCCCCTTTGTCTCCCGGGACCGCGGGCGCTCGAAAACAAGACCTCTTATTTCCACGCGCCGCAGCCACGGACCCCCATGGAGGAAGCGACGAGGGATCAGTTCGCATTGCAGGTGGTCCAGGCGAAAGAAGTCGCCCTCGCTCGGAGGACCTGCGATAGCGAGGCCCGAAAGTTCCAGGGCCGGCGGGGAAAGCGAAAGTCTCAAGTCTGCAAGGAAAGCCGTTCCGCCCCGCGGGGTAAGCGCCCGCTCCACCCATGGGCGCACCAGTTGGGGGCGGTAGACGGCCAATGCCACGGCCAGTGCGGCAACCGCCAAAAGGGCCGCCAATCCCGCGCCACACCAAAGGGCCGTGCGTTTCAGGGTCACCGAATTCCCCACCGAGATTGCTTTGCTCTTCCGGAGGGAATGCGCTGTACCGTTACGCGATGCATCATTTCAAATTATGCGCTTATATGAGGAGGATTGCCTACCCCGAAGGTTGGTTCCTGCAAGTTGTCTTGGCAAAAAAAGAGTATTCGATCCCCAGTAGGGGATTGGGACGTTCTTGTGAGATGGAAAAACGAGCCGATTGGGGTGCGGGGAATCAAGGGGACGAAAAGGATGGATCGCACTCCCGTTTCCGGCATCCAAAGAGGGGAGAAGGAGTCGTTGCGATGAACTATACAGAACGGGAAGCGTTGCACCTCATCCAGGGAGAGGAGGAAATGGAGGAGGCTTCGCAAACGGAAGCGCGCGGGGTCGACCCGTCGCGCGCCGCGGACGTTGAGCTCCTGGACGCGTACTCCCGGGCCGTCACGACCGTGGTGGATACGGTCGGGCCTGCCGTGGTAAGCATCTCCGTCGGACGCGAGGGACCGTCGGGAGAGGGTGTGGAGCCGATCGGGTCGGGCTCGGGGATCCTGCTGACTCCGGACGGCTACGTCCTGACGAACCACCACGTGGTGCGCAACGCCGACCGGATTCAGCTGACGCTGATGGACGGTGCGCATCTCGGGGCCATTCCCGTCGGGTTCGATCCCCCGAACGACCTGGCGCTTGTCCGCGCGAACGGTTCCGGTCTGCCGTATGCCTTGCTGGGTGATTCCTCGAGCCTGCGGGTGGGACAATTGGTGATCGCCATCGGGAACCCCTTTGGATTCCAGTCCACCGTCTCCACGGGTGTCGTGAGCGCCACGGGACGCGCGATGCGCAGCCTGGATGGGCGCCTCATCGAGAACATGATCCAGCACACCGCCCCCTTAAACCCCGGCAACTCCGGCGGGCCGCTGGTAGATTCCCGGGGGAGGGTCGTAGGGGTAAACACCGCGATCATCCCCGTGGCCCAGGGGATCGGGTTTGCGGTGCCCTCCAACATGGCCCGCCATGTAGTGTCCCAGCTGCTGACCAGCGGGAAAGTTCGCAGGGGATACCTGGGGATCGCCGGGAGGCCGCGCCCTCTGCCGAGACGCGTCGTGCGGTTTTTCAACTTGTCCCGGGAGTCCGGCGTGGAAGTGGTTTCCCTTTCCTCCGGAGGGCCGGCGGAGGCGGGCGGGGTTCTGCCCGGAGACGTCGTGGTGGCAATGAACGGCCTTCCCGTGCAAAGCGTGGACGATCTCCACCGTCTCCTCTCGGAGGTGGATGTCGGGAGCCGGATACGCCTCGAGGTGTTGAGGGGAACCGAACGGTTGACCGTGGAGATCGAAGCGGGGGAGGCGGCGGCGTGAACCTCGCGATCTCCTTCATCGCACCCGCGGAATTCACGGAAGACACGATGCCGGTGCCGAAGGATCCGCGTATCCGGATCCGGGCGGTTCCGCCCCACAATACGGCGGTGCTTCGGTACGGCGAGTGGACGAACGTCGAAAAGGTCAGGGCAAAAACCGAGGAACTGCGTGCCATCCTCGCCCGGGACGGCTGGAAGCCGGTCTCGGAGTTTCGCTCGGCCCAGTACAACCCGCCCTGGACTCCGTCCCCGTTTCGTCGAAACGAAATCATCGTGGAGATCGAGCGGGGGGAACCGTGACCCTCCGCGAAACGTTACCTAGCTCCAAGCATGCGAGGAGGACCTGTTATGGGAAAGAAAATATTGATGCTTGTCGGTGATTTCGTCGAAGACTACGAGGTCATGGTTCCCTTTCAAGCACTGCAAATGGTTGGACACACGATGCACGCCGCCTGTCCGGACAAGAAATCGGGGGAGATCGTAAGGACGGCGATACACGATTTTGAAGGGGACCAGACATACAGCGAGAAAGTCGGCCATAACTTTCGGCTGAACGCAACGTTTTCCGAGATCGAGCCAAGCTCCTATGATGCGCTGGTCATACCCGGTGGCCGGGCACCCGAATACCTCCGCCTGAACAGGCGGGTTCTCGAGATGGTTCGTCATTTTGCATCTTCCAACAAGCCGATAGCGGCAGTTTGTCATGGGGCGCAACTTCTTGCTGCGGCAGGCGTCCTCAAAGGAAAGGAATGCTCGGCGTACCCGGCATGCGGCCCCGAAGTCGAGGCCGCGGGGGGAAAGTATGTCCCCAAGGATTGGCCCGAAGCTCACGTTGATGGCAATCTTGTGACCGCGCCCGCCTGGCCGGCGCACCCGGCTTGGCTGGCAGCTTTTCTGAAGCTGCTTTAGAAAGCGGGATACATTAAACCGAGCGTTGGACGGGCAGATTGATCGGAGACCCTGGAAATGGCTTACGACGAAGCCGTTGCAAAGCGAGTCAGCAAAGCGTTGTCGAAGTCAGGCGAATTCAACGAGAAGAAGATGTTCGGTGGAATTGCGTTCATGCTTCGCGGTCATATGTGCTGTGGGGTCCTCGGCGACAATCTCATGGTTCGTGTCGGTCGGGTTTAGCCTTTGGCGGCCTCCCACATCGTGTCCCAGTACAGCAACTCGTACCCTTGCAGTAAGCGGGCCGCACGCCGGATGCGCACGGGATCCGCCCCTTGTTCCAGCCCCTCCTCGACCACTGCCAGGCCCTGCTCCTCGAACCCGGGTGGTGCGCTGGCAAACAGATCGAAGAAGGCGACGTCCTGCCCGGAGAGACCGTAGCCCGCCTGGAGCGCCCGGCCGATCCGTCCGCAGTTCTCGCCCCAGGCCGCAAGGTTTACCAGGAAAGCCCCCACGAATTCCGCGGCCGTCCCGTAAGTGGCGAGCCAGTTCACGTACGCGCTGTAGGCGAACGCGCCGGGGAGCGGCTCCGCCGCATGCAGCTTTTCCGGCGAAAGGCCCAACGCCTTCCCGAAGGCCCCCAAGGCCGTAAATGCCGCGCGCTCCCCTTGCAGCATTCCGGTGAGAAAGTCCCGCGCGCCCTGCGACTCTGCCCGGGACACGATCAGCGCCACGCTGCGGAGGTCGCTCTCGATGATGTGACACTGCTGGCCCGCGAACAGCGCCAGCTTTTTCTTCTCCACCCCCCGCGCCTCCAGAGCCTCCAGGTACGGGTGGCGGCGAATTCGCTTTTCGGTGGATGCGATGGCCTTGCGCGCAACGTCCAAGAGCTGTCGTGCCCGATGAGCCATGGCCTGCCTTCCTCCCTTCCCGCCGATTCCCCTGCTGTCTCGGCGGCGACCATTTCTATTCTAGTCCCTCATTTCGGAAATCCGCAGCCCAAATCGGCGGAAAGATCACGGATGCCCTGTTTCTCGTTGCGGCCCGCCGCTAAATCCTTAGCATTACATCTTTGCCTTTGGAGACGGCCGATCCATGGGCCGGGAAAGGGGGTTTGACACCCCTTCCCCTGTCGGAGGATACTGAGACTCTCCGGTTGCAAAACGTCATTTATCTCGACTCGATGGTGCATGAGAAGCGCCGAAAGGAGGAGGGCGATGCCTACCTATCTCGGCCTGTTGAGATTCACGGACCAGGGGATCCGAAACGTGAAGCAGACGACCAAACGAGCGAAAGATTTCCAGGAATTTGCAGCGAAGATGAATGTCAAGGTCAGGGAGATGTATTAGACCTTGGGGCGCTATGACGTCGTGGTGGTAGGGGAGGCACCTGACGATGAAACCATGACCCGCCTGGCGCTGGGACTGGGTATGTTGGGAAATGTCAAGAGTGAGACCCTCAGAGCCTTCTCCGCCCAGGAGATGGACAAGATTCTAAAGGGGCTTCCCTAGGAGGGGAAACCTCATTCCGGAAGATCGGATTCCAGGCGTTCGGTCAGCGTAAAGAAGTGATGCCCCATGATGGCCAATGTGACCGCCAACCCCAAATGCCTCCGGGTGCGGAATAACGTGCTCCCGAGGAACTTCCAATAAGTTTTTCGGTATCGCGCGAAGATGCCTTGCCGGATGAACGAGCGGAACAGGGCGAAGTAGTCCGATGATACAAAGCGAATTTTCGGCGAGGGGCCAAGCCGGGAGAGTAATGCCCGGGCGCGCTCGAAGTACTCTGTCGGGCTATAGAGGGATGCCATCACGTCCCGATATCCCGCAAGGAGGGTATCCGGGTCCATCCGCGGGATGAAGTTCAGCAGGGCCGCCGTGTTGTCGCCGATGCTCTGCCGCAGGATCCGGCCCTCTTCGGAAAGGCGGCGCCACAGCCGCGTGTTGGGCAAAGCCGTCAGAAGGCCCACCATGGAAACGGGGATGGCCGCCTCCTGGATGAAGGCGATCATCGTCTTGAAGATTTCCGGGGGGTCCTGATCGAATCCCAGGATGAAGCCACCCATGACTTCCATGCCGTGCTCCTGGATGCGGTGCACGCTTGCGAGCAGATCGGAATGGGCATTCTGGTGCTTGCCCGCCGCAAGGTGGCACTCCTTGACCGGGGTTTCGATGCCGACGAATACCTTGACGAAGCGGGCCTCCCGCATCAGGGAGAGGAGTTCCTCGTCGTCTGCCATGTTGATCGAGGCCTGCGTGAACAGGGAAAAGGGGTTTCGACGGCGGACCATCCAGTCGGTCAGCTGGGGAAGCAGCGTCTTGATGGTCTTTTTGTTCCCCGTGAAATTGTCGTCGACGATGAACACGGAGCCCCGCCAGCCGGAAGAGTACAGCTGGTCGAATTCCGCGAGGATCTGGTCCGCCGTTTTGGTGCGCTGTGTCCTTCCGAACAGCTCGATGATGTCGCAGAACTCGCAGGAGAAGGGGCAGCCGCGCGAATATTGGACGGGCATGGCGCTGTACCGCCGCATTTTCACGAGGGCAAACTCGGGAGGAGGGAGCCGGGTCATGTCCGTCCATTGGGGTGCCTTGTACCAACGCTTCCCTTGACCCGTCTCCAGGTCGCGGACCAGTTCTTCGATCATTCCCATGGCTTCGCCGTGGACGATGTGGTCCGCATCCCGGTAGGCGTTATGCTCTCCGCTTGTAATCGGTCCCCCCACGACCGTTCGTAAACCCACCGATCGGCAACGGGCGACCAGATCCGAAAGGAAGGGAGCCTGGACCAGCATGGCGCTTAAAAATGCCACGTCGGCCCAGGACAGATCCTTGTCGCGAAGTTTTTCGATGTTCAGGTCGACCAGTTTTCGTTCCCAGTGCGGCGGCAGCAGTGCGGAAACCGTGAGAAGCCCCAGAGGAGGGTAGGCGGAACGCTTTCCCAGGAACGGCAATGCGTGACGGAAGCTCCAAAACGTATCGGGAAATTCCGGGTAGAGAAGCAGGACCTTCATCGATACCTCAAGGGAGAGCGAAGAAAACGTCGTTATTCATTATACCAGGATCTCGTTTTTATGACGGGAGATTCAAAAAATCGATCCCATCAGGTATTACCGGGAACGGAGCGAAACGCCAACCTCAAAAAGGCATCCCTAGAGTGAACGGTCAGACATACTCTTCCAGGGAGAAACGAAGATGCAGAGATTCGCACGTTTCATGGGAAATGCGGCACTTGCGCTCATCGCCACGGTGCTCATGGTCTCGAACCCATCCCCGGTTGCCGCGCAGGGCGAGACCATGCTCTATCTCGTAAAGTTCGAAGCTACCGGAGCCGGAGCGCCAACGACCCGCGAACAGGCCATCGAGTTGCTTGACCAACTTGTCGTCCCGAGCCTCGAGAAGATGGCGAAGGAGGGCAGGCGCGAAACTATCCCTTGAGTAGTGCACCTAATGGGCGCATAGTAATGTAGGGGCTTAAGTTATGCCCCGTAATTGCGCTGTTTGGGCTCCACCGCCCGGATTGAGCAATAATTCATTTTATTGGAGGTAGATGTGGCAACAGGAAGCGTGAAGTGGTTCAACGACGCGAAGGGGTTCGGATTCATCAGCCAGGAAGAAGGGCCGGATGTATTCGTCCACTTCAGCGCCATCCGGGCGGAGGGCTTCAAATCTCTCCAGGAAGGGGACAGGGTCGAGTTCGAGATCACGCAGGGTCCCAAAGGACTTCAGGCGTCAAACGTGGTCAAGGCCAGCTAATCCCCAGCGATCTCGGGGAGACAACCCCGAAAGAGGAAAAGCCCCGGCGGGAAACTTCGCCGGGGTTTTTTTCTTTGGAGAGATATGGTTACAGGAATGTCCCCGTAACCATCCATACGCCCACGAGGATAACGCACAACCCGACGGCCCGGCCCACCCAGTTGCCTGCAGGAACGATCTTCTCGACCAGAACGTACGCGGCGATGGCCGCCACCCAGAGCAGGTTCATCACACCCGCAACAAACAAAAGCGCCATCAGAAGCCAACAGCAGCCCACGCAGAAGATGCCGTGCCGGATCCCCATGAGGAAAGCTCCCCGCGTCCCCTCCCGCCATTCGGTCATGAAAAACCCCAGGGGAGAGCGGCAGTGGGCCAGACATGCGCGTTTAAGGGGTGTGAACTGGAAGACCCCGGCCCCGATCAGCAGCATCCCGCCCAGTAGAGGACTGTTGCTCATCATCATGGGGGAGAGGAGAGCGGCGCGATGAAGTTCCCATTGGGCGAAGGTGGCGACGGCGCTGAAACCGGTCCAGACCACGAGATAGCCGGCAAGAAATACTCCTGTCGCCAGGTAGGGGGTCCGCTGTTCGTGATAC
>JBAULH010000213.1:0-1522 GCA_049578085.1 Candidatus Deferrimicrobiaceae bacterium
CAGTTCCATCCGGAAAGCGATTCGGCTTCAGCCCTCGATCTGCGCATTTTCGAAGAGTTCATTGGCGGCATTACCGGCGAAGTTCATGAAATGAAGCTGGTCGCCTGAGGCCCCCAAAGCAAGGACCGAGCGGGCAGCGGCCTCGGCGATCCTCCGACAGTCCGTCCGGCAACCGCGCGCACGGATGGCGCGCGGCTGCCGGCTCGGGCTGTCAATCGGGCCTGAGGGCCTATGGGACAAATGTGGCGATGTTGTTCCGAGGGCGGTTTCACAGCGCTCGGCCGGTGTGCGCCGCGTTTTGCATTGATTCGCGGGTCGGGGGTGGAACCGGAAAGCGAAAAAAGCGCTACGTTCGTCACATCACCACGCCGCCGGGCGTCACTTCACTTTCACGGTTAGAGAAAGTGGAGAATCTAGACAGCCGCTGCCGATAAGCAAGACTGCTCGGTCGGACTGGCCCGCGCGCCGGTCACGCGCCGTATGCATCGTGCCCGTGCTGTTTGGCTCTGGAATCGAAATATCCTGAGATCCTCCCGCGATGAAAGCAGCCACACCCCACTATCTGCTGTTCTCTGAATCGTGCCGCCAGCGCGAACAAGGCCAATGGCGGTTCGTGCTTCAGTCGATCGACGGCTTGAAACAATTTGAAGCCGGCGACGACGAACCGGACGTGCAAGGCGAACGGCTCGAACTATTGGCCGTCGTGCGAGGGCTCGAGGCGCTTGAACAGCCGTCGCGCGTGACGCTGGTCACGCCGAGCAAGTACGTGAATCGAGGATTGACCTACGGGCTGGACGAGTGGCGGGCCAACGATTGGCAATGGGAGCACTACGGCGAAATGGTGCCGGTAAAGAATCGCGACTTGTGGCAGCGCGTGGACCGGGCGCTCTCGTACCACGAACTGGAGTGCCGAACCTGGCGATTCGATTTGCCTCATGGCGCGGTCGACGGTCGACGGCCGAAAGCTCCGAGCGCGCACACGGTCGGATTACGCGGCTCGGCTGCCGGCCGGGCGGGTGGCGCGGTTGCGGCTTGCAAGCGCCTGCTCGACGCTGGCATGCGGACTCTGGGGTTGCGGATGGGGCGGCGTGGCGCACGATTGCTGCCACTTATGCGGTTTGAATAAGTCCCTTGGTGGCTGGGGTTTTGCGCCAGACGAAGCAAACATCACGCGATTTGCCGCTGGACGAGGTCTCTCTGGTGCTCAACAATCAGAAGGTACGCGATCGATGACGATGCGCACGACGGTGGAGTTGGACAGAGTCGGTCCGCTTTTGGACGGGCATCACGAAAACCCCTTCGAAGTTTTAGGTCCGCACGAGGTGATGTCGGCCGGCCGCCGCGTGCTGGCCGTACGGGCGTTCTTGCCCGGTTCGAGCCAGGCCTGGGTCGTGGACGGGCGACACCGTCAGAGCCAGCCGATGCGGCGCATTCATCCGGCCGGGCTGTACGAAGCGATTTTTCCGACCAACACCAAAGAGGCGAAGCACAGGTACTTGCTGCGGGTGGCCGACCAGCGGGG
>JBAULH010000214.1:0-1614 GCA_049578085.1 Candidatus Deferrimicrobiaceae bacterium
CAATAATCCGTAGGCTTTGTTCGATCTCCCGGATACGAACCATGTATCGATCCAAACAGTCTCCTTGTTCTCCCACCGGAATCTCAAATTCAAATTCAGGATAAACAGAATAGGGTTCATTCTTTCGAACATCGTAAGCGATCCCCGATCCCCTCAAGTTCGGACCGGTCATCCCGTATCGGAGCGCCATATCCGGTGACACAATTCCGATATTTTCCGTACGCTTAATGAAAATAATATTTTTTGTCACCAGCTTTTCATAGATTGCGTAACGTTTGCGCATGCGTTTAACAAAGGCACGGGTTGCCTCTATAAACTTGTCGTCGATATCCTGGTATACACCGCCAAAACGGTAATAACAGTAGGTGAGTCTGGAACCGGTAATGCTTTCCAGAATATCTAAGATGTGTTCACGGTCATCGAAGCCGTAAAGAATGGGGGTAAAAGCGCCAAGATCGAGAAGGTAGGCGCCGAGCCAGAGCAGGTGACTGGCAACCCGGTTCAGCTCCGATGTAATGACCCGGATGTACTCCGCTCTTTTGGGAACTTCGATTCCCGCTTTTCGCTCAATGAGAGAGACGTACCCGTGATTGTAAGGAAGCGCGCAAACATAATCCATCCTGGCAGTATTGGGCATAAAGCTCGAGCACGGCCTGGATTCCCCCATCTTTTCGTGCATGCGGTGGATAAACCCAAGCACCGGCTGAGGATCAAGGACGTATTCACCTTCTATCTCCAACACAATAAGAAGCACGCCGTGGGTACTGGGGTGCTGGGGCCCCATATTCAAAAAGAACCGGTTATGTTCCTTTAATTCTGATTCGAGCATGATGAATTTGTCTTTTTATCGTCGGTTATAACGTCAAACTATCGGTCGGTTTCGGCCTCGGCTCCTTCTTTTGCAACTTCCGGCGCCTCTGACGGCCATGAAACCTCATGGAGAGATTTCAGATTTGTTTCCTCTTTTAACAGCGGATGAAAATCAGCATCTTCCTCAGCAAGCAGCAGCGGGTTCAGGTTTGGATGGCCGCCGAAAACAACACCATAAAAATCGCGGGTTTCTCTTTCATGCCAGTTGGCTCCCTGATAAATATCGGATATACTTGGGACCTCAAGACTGTTTGGCACGGAAACGCAGGCCTTAATTCGATACGGTTGATCATACCTTGCAAATTGATAAACCACTTCCAGGCCGGAGTTGCCCGTATCATGTCCTTCATCCGGCCGAACATGAAACCCTGTTACAAAAACGAGGTAAAAACCGAGTTCATAAGCTGTTTGGGCAAATTTTCGAACCTGGTTCACATTCAGCACAACTTCCAGGTGATATCCTCTCTGATCATAGGCTGTCTCGGTGGCATCAAATCCTTGATTCAGAAAATCCTCTTTATAATCCTTGGTGTCTTTAACCATTACTTCACCCTCAATCCTTTTACCTTTTTCAAAGGAGATTTGGGGTGGCGGTTCTGGGGAATCGGATGACGAATACCGGTAATCTTTTCCTGAACTTTAAGAATTCCTTCAAGGAGACCTTCTGGACGGGGGGGACAGCCGGGAACATAGACATCCACAGGGATCAGTTTGTCTGCGCCCTCGATGATATTATAATTTTCC
>JBAULH010000215.1:0-8669 GCA_049578085.1 Candidatus Deferrimicrobiaceae bacterium
GGTTGGGGGGGAAGGACCGTCCGCATCGATTTCACGATTGAGCCGGTCATTCTCGGCACGGGCGGAGGTATCTGGAACGCCCGGGAGTTTCTGAAGGGAAGCACGTTCGTCACCATGAACGGGGACATGATCCTGTCGTTCCCTTTTGCGTCCGCCCTCGCCTATCACCGGGAGAAGAACGCGCTGGCCACCCTGGTCCTTTTCCCGGACTCCGCGAGACGGTACACGCCCGTATGGGTGGGGGAAGAGGGGCGGATCAAAGGATTCGGGAGCGGGGCGGAAGGGGATGCGCGTTCCGGGTTTTATACAGGGTGCCAGATCGTGGAACCGGAACTTCTCTCGAAGATCCCGCCTTCTCGTGCGTCCTGCATCATCCGGGAGACCTACACCCGCCTCGTAACCGACGGAGCACCTGTCTACGGCTTCCTTTCCTCGGGACGTTTCCAGGAATTCGGCACCCCGGCCGACTATCTGGAAGGAACCCTTTCCCTTTTGTCCGGCAGGAGGCGGGAAGCGAGGTGTTCGGGGACGGATGACCGCGGCGTAACGATAACCCCGCCCGTCCATATCTCCCCGAGAGCGAACGTCGCCCCGGGCGCCCGCATCGGCCCGGCGGCCGTCATCGAGGACGACGCCACCGTGGCGGACGGAGCATCGGTCAGCCGGTCCATCCTGTGGCCGGGGGCCGTTCTCTCCGCGGGAGAGGAACTCGACGGCGCGATTCTTACCCCGCGGCGCCGCATCCAGGTCAGGTGATGCCTCCGCCTTATCCCTTCCAGTACAGATAGAAGGACAGAACGGCGAGCAGGAACGTGTACGGCGCGAACCAGAGGAACTTTCCCCGAGTGACCAACTTCTGGACGACCGTCAGGGCGAGGTACCCCACAAGGAGCGCAAGGAGGAAGCCCAGAGCGGAAGGGAGAACCCCGGGCAGTTTCGCCACACCCGGGAGGTTGAATTGCAGGGCCGCCGCCCCCAGAATGGCCGGGACCGATATGAAGAAGGAGTATTTCGCGCTTCGCGACGCTCCGATCCCCAGAACGAGGGCAAGCGATATCGTCGAACCGGACCGGGATATGCCGGGCCAGACGGCCGCTCCCTGCATGATCCCGATGGCCAGGGCCTCCCACAGATCGATCCTCTCCGGGTCCATCTTGGGGCGGACCCGAAGGTTGCTCAGCAGCAGGAATACCGTAAGGACCAGGTAGCCGATTCCCACGCCCGCAGCGCTGGCTCCGGCCTCCACCGTGTCGTGGATGGCGTAGCCGATGACGGCGGTCGGCACGCTGGATACGATCAGCAGCAGGAGGTCCCGCCGTCCCCAGGCCGCCTGCCCGAATCCGGGTTCCCGCCGGAAGAAGGAGGCGAGAACCTCGGCGATCTCCCACCGGAGGAAGAAAAGAACGGCGAGGAGCGTGCCCAGGTGAAGGAAGATGTCGAACGCCAGCTGGGGGTCCTGAAACCCCATGATCTTCTGCGCGAGGAACAGGTGTCCCGAACTGCTCACCGGGAGAAACTCGGTGAGCCCCTGAAGGATCCCCAGCAGGATGGCCTTGATGACAGTCACGCGGGATCCGTCACCGGATTCCGGATTTGGCGGCTTCCACGGCGCTTTCCATCACGGCGCGGATCCGTTCCACGGTCTCCTGGTCCTTTCCCTCGAAGCGAAGGACGAGCACGGGCTGCGTGTTCGACGCCCGCACGAGCCCCCACCCTCCGTCAAAAAGAGCGCGCACACCGTCCACGTCGATCACCTCCTTCGCCTGCGGCCGGACGATCTTCGCCACCTTCTCCACGACGAGGAACTTGTCCTCGTCGGGACACTCTACCCGGATCTCCGGCGTCGCCACGACGGGGGGAAGATCGGAGAGCATTTCGCTCAAGGGACGGTCCGAATGCGCGAGTATCTCGAAGAGCCTCGCCGAGGCGTAGATCGCATCATCGAACCCGAGGTAACGGTCCGAGAAGAAGATGTGCCCGCTCATCTCGCCGGCCACTTCCGCCGACTCCTCCCGCATTTTCTTCTTGATGAGGGAGTGCCCGGCCTTCCACATCACGGGCCTGCCGCCGTGCCGGGCGATGTCGTCGTACAGGTTCTGCGATGCCTTCACCTCCGAGATGATGGTCGCGCCCGGCTTTCTCCGGAGGATCTCCCGGGCGAACAGGGTCAGCAGGGAATCTCCGAACAGGACTTCCCCCCGGTCATCCACCGCGCCGATCCGGTCCGCGTCTCCGTCGTAGGCGACCCCCACGTCCGCGCGGGTTTCCCGAACCACGCGGATCAGGGACGCAAGGTTTTCCGGAACGGTCGGGTCGGGAAAATGGTTGGGAAACCTCCCGTCCATATCGCAGAAAAGTTCCACCACGTCCACTCCCAGCTCGCGGAAAAGAGGGGGCGCCACCGGGCCCGCCGTCCCGTTTCCCGCATCCACCACCACCTTCAGCCTGCGCGGGATGGAGATGTTCGACGCCACGTACTCCCGGTAGTCGTCCACTACGTTCCGGCGGCTTTCCTTTCCCTGCCCCAAGACGAAGTCTCCCCTCTCGATGATCCGCCGGATCTCCCGGATCTTGTCTCCGTAGAGGGTCACCGGGCCCACGCAGAGTTTGAATCCGTTGAACTCGGGGGGGTTGTGGCTCCCCGTGACCATCACCCCCCCGTCGGCTCCGAAACGCAGGATCGAAAAGTACAGGAGGGGGGTGGGGCAGATCCCCACGTCCACGACGTTCATCCCCGCGGACAAGATCCCCTCGACCAGGGCATCCCGGAAGGAGGGGGAGGAGAGCCGGCAGTCCCGACCCACCATGAGGGACTTCCCTCCCGCCCGGGCGGCGTACGTGCCGAACCCCATCCCGATGGAGACCACCGTTTCGGGGGTCAGGTCCTCCCCTACCTTCCCCCGGATGTCGTATTCCCGGAAAATCAGAGGGTTGACCACCCCGCCTCCGTTACCCGAGGTGGATTTCCGAGTACGCCCGGGAGGCCCGGCGGGCGACCTTGGTGCGATGCGCCGCCCGCGACACCTCGCGCGCGACGGCCTGCGTGACCTTCCGGTTGAACATCGACGGGATGATGTAGTCTTCGGAGAGCTCATCTTTCCCCACGCAGGAGGCGATGGCGTGCGCCGCCGCCAGCTTCATCTCCTCGTTGATGCAGGAGGCACGCGAGTCGAGCGCCCCGCGGAAGATCCCCGGGAAGACCAGGGAGTTGTTGATCTGGTTCGGGTAGTCGGAACGGCCCGTCGCCATGATCCGGACGTAGGGGGCCGCATCCTCGGGCTGGATCTCGGGGACCGGGTTGGCCATCGCGAAGACGATGGGGGCCTTGGCCATCTTCTTGAGGTCGTCCACCGTGATAAGCCCCGGGCCGGACAGCCCGAGAAACAGGTCGGCCCCCGCCATGACATCCGAGAGCTTCCCCTTCTCTTTTTTCGGGTTGGTGTGTTCGGCATACCATTCCTTCATGAAATTCATATGCTGCTTGCGCCCTTTGTAGATCGCGCCGATGCGATCCACGCCGATGATGTTGCGGACGCCCGCGGTCATGAGGATCTTGCTGCACGCCACGCCCGAGGCGCCGACGCCGGCCACCACCACCTTCAAATCCTCCATCCGCTTCTTGACGATCCTCAGGGAGTTGAGCAGCGCGGCGAGGACCACGACGGCCGTCCCGTGCTGGTCGTCGTGAAAGACGGGGATGTCCATCTCGGCCTTGAGCCGTTCCTCGATCTCGAAGCACCGGGGAGCGGAGATGTCCTCGAGGTTGATCCCGCCGAAGGAGGGGGCGAGGGCCTTCACGATCCGGACGATCTCGTCGGTATCCTTCGTGGCCAAACAGATCGGCCAGGCATCCACGCCGGCGAACTCCTTGAAGATCAACGCCTTCCCTTCCATGACGGGCATTGCCGCCTCGGGCCCGATGTCCCCCAGCCCGAGCACCGCGGTCCCGTCGGAAACGACGGCTATGGTGTTCTTGCGGATCGTCAAGGTGTACGACTTCTTGACGTCTTTCGCGATCGCCATGCAGACGCGCGCCACCCCGGGAGTGTAGGCCATGGAGAGGTCCTCCCGTGTCTTGACGTGGATCTTGCCACTGATCTCGATCTTCCCGCCGAGATGCTTGAGGAAGGTCCGGTCGGATACGTTGATGATTTTCACCCCCGGAACCTTCTGGACCGCCTGGATGATCTCCTGGGCATTCTCCACTCCCCGGGTGCTGACCGTGATGTCCCGCATAACCGTTCCTTTCCCCACGCCGCTCAGGTCCACGGCGCCGATATCCCCCCCGGCCTCTCCGATCGATGTGGTGACCTTTCCGAGCATGCCGGGCTTGCTCTGGATCTCAACGCGAATCGTGATGCTGTAACTCTCGGTGGGCAACAACGTCGCTGGCATAA
Source organism: Candidatus Deferrimicrobiaceae bacterium (assembly GCA_049578085.1). Taxonomy (GTDB): domain Bacteria; phylum Desulfobacterota; class Deferrimicrobia; order Deferrimicrobiales; family Deferrimicrobiaceae; genus CSP1-8. The sequence continues at coordinate 4,398 of JBAULH010000215.1, forward strand.
ATTCCTCCCTTGAGAAATTCGTAGTGAAGTGGGTATTTCGTAGACTGTGATTCTATTTAGCCCACCTCCCCATTTCAAGGGAATTCGGCCGGAAAAACGGAATCTTCACGAATCCGCTGGCAGGATCCTCCGGGAATTGCGATATTCCCCTGCCGGTTGCATTTATTTCGGGGGCCCGTATACAGGGCGATTCCTCCGGGAGTATCATTTATGGAAGGGGGAGCAATTTGCTTGGAAACGATCGAGGTAGGTAAAAGAATAAAGAGCATCCGGAAGAGAAAGAACCTGACGCTCCAGGAAGTTTCGGAAAAGAGCGGCATGTCCGCCACCGCGATCAGCGCGATCGAGCGGAACGTGTCGTCCCCCACCGTGACCACCCTCGCGGCCATCGGGAGGGCTCTCGGCGAATCGCTTTCCTCCCTGCTGGGAGAAACCGAGATCGGATACATCCTGACCCGCGCGTCGGACCGGAAACGGGTCGCGACGAACATCCGGAACGTCGAGTTTCAGAGTCTTGCTTCCGGTGCACCCGGACAGCGGTTCTACCCCATATTGAGCATCCTCATGCCGGGGGCGAACAGCGGGGAGGACTACGTCAATCACCAGGGGGACGAATTCTTCTTCGTGATCCGCGGATCCCTGGAAGTGGAGACCAACGGGGCCTCCGTGCTGCTCGGCGAGGGGGACAGCCTCTACTTCCGGGGGAACACGCCCTACCGATGGAGGAACGTGTCCGTTCAGGAAGATACGCACATCATGATCGTATCGACCTCCTGACAGCATTCGGGGCGGGTTGTCCGTGCGGACCCCGGTGCGCCAAGCCCCGGGTGGGCGAAGCTCGTCCACTCACACGGAACGGGTGACACCGTTGCGCGGGCACACCGGGGATAGCCCGCAGGCGGAACACCGCGGAGTCCGGGCGACGCATATCCGCCGCCCGTGCCAGCCCAACCGGGTGGCGAACGCCCACCACTCCGTTTTCGGCACCGCCGCGGTAAGGTCCGCTTCGATACGCACCGGGTCTTTTGAACGGGTAAAGCCGAGCCGGAAGGAAACCCTGCCTACATGTGTATCCACGGGAATCGCGGCGACCCCGAAACAGGCGCCGAGGAGGATTGCTGCCGTCTTTCTTCCCACCCCCGGAAGCCCCGTCAGCTCTTTCATGCTCTTCGGCACGTTCCCTCCATGCCGGGAAAGCAGCCCCTCGGCGATCCCCTTGAGCGCCTTCGCCTTGTTCCGGTAGAATCCCGTGGGGCGGACCGCCTCCTCGATCTGCTCCTGCGAGGCCGTCGCAAACGACTCCGGGTCGGGGTATCGGGCAAAGAGCGCAGGAGTCACCTGGTTGACCCGGTCATCGGTGCATTGGGCGGCCAATACGGTTGCCACGAGCAGTTCGAAGGGGGTCCGATACTGGAGGACTACACCGGCGGACGGATACGCCCGGGCGAGATACTCCAGGACGAAGGGGACAGGCCCCGGCCCCTTTCCCCGGGACATCAGGCGGGGCTCCGCCGGTAGACCACCACATCGAACCCTTGCACGTCCACTTCGAGCAGGACACCCTCCACCTCGCAGGTGAACATCTTCCCGGGTCCCAGGAATTCATCCTCCGGCGTGAGGAGAAACGCGTCGCGTTCGGAAAGCCAGTCCAGCATCCCCCGGACCTCCCGGAAGGTCATGTCGAACGCGGTGATGATGCTGTAGACCTTCCCTTTATGTTCGATGGGATAGATCTCCATCCCCCCGTTTGTCATCCGTTACCTTTCCTGCTTTACGTGAGGGTTTCCCTTATTATACGCTGTATTCCCGACTGCGAGAAAAGACGAGGGGAAGGACAACGGCCTTGCTTCTTCGAGACATCCTTTTGCACAACGCCCGGAACCATTCCCGCCGGACGGCGCTTTCCTCGGAACATTTCGCCATTTCCCATGCGGATCTTCTCGACCGGGTGCGGCGGCATGCGGCTGCGCTTGCCACCCTCGGGGTGACAAGGGGTGACCGGGTTGCGATTCTGTCGCAGAGCTCCCCCTCCTACGTGGAGCTTCTTTTCGCCGTTACGCAACTCGGAGGAGTCCTGGTCCCGCTCAATTACCTGTCCGTCGTCCGGGAACACAGGACCATCCTTCTGGACGCGAAGCCGCGGGTTCTCCTGTTCACCGGAGAGTTCGAGGATACGGTACGCGCCCTGCACCCGGATTTGCCCGATACCGTCGAAGTCATCCGGATCGAACGCGGCGGCGATGGATATCCCGGCCTGTCGGACGGGGGTCACGGGGAGGCCGCGCTGCCGCTTACCCATGTCGCGGTATCGGAACAGGACGTCGCGCTGCAGATCTACACAAGCGGGACCTCGGGCAGCCTTCGGGGCGCCATGCTCTCCCACGCGAACCTGTTGGCGGCCTGTGCTTCCGTTGCGCAGGAGGTCGGGCTTTCCCGAAACGATGTATTTCTCTCCTGCAACCCCCTGCCGTACATGGGGGGGGTCGGAAGACTGCTTCGATTTCTTTATGTCGGCGCAAGCGTCGTCATTCGGCTCGACTTCGATCCCGAAGAGATCCTGCGCACGATCGAGCGGACCAGAATCACCCATGTCCAGTTCACCCCCACGATGATGGCCCAGATCATGGATCTCCCCTCCGCGGACCGCTTCAACCTCGCCACCCTCCGGAAGGTGCTCTACGGCGGCCCTTCCATTCCCCTCGATCTGCTGAAACGGGCCATCCGGTTTTTCGGATGCGACATGGTCCAGTCGTACGGCCAGGTCGAGTCCAGCGGGGTTCTTACCTTCCTGCACCCCGAGGACCATTCGTTGGACGAGAGCGCGCCCTATATGCGGAGGCTGATGTCGGTGGGGAAGGAAGCGATCGGCGTCGAGGTCCGGGTGGCGGGCGAAGGGGGGACGGAGCTTCCCCCCGGCCAGGTGGGCGAAGTGATCGCCCGCGGGAAAAACATCTTTTCGGGATATTACGGGGACCCCGAGTTCTCCTCGGAAGTGCTCCGTAATGGCTGGCTATACACGGGAGACGTGGCGTCATTCGACGAGGAGGGGTACCTTTACATCCTCGACCGGATGCGTGACACGCTGATGATCGGGGGGATCTCGGTCTATCCGCGCGAAATCGAAAATGTCCTCGGGGAGCATCCCTCGGTGGCGGAGGTCGCGGTCATCCCTTGCCCCGACTACACCCTGGGGGAGGTCCCCGTGGCCATCGTGGCACTCAAAGAGGGGAAGCAGGCGGACACCGACTCCCTCCTCGAACACTGCCGAACCAACATGGCCCCCTTCAAGGTCCCCCGGGCGATCGAGTTCACGTCTTCCCTCCCGAAAAACAGCGCGGGAAAGGTGCTGAAGGCGAAACTGAAGGAGACGATGGTGAGGGGGGACATCACTCGCCGAACACCTCGGCCGTGAAGGAATAGAGTTCCGCGCCTTCCCTCCAGGCGTCCGCGGGGAGACCCGCCTTCATGCACACCTGGGAAAGAAGCGTTTCGCGGTCCCACCCGTACTCGACAGCCACCTGCGGAAGGAGCAGCCCCCGTTTCGTCCCCTTTTGGATCATCAACCCGTGCACGCCTGCCTGCACATCCTCCGGCCGGACCGGTAGCAGGGGAGTCAGGACGGAAATCTCGATCCGTACCCCTCCTGCTTCCCCTGCCGTTACCCGGGGGAACCGTGGATCCTCGGTCGCCGCGGCGACGATGCATTCCTGGACGGTGCGGTACAGCGGAGCGTGAGGCTCCGTGTACCCGATACAGCCACGGAGACGGCCCCCGCTGCGAAGCGTTACAAATGCCGCTCCGGGGGCGGAGAGAGCCGAGTGTGCGGGATTCTCCGCAGGTATCTGCCCCTCGGTGACGTTGGTTACCAGCGCATCGCGAGCGATCCGGAGCAGTTCCGCCTGCTCCTCGGACGAGAAGCAGGCCCCCCGGATCTCGGTTTTTTCTTCCATGTTTCTTTCGTCCTTTCCGGGAAATCCTCGCGTAGGCCCCCGTCACCCTCCATGGGAAAACGGGCCGCCCGCCGGCGTGTTCCCCTGCCCCGCGTGGGAAACGTCCCCGCACATCCCGCCTCCAGGATTGCGCAGGTTCGCCGTCGATATTTTTTTTAGGAACTTCATTCCTCTCTTTTCGTCCATATCTATATAGAAATTCAGTCAAAAGATACCGTTTCCGGCGGGAGGAAATCAGACGTTGAAGCGGATTTGCAGGATGTCTCCGTCCTGGACGAGGTACCCCTTCCCCTCAAGCCGCAGCTTGCCCTCGGTTTTGGCC
>JBAULH010000216.1:0-1773 GCA_049578085.1 Candidatus Deferrimicrobiaceae bacterium
TAGTTCAACAACGTCCCCGTACTGGTTCAGTTCAGCAACGTCCCCGTACTGAAGGCATGGGAAAGAAGCTGGGTGTAAACATCGACCACGTCGCCACGGTGCGCCAGGCCAGGGGGGGGAGCGCACCCGATCCCGTGACCGCGGCGGCGATAGCGGAACTTTCCGGCGCGGACGGGATCACGGTGCACCTCCGGGAGGACAGGCGGCACATACAGGACCGCGACCTGGGCATTCTTTCACAGGTCGTCCAGACGAGGATCAATATGGAGATGGCGGCCACTAACGAGATGGAGGGGATCGCTGTGCGGCTCCGCCCTTTCTCGTCAACGCTCGTTCCGGAGAAACGGCAGGAGATCACAACCGAGGGAGGGCTCGACGTCCTGGCGCACAGGACAGCGCTTCACGGGATGGTCTCCCGCCTGCAGGAGGCGGGGATCCTGGTAAGCCTCTTCATCGACCCGGAACTGGCGCAGGTGCGCGCGGCGAAGCACGCGGGGGCCGACGCTGTCGAGATCCACACGGGGGCCTATTGCCGCGCCTTCGCGACCGGGCGTTGCGAAAAGGAGTTCGGAAAGATCCGTGCAGCGGCCACGCACGGCAGAAACATCGGGCTTAAGGTGTTTGCCGGGCACGGACTCGACCTGCGAAACATCGTACCGATCCTTTCCCTTCCGGAAATCGAGGAGTTCAACATCGGCCACAGCATCATCGCCAAAGCGGTGTTCGTGGGGCTGGGGCAGGCGATTCGGGAGATGGCCGACCTGATCCATGGCAGGTGAAGGGGCCGTGGGGATAAAAAACCCGGTGATCGTAGGGATCGGCGTCGACATCGTGGAAGTGGGAAGGGTGAAGGACCTCCTTTCACGGTACCGGGACCGCTTCCTGAGACGGGTGTTCACGGAGGACGAGGCAGGATACGCTAAAAAGGGCGTCCGGGAAGCCGAGCGGCTTGCGGGCCGGTTCGCGGTGAAGGAAGCGGTGATGAAAGCCTTCGGTACGGGGAAGTCGCAGGGGATCCTGTGGCGAGATGTGGAAACGGTTCGCGGCGCCATGGGGAAACCGGAAGTAAAGCTTTATGGTAATGCATATAAATATATGAAAAAATTAAATGGGGGCCGGATACATGTCAGCATTGCTCACGACGGGGGGAAAGCAATGGCGTTCGTGATCATCGAATCCTAAGGAGATGCCTGCGTGAAAGTAGCCACTGCGCGCCAGATGGCCGAACTCGACCGGCTGACGATCGAAGGATACGGAATCCCTTCCCTCGTTCTCATGGAGAACGCGGGCCGCTGCTGTACCGAGAAAATCCTTCGCATCCTGCAGGAGAAGGTCGTCGCCCCGGAAGAGGCTTCGGTCGCCATCGTGTGCGGGCGCGGGAACAACGGCGGGGACGGGATGGTGATCGCGAGACACCTCCAAAACCGGGGCGTGTACGTCGAGGTCTTTCTCCTCTCCGAGGGGGAGGGCCTCTCGCCGGACGCCCGGATCCAATACGAAATCTTGAGGAAGATGGACGTCGAGGCCCGGGTCATCCGGGACCAGGACGGCGTGGAGGATCTGCGGACCTACCTCGAGGAGGTCCACCTGTGCGTCGACGCCATCCTCGGGACGGGCCTTTCCTCCCCCCTCCAGGGAATCGTGCGCAACGTGGTGGAGACGATCAACCTTTCCCTGGCCACCGTGTTTGCCGTCGACGTCCCCAGCGGGATCGACGCGACCTCCGGGAGGATCCTCGGGGAGGCGATCCGCGCGGACTACACCGGCACGTTC
>JBAULH010000217.1:0-6572 GCA_049578085.1 Candidatus Deferrimicrobiaceae bacterium
GCCACAGGGTCAATGTCGTCAGAATGATGCGAGCGATACGTTTCATCTTTCCCTCTTCCTTGGAACGCAAACCGGACCTTCATCCCGTAGGAAGAAGGCGGTAGCCTCGGGCAAATTTTCAGTAGTGCGGCCAGTTTGTCGGAATGTAAAAATAATACCAGATATGCAATCGGGCGTCAACCGTTTCCCGCAACTTTAAGGAAGGGAGACAGGCGGTACCGGTTGTCTTTAGGTCGAGATTGACATCGACTCTTATATTGGCCTATGCTCTGTCGGTATACAGAATACAAAAAAGCGATTCGAAACGAAAAATCACAAGAAAAGGGATGGAGCCATGCAGATTCTCTCCAATACCGTAGGCAGAAAGGTTCTGGTGGCGGTGAGCGGGCTTTTCATGCTCTTCTTCGTCATCGTCCATCTGCTGGGAAACTCCACCATCTTCTTCGGCCCGAACGCGCTCAACACCTATGCCGAGAAACTGCACAGCCTGGGGCCGCTGGTCTGGGCGTTCCGGGCCTTCATGCTTGCCATGCTAGGGCTACACGTCGTCTTCGGCATACTGCTGACCCTCGAGAACTGGGCGGCAAACCCGGGCAAATACGCCGTCAACCGGAAACTGAAAGCCAACTTCTCCAGCGAGACGATGATCTGGACGGGCGCCATCCTGTTCGGGTTCCTTGTCTATCACCTCCTGCAGTTCACCGTCCGCGTCACGCCCGACATCATTCCCGAGGCGGTCGCAAAGCGGCCGGGAGACGTCTACTCCATGGTGGTCGCCAGCTTCCGCCACACGGCGATCGCCCTGCTCTACGTGGGAGCCATGGTGGTCCTCTTCCTCCACCTGCAGCACGGGATCCAGAGCTTCTTCCAGACCCTCGGGTGGAACAACGAGCAGACCCTGCCCCGGTTCACCGTGCTCGGAAAGGTGCTCTCGGCGCTGTTCCTCCTGGGATACAGCGCCATTCCCATCCTCATACTCGTCGGTTTTTTGACCAAATAGGGGGTCCACAGTGATACTCGACGGAAAAAGTCCGACAGGACCGATCGAAAAGACGTGGGACAAGCACCGCTTCGACATGAAGCTGGTGAACCCGGCGAACAAGCGCAAGTACAAGATCCTGGTGGTCGGGACCGGGCTGGCGGGCGCCTCCGCCGCGGCCTCGCTGGGCGAACTGGGATACAACGTGGAGTCCTTCTGCTACCAGGACAGCCCCCGCCGCGCCCACAGCATCGCAGCACAGGGCGGGATCAACGCCGCCAAGAACTATCCGAACGACGGCGACAGCATCTACCGCCTCTTCTACGACACCGTCAAGGGGGGCGACTTCCGGTCGCGCGAGGCGGACGTGTGGCGGCTCGCCCAGGTGAGCAGCAGCATCATCGACCAGTGCGTCGCCCAGGGGGTGCCCTTCGCGCGCGACTACGCCGGCTACCTGGACAACCGCTCCTTCGGCGGCGCCCAGGTGTCCCGGACCTTCTACGCGCGCGGGCAGACGGGCCAGCAGCTCCTGCTGGGCGCATACTCGGCCCTCTCCCGCCAGATCAAGGCGGGGACGGTGAAGATGTTCCCCCGTACCGAGATGCTCGACCTGGTGGTGGTGGACGGGGAGGCGAAGGGGATCACGATCCGCGACCTCGTCACCGGCGAGTTCCGCACCCATGTGGGCGATGCGGTCCTTTTGTGCACGGGCGGCTACGTGAACGTCTTCTACCTCTCCACGATGGCGATGGGAGCCAGCGTCACCGCCATCTGGAAGGCCTACAAGAAAGGCGCCTTCTTCGCCAATCCCTGCTATACCCAGATCCATCCCACCTGCATCCCCCAATCGGGGGACTACCAGTCGAAGTTGACCCTGATGTCCGAGTCGCTTAGGAACGACGGCCGGATCTGGGTCCCCAAGAGAGAGGGCGACAAGCGGTCACCGAATGAGATCCCCGAGGAAGACCGTGACTACTACCTGGAGCGGAAATATCCGAGCTACGGGAACCTGGCGCCCCGGGACATCTCCTCCCGGGCGGCGAAGGAACAGTGCGACGAAGGCCGCGGCGTGGGCCCGGGCGGGCGAGGAGTCTACCTCGACTTCCGCGACCCGATCGGCCGCCTCGGCGAGGGGACGATCCGCGAGCGGTACGGGAACCTCTTCGAGATGTACGAGCGAATCACCGGAGAAAACGGCTACCGGGTGCCGATGCGGATCTATCCGGCGCCCCACTACGCCATGGGCGGCCTGTGGGTCGACTACAACCTGATGAGCAACATCCCGGGCCTCTTCGTGCTCGGGGAGGCCAACTTCTCCGTCCACGGGGCGAACCGGCTCGGCGCAAGCGCGCTCATGCAGGGCTTGGCCGACGGGTACTTCGTCATCCCCTATACCATCGCCCATTACCTGGCACAGACCAAGCCGGGGAAGGTGAAGGAAGACCACGCCGAATGCCGGAAATCGATCGAGGACGTCAAGGCCCCTATCAAGAAGATCCTCTCCACCAACGGCCGGCGGACGGTCACGGAGCTGATGCGCGAGCTCGGCACCCTCATGTGGAACAACGTCGGGATGGCACGCAGCAAGAAGGGGCTCACCGAGACCATCATGAAGATTCCCGCAATCCGGGAGGAGTTCTGGCGGAACCTGAAGGTGACCGGCAACGGCGGGGAGATCAACCAGCAGCTGGAGAACGCGGGACGCACGGCGGACTTCCTCGAGTTTGCCGAGCTGCTCTGCCGCGATGCATTGAACCGCGACGAGTCGTGCGGCGCCCATTTCCGGATAGAGCACCAGTTCGAGGACGGGGAAGCGAAACGGGATGATGAGAACTTCTGCTACGTGGCCGCCTGGGAATTCAAGGGCAGCGGCGTCGAACCCGAACTCCACAAGGAGCCGCTCGCGTTCAATGTAATTAAACCTGCGGTAAGGAGCTACAAATAATGAGCGGACAGAACGACCATAAAACGATGACTCTCAAGCTGATCGTCTGGCGGCAGAAAGGCCCGAACGAGCCCGGCCGGTTCGAAACCTTTTCCGCCCGGAACATCACCGAGCACCACTCCTTTCTCGAGATGCTCGACGTCGTGAACGAGGACCTCATCCGGGAGGGAAAAGACCCGATCGTCTTCGACCACGACTGCCGGGAAGGGATCTGCGGGGTCTGCTCGCAGGTCATCAACGGCGTTCCGCACGGCGGGCAGGAACGGACCACCGTCTGCCAGCTCCACATGCGCAAGTTCAAGGACGGCGACACCATCTACATCGAGCCGTGGCGGGCCCGGGCGTTCCCCATCCTCAAGGACCTGATGGTGGACCGGGCGGCCCTCGACACGATCATCCAGGCGGGCGGATACACCTCCACCCACACGGGCGGGGCTCCCGACGCCAACGCGATCCCCATCCCCAAGCCCGACGCCGAATACTCGATGGACGCCGCCGAGTGCATCGGTTGCGGAGCTTGCGTGGCGGCGTGCCCGAACGGCGCGGCGATGCTCTTCACGGGAGCCAAGATCTCGCAGCTGGCCGCCCTTCCCCAGGGAAGGGTGGAAGCCAAGGAAAGGGTCCTGGCGATGATCAAGACGATGCAGGAGTGCGGCTTCGGCAACTGCACGAACCACTACGAATGCCAGGCGGCATGCCCGAAAGGGATCGACGTGAAGTTCATCGCGAGGCTCAACCGGGAATACCTGAGGGCCCTCTTCGGCTAGGCGAAAACGTTCCCGGGGAATACAGGAGGGCGGGGATCTCCGGGTCCCCGCCCTTTTTTCGCTCCGGCGGTTCTTCCCGGCGAAGATTTATCGCAGTTCCGACAACCGGATATCCAGTTCCGTCTCGAGGATCGAATAGGCTTTCTTGTTCAGGTGGGGGTCGAACGGGTTTCGGGCAAGATCGGCCCGCAAGGTCCCCTGGTCGCCGGCAAGCAGCCCGAACAGATCGAACACCGCGATGTCGCCGCTTCTTCCCGCGTATTCCTCGATCCACGCGTTGTACTCTCTCCTGAGCCGCTGGGCATATTCCCCCGGTTTCAACACGGGCAGCGCATTGCCCAGAATCAGCTTTGCCCTTTCCTTCCTGGCGAAGGCATGGACATCCGTGATCAGGGACTTCATGCCATGGAATACTTTCTGCTTGTTGATTTCATCCTTCAGCTTCCTGTCCCGGAAATCGACGAAACACAATTTGAAAAACATCGCATCGTATCGCTTCCCCTCGACCTGCGCGCGCAGGGAGGAAAGCGTCTTCTTCCCATAGGAGGGATTCGCCTGATCGGGATCCGGAGGGACGATCCGGACGTATTCGAGCCGGTACCGATCCTTCACGCACACCTGATATGGAATCGGCCAAGGGAAATAGATGGCGTACCTGCTCAGCATTTCGGGAAAGTTCCAGAACTTGAACCAGTGCCCCATGACCGAGCGGCCGGCCATCGCCACGCGGAATTTCCCGTCCGTACCTCCTGCACCGCTCATCATCCCCCGTTCCCCTTTCCCGTGCCATTCCCCGTGAGGAAACCACTATATCTCTTCGGAAAAGAAGGCGCAAAGGAGATCGGCGACATTCCGTGAGAACAGCAGCCCGAAATGGAATACGCGCGAGGTCACCAGCCTGGCTCCTTCGATGCGGGTTTCCGATACCTGAACCCACCCGTCATGGGGACGTGGAAGACCGGTCAGGAGGCCGATCCCCACCGGAAGGGTCCCCGCCACGACGAGCAGTTCCCGGTCCACGGGCGCGCGGGGCCTTCTTTCCACGATCCCCTCCCTCGCCACGGGACCGAGGAGACGGCGGCCAAAGCGATTCCTGGAGAGCGCCGTGATCGCCGCGCTTCCCCCGATGGGGCATCCCAAAAACGCCACCCGTCCCACGTTCACCGGCGGAGTTGTTTCCAGCATCTTCGCGATGACGATTCCCCCCAGGCTGTGTCCCAACAGGTGTACCTTCCTCCCCTCCGTGCGCGTTACCGTCTCGGCTAGCCCCCTCGCGATCTCCTCCAGGTTCCCGGTCCGGGAAGGATAATGATGGTATTGCACCGCCAGGCCGGCTCGGTCAAACCGCCTGCCCAGGTACCGCAGATTCCAGTCCTTCCCCCCGAGGCCGTGCAGAAGGACAACAGCGTCGGTATGGTCCGTATTCGCTGGATTGCGGTCCGACAAGACGCTCCTCCCGGGAAAAGGATCTCGAGCGGGTTTCCCTGTCCCGCCGCCTCCTTCGCGCGGGACGGCAGGAAGGAACCGCTTTTTCCTATTGAACCCGCTTCCTCGTTTCGCCTATTCTTGCAGAACCTCCTGCATTCCCGAATCGAGGAATAAGACCATGGCTGACGATATTGAAACCGCAAGGAAAAGGGTGAACGAGTTCATCAAGGGACCGGAGCGGTACCTGAAGATCCCTTATGAGGGACCGGACCTCAACCCGCGGGATTACTGGCACAAGATCGTTTTGCAGAGCCGGCTCCGGTTTCTCCGGCAGTCCCTCGTCATCTTCGTGTGCACGATCCTGCCGTCGGGGGAATTCAAGAACCGGCTTCTCCGGTCGATCGGGATGAACATCGGGAGGGATGCCTTCATCGCTCCGCTCGTCTTCATGGATATCGAATTCCCCTCCCTGCTCAGCATCGGGGACGGGGCGGTCGTCGGGACGATGACGAAGATCCTGACCCATGAGGTGACGATCAAAAGCGTCCGACTGGGTAAAACGGAGATCGGGAAGCAGGCGCTCGTGGGAGCGGGATCCGTCATCCGGTGCGGGGTGACGATCGGAGAGGGCGCGGTGGTGGCGATGAACTCCTTCGTGAACCGGGACGTGCTTCCCTTCCAGGTCGTCGGGGGGAGCCCGCTCCAGGACATGAAGAAGCTGGATAAACTGATCTGACCGGGGACCGTCCGGACCGCACGAGGTCCGTCGTAATCTCCCGCGTGCTTCCGGCAGGGAGTCACCCCCTCCTGTGGTCGTCGGTGAGCGGGAAGGTGTTGCCGTAGACGATCTGCCGCACCTGGTCGAGAAACGCGAGGGGGAAGCCCAGATCGACGCGGCTCACCTCGTTCAGCCGTCCGAGCTGCTCCGCGGAAAGGGCGACATCGAGGGCCCCGAGGTTGTCCTTCATCTGTTCGGTCTTCGAAGCCCCCAGAATGGGGATGTACACTCCCTGCGGGCGGTGCCGTACCCAGGCGATGGCGACCTGCGAAGGCGATCTCCCGATCTCCTTTGCTATCCGATCGACTTCTTCCGCGATGCGTAAATTCCGTTCCGTAACGTAGATATTCCCCCACTCCTCCTGGGAGCCGTACCGGGCATCTTTCGGGCGGGGCTTCCCGGCTTTATACTTCCCGGTCAGCACTCCTCCTCCGAGCGTCCCCCAGGGCGTGACCGCGAGGTCCAGGGCCCGGGCCATGGGGAGGAGTTCCCGCTCGGGCGTCCGCTCGATGAGGCTGTAAGGGATCTGCAGCCCGGCGAAGGCGCTCCACCCCATGAGGTCAGCGAGGGTATTCGCCCGTGAGACGACCCAGGCGGGTGCATCGGAGATCCCCACATAGAGGATCTTTCCCGCGCGAACCATGTCGTCGAGCGCCCGCATCGTCTCCTCCACGG
>JBAULH010000218.1:0-7987 GCA_049578085.1 Candidatus Deferrimicrobiaceae bacterium
GCAACGATTTGACCGGGTCCATCAGCTGCTTGATCTGCGTCCGGGTCAGGGGTCCGCGCAGGTACGACATCGTCCACCGGGTCTGGAAGACGACCGGCGCGTCCTCGTGGACGTTGTTCATCAGGAACACCCGTTGCCCCAGGCCGGCGAGGATCTGCTCCATCCGCTTTCTGTCGAACCGGCCCGCCCCTCCGGCCGCCGCCCCCTCGAGACCGTCCAGCACCCGCTCCTTGTCCCGCTCGGTCTGCAGCCTGCCGAGGAACCAGGTCCCCGTGTTGGACAGCCCCTTGTAATCCAGGTCCACGGGGTTCTGGGTGGCAAGGACGATCCCCAGCCCGAACGCCCTGGCCTGCTTGAGCAGCGTCAGAAGGGGGGCTTTCGACGGTGGGTTGGCCACGGGGGGGAAGTACCCGAAGATCTCGTCCATGTAGAAAAGCGTCCGGAGGCTGGTCGTGCCCGACTGCGAGCGCATCCACCCCAGAAGCTGGGCGAGGAGGAGGGAGACGAAGAACATCCGCTCCGTGTCGTTCAAATGGGCAATGGAGAAGATGGACACCCGGGGCTTTCCTTCCGTCGTGTAGAACATCCGGTCGATATCCAGCGGGGCTCCTTCGAGCCACGCGGAGAACCCGGGCGCGGCCAGGAGGTTATTGAGCTTCATGGCGAGAGCGAAACGGTCCTTGGAAGGGAAGAAGGACTCGAGGTCGAAGACGCCGATGCGGGCTACCGGCGGCAACTGGATCGCCTGGATGAACCCGGCGAGGTCCAGGTCCTGCCCCTGCTTCCACGCAGTATCGAGGATGGTGGAAAGGAGGATGTGCTCCCTGCTCTGGATCGGATCGGCTTCTATTCCCAGTAGGTTGAGCAGACTGGTCACAGTGGTGGCGACCCGCTCCCCCAGCAGTTCGCTGTCGTCAGTGACGGCCTTCCCCGGGAAGGCGAACGACTTGAGGATGGAGACGGGCAGCCCCGCCGTGCTGCCCGGCGTGTAGATGGTAAACTCCGCGGAACTTTTAAGCTTCCGGATCCGCGCCCCGTCCTGCCCCCACTCGGCCAGCCCCTTCTTCCAGAGGTCCGCCTGTTTGGCGGCGTACTCCTGCGGGGAGACCCCTTTCCTGCGCGCCTCCTCCTCGTTGATCCAGGGGAAGAACTCGTCCGCCTTCAGGTCGGGGAATGTCAGGAGCAGGTTGGCAAGATCCCCCTTGGGGTCCACCACGATGGCGGGGATGTTGTCGATCAACGCCTCCTCCAGGAGACCGATGCAAAGCCCCGTCTTCCCGCTCCCCGTCATCCCCACGCAAACGGCGTGAGTGACCAGGTCCCGGGAATCGTAGAGCACCAGATCCTCCTTCAGGGCATTTTTCGCAAGATCGAATTCGCGCCCGAGGTAGAATACCCCGAGTTTTTCGAAATCCTGCACGGCTCCCCTCCTGTTGGTATTCAGGAAAAACTATACACCAAGTGCTGCGTTTCATGGGCAGGGACACTCCTCTCCCGCATCCCGGAGATGAGCCAGGAATGTCCCCGGGAACTTGCGTCGAGCGGAACGGTAGCCGCGAAACGTTGCGCGCCGCAGGGGATGAGGAGTTCTCAGGAACGTCCCTGCTCTTAGTAGTCGGAGAGCAGGAACCGGACCCCGTTGTCCCTGAGGAAGGAAACGATGAGCTCGGGATGGATGCCGATCCCCAGGTTGATGGACTGTTCCTCCTCGATTTCCCTCCCGTCCTTTTCCGTCCGGGAGACGCTGCCGTAGGCGTAATGGTCGGTCCGGCTCTGGACACCCCAGACCGTGCCGTTCGCATCGAGGATGGGGCCCCCGCTTTGGCCCTTGAGCCCCGGCGACGACGTCTCCAGGAACTTGATGTCGTATCTCCCGTCGCCGGATTTGCCCGCGGTCAGCGTCCTGGTATAGAGCCCCTCCATCGGAAAGCAGGCCAGCGTCCGTGCCGCGGAGCCCAGATCGAAGGAATCGTTCGCTTCGCGAAAGGAGGCCTGTATCTTCTGGAACGGATAACCGATTTTGCAAAGAGCCGTTCCGATACCCAGATCGCGGGGGGACTTGAAAACCGGGTAGCCGGCCCACGCATTCGGGTCGAACGGCATAAGACGGCCGAGTGCAAGGTCCCCTTCCGGGAGGGGCCGGATATCCGCGAGCTGCACTCCGTCCATGCCCCACCAATAGGAGAGGTTGGTGATCCACTTCGGGTTGTCCTTGAGGCGCCGGACCCTCTCGAACCTCTCCTCCCGGGGAACTCCCTCCTCCTGCTCGATCGTGTGGATCGTGTGGTAATACTCGACGATCGCCTCCGCGTCCTGCTGGATCTTTCCGAACGAGGACAACAGGTGGGCCGCCGTCACGATCCAGCCCTCGTCGTTGATCACGACGAAGGCACCGCATCCGCAGTCGGTGCTCCGGTCGAAATACCGGCGGGAGATCACTACCGGCCTGGTAAAACAGGCCGCCCTCTTGAAGGCATGCACGAACATGGGGACCCCTCCTCCTGCCGGAACTCCCTGCCTCCTGCCTCCGACGCAAGCCGCGGGGGAAGGAAATCCCTGCCGTCGAGGGGAAGACACGGCCGCCGGGCCGCCTTCCGCGCCTGTGTATTGCCCTGATCTATCGTGGATTGACAAGCGGTTGCCTGCTGGTTGACCGAACCCGTTCCGCTTTTCCCATCCTACCGGGAAACGGGGAGGGAGACAACAGCCCATCCATCGCCATAAATATCGTGAGAAGAAAACAAACAGCCAAGGTGCTTTCGCCGTGGGGACGAAAGGCGGACGTCCGCGCCCCGGAAAACAAGCCGCCGACGATCCTCCGCTGTATCTTAAAAGTGTTCTACGGAATCCGCGTGAACTTCGATTTCTCCGCACCGCAGACCGGACACTTGTCCGGTGCGTGGCCGTACACCGTATTCCCGCAGACTTCGCAGACGAAGATGTCCTGCCCGGGGAGGTCTTTCCCCTTGCTTATGCTTTCCAGCGCTTGCGAATAGAGGTCGTGGTGGACCTTTTCGACGGCCAGGGCATACCGGAAGGAGACCGCAGCGGCGACGTTTTTTTCCTTCTCCGCTTCTTTCAGAAACGCCGGATACATCTCCTTGCTTTCATACCCTTCCCCGCTGATGGCGGCCTTGAGGTTTTCCGCCGTCCCCTTCACCCCTCCCATCACACGGAAGTGGGCGTGGGCGTGCACCGTCTCCGCCGCCGCGGCCGCGCGGAACAGCTTCGCGATCTGGGGGTATTCGTCCGACTCCGCTTTCTGCGAAAAAGCCAGGTACATCCGGTTGGCCTGGCTCTCGCCAGCGAACGCCTCTTTCAGATTCTTTTCCGTCGGCATGCGTTCCTCCTTGTCATTCGATGATTCTTCGTACCCGGTTCCAAACCGTTTCGTCAAGGGAATATTGTTAAGACGAACGGGTCTACCGGGCCAGAGCCCGCGCATCGAAGGCGAGCGGATTGTCCTTGGGCTTCTCCCCCTTGAAAATGTGGAACAGAACGGAACCGGAGTACCTTTGGGAGAGGCGTGCGGTCCCCTCTGCCAGCGACTTGCTGGGCGATTCCGGGGACGATCCGGCAAAGGGTGTCGACTGCATTTCGTTATCCCCGCGAACCTCCCCGCCGCTCACGATGAAGTAGTCGCACCCTTCCTCCAGCGTGACCGACGCGGCCCTCTTCAGCAGGTACGAGGTCACCCCGTCCCGGCTCGTGCTCCCAAGCCCCTGTAGATCGATCCGATAGGTGGCATCCCCCATCCGGGTAACGGTGTGGGATGTCGGAGGACCGGTCTCATTCCGGAACGCAGGCGTGAGGGAACATGCCGCCAGCCAGTTCCCCAGAAGGAGGGTGACGGCGAAAATCAGAATTCGGTTCTTCTTCATTTCCGTTCGAGTATACAGGATACTCCTGGAATTTCCGAGCCGCGGCGTCCCAAGGGAGCAAAGGCCGGGGGAGGCTTGACGAATGTTCAAGCCTCCCCTTCCCTACATTATGATGACCAAGAGAAATGTCTTCCTTCGATTTTTTCGCCCGTTTCGCCAGCACCGCCCTGTCAGAAGACCTCGAAGACGTTTATGCTGCGATCAGGAGAGGTCGAACCGGTCAAGGTTCATGACTTTGTTCCACACCGCTACAAAATCGTGCAGGAACTTCTCCTGGGAGTCCTTACATCCGTAAACTTCCGCCAAGGCCCGGAGTTGGGAGTTCGAACCGAAGATGAGGTCGACACGGGTGCCGGTCCACTTGAGTGCGCCCGTTGCGTGATCACGACCCTCGAATACGTCATCGTCTTCCGCGGTTGCCTTCCACGTCGTGCTCATGTCGAGCAGGTTCACGAAAAAGTCATTGGTGAGCGTTTCTGGCCGCTTGGTGAAGACGCCGTGCTGGGACCCTCCGAAGTTGGTCTTCAGGACGCGCATGCCGCCCACGAGCACCGTCATCTCAGGTGCGGTCAGCGTCAGCAATTGCGCCCGATCAACCAACAATTCCTCTGCCGATACGGCGTATTTGGTTTTGAGGTAGTTACGGAACCCGTCTGCAGCTGGTTTGAGTACGGCGAATGACTTCACGTCGGTTTGCTCCTGCGACGCATCCGTGCGTCCCGGCGTGAAGGGAACGGTCACATCGTGGCCGGCATTCTTCGCAGCCTGCTCGACACCTGCGCATCCGCCCAGGACAATCAAGTCGGCCAGCGAAACCTTCTTCCTGCCTGACTTCGCGCTGTTGAACTTCTTTTGGATTCCCTCAAGGGTCTGCAGCACAGTCTTCAGTTGGGCCGGCTGGTTGACTTCCCAATCCTTTTGAGGAGCAAGACGAATGCGCGCCCCGTTCGCACCGCCGCGCTTATCGGAACCGCGGAACGTGGATGCCGACGCCCAGGCGGTCGAGACCAATTGGGAGACAGACAGCCCCGAAGCAAGAATCGTGGCCTTGAGGTCTGCGATGTCCTTCTTGTCGATCAGCTCATGATCGACTGCGGGTACCGGGTCTTGCCAGATCAGTTCCTCCTCCGGGACCTCCGGGCCGAGATAGCGCGAGCGGGGGCCCATGTCGCGGTGGGTCAGCTTGAACCACGCCCGGGCAAACGCGTCTGCGAACTCCTCCGGGTTCTCGTGGAACCGCTTCGCAATCGGTTTATAGATTGGATCCATCCTCAGAGAGAGGTCTGCCGTGGTCATGATGGTCGTAACCCGCTTCGACGGATCGTGAGCGGCAGGCGCGAGATCCTTTTCATCCGGATTGACCGGGACCCACTGGTAGGCGCCGGCGGGGCTTTTCACCAAATTCCAATCATAGCCGAACAGCACATCGAAATAGCCCATATCCCACTTGATCGGGTTCGACGTCCAGGCTCCTTCGATGCCACTGCTAATGGTGTCACCCCCCTTGCCGCTGCCGAAGCTGCTCTTCCAGCCCAAGCCCTGCTCCCCGATGCCAGCCGCTTCGGGCTCAGGCCCAACATGTTTCGCATCACCGGCGCCGTGACACTTGCCGAACGTGTGCCCGCCCGCAACGAGCGCGACGGTCTCTTCGTCGTTCATGGCCATGCGGGCGAAGGTCTCGCGAACGTCACGGCCGGAGGCGACCGCATCCGGATTGCCGTCCGGGCCTTCCGGGTTCACGTAGATCAGCCCCATCTGCACGGCAGCGAGCGGGTTCTCTAGTTCCCGATCACCGGAGTAGCGCCTGTCGCCAAGCCACTCGGCCTCAGAGCCCCAATAAATGTCCTCTTCCGGCTCCCAAACGTCCTCGCGCCCGCCGCCGAAGCCGAAGGTCTTGAATCCCATCGACTCCAGCGCGCAGTTGCCGGCGAGGATCATGAGGTCGGCCCAGGAGATTTTCCTGCCGTATTTCTGCTTGATCGGCCAGAGCAGACGGCGCGCCTTGTCGAGGTTCACGTTGTCCGGCCAGCTGTTGACAGGCGCCAAGCGTTGATTGCCGGACCCCGCTCCCCCGCGGCCGTCGCCTTGGCGGTAGGTGCCTGCGCTGTGCCACGCCATCCGGATGAAGAGCCCCCCGTAGTGACCGTAGTCGGCCGGCCACCAGTCCTGCGAGTCGGTCATCAGCGCATAGAGGTCCTTCTTCACGGCAGCAAGGTCGAGACTCTTGAATTCTTCAGCGTAGTTAAAATCCTCGCCCATCGGATTGGACTTGGGGGAATGCTGGTGCAGAATGGTAAGGTTCAACTGGTTCGGCCACCAGTCCCGGTTCGACGTTCCTCTACCGGCTACTTGTTTGCTAGTTCTGCCCGTTACCGGGCACTTGCCATCTTCATTCATCTCTGATCTCCTTTCCTTTTCTGGCATTCGTCGCATTCCCCTTCCACGTGTACCGTTGTCCGTAATACCTTGAATCTCTCGAGCGTGGATATGGATGGTTCCAGGCGGTCGAATTTATCAGCGGCAAAATCGACGATCTTTCTGCACCGGAGGCAGATCAGGTGGTGGTGTCTCGCAGTATTCGGATCATACCGTTTTGCATTCCCGACGAACAGGACCGATCCGATGATCTTTTTCTCCTCCATCATCGACAGGGTCCGATAGACCGTATCCCGGGAGATATGCGGATGTTCCCGTGAGACCTGACGATAGACGGCATCGGCGTCGGGATGGCTTCCGGAACTCTCGACGGCCCTGAGAATCGCCACCCGCTGCGGGGTAACTCTTGCTCCCTGTTCGCGAAGGATCCTTGCCGCCTCTCCCTTTTTTCTTAGCATAAATCCTATTTAAGATTAGATCCTATGTAATGTCAACCCTTAAATGAAAGATCCCGACTCGTATGGTGCCCCGAATGAAAGACGGCCGGGGGCAGGCGTACGAGCGTCTCGCATGCCGTGCGCGCGGGATTCGGCGTTTCCATCCGTGCGGAAGCAACGACAAGATGGCACGCAAGATGATGGAATACAAGAATACGGACTACGGTAAGATGGAACACGGAATGTGCGTGTTCGGCTGACATGTGGCCGGGGCAATGAATTCCCTGCCAAAATGGCCCTTTGCAACGTCGCAGTGGAGAAAGATTGGATCTCTCGCCCGGCGTGAACCTCTACGGGCGAAATCATAAGGACGGGGACGCGCCGGGGGGGGTGGCCGGAAGTGAGGGCCTTTTTCGGATTCGATCGGCACGGCACCGGCTACCGGCAGGAAATCCTCGCCGGTGTCACGACGTTCCTGACGATGGCCTATATCATCATCGTCAACCCCGCCATCCTGGCGACGGCGGGGATTCCCCGTGGACCCTCGATGGTAGCCACGATCCTGTCGGCCGCGTTCGGAACGGCGCTGATGGGATTGTACGCGGGCCGCCCTTTCGCCGTCGCCCCCTACATGGGAGAGAACGCCTTCATCGCGTTCACCGTGGTCAAGGTCATGGGGTATTCCTGGCAGGTGGCGCTGGGCGCCGTTTTCATCGCCGGGGTTCTCTTCGCCCTTCTCACGTTGTTCCGGGTGCGCGGCTGGCTGGCCGAGGCGCTACCGCAGACGCTCAAGTTCAGTTTCGCCGTCGGGATCGGCCTGTTCCTCACCTTCATCGGCCTGAACGAAACTGGCCTGGTCCGCCTCGGCGTGCCGGGGGCGCCGGTGAGCCTGGGGGACATCACCCGGCCGTCTGCGCTGCTCGGGATCTTCGGGTTCTTCCTGATGGTCCTGCTGATGATCCGCCGGGTCCGGGGCGCGATCGTCATCGGTGTCCTCGCCACGACTTTCCTGTCGTTCCTCTTCGGGGTAACTGCGGCGCCACCGCAATGGATCGGTCTTCCCCCCGATCCGTCTCCCGTCCTGATGAAGCTGGATATCCCGGGCGCCTTGAGAACGACTTCCTTCCCGGTCATCCTGACGATTTTCGTAATGGCCTTCGTGGACACCTTGGGGACGCTCATCGGGCTGTCCTCGAGGGCAGGCCTTCTGGACGAGAGAGGGAACCTCCCCGACATCGAGAAGCCGATGCTGGCGGATGCCCTTGCCACCATGGTGGCCCCATTGCTCGGGAC
>JBAULH010000219.1:0-10735 GCA_049578085.1 Candidatus Deferrimicrobiaceae bacterium
GAAGGAACTCGATCGGGTCCTCGATCGTGAGAATATGGCAGCTACGGTGGTGATTGATAAAGTCGACGATAGAGGCCAGGGTCGTCGATTTCCCGCTCCCCGTCGTGCCGGTGCAGAGAATGAGGCCCCTCGCTTCCAGGGCCAGTTTTTCGATCACCTTCGGCAGGTTCAACATCTCGAAGGAGAGGGTCCCGATCGCGATGACCCGGATCGCGATCCCGACCGTGCTGCGCTGCAGGAACAGATTCACGCGGAACCGCCCCAGCCCCGGCACGCTATAGGAGCAATCGACCTCGTGGTTCCTCTCGAACCTCTCCTTCTGCTCCTCGACGGCAAGGATCCGCTCGCTTATCTCCGCTAGATCCTCGGGCCGGAGAGGCTGCGGCACCTTGATGGGCACAAGCTTTCCGTTGATCCGCAGGATGGGGGGCAGCCCCACCTTCAGATGGATGTCCGATGCCGAGTTCTTGACCGCTGTCTTGAGTATGTCATTGAGGTCCAATTACGCCTTCCCTTCCTGCGCGGTCTTGGAGGTTTCCGCCACGCCGGTTTTCTCGAAAATTTTTCTGCCAAGCCCCTCCGCGACATCCGGGTGGTCCTTGAGGAAGACCCGCGCGTTCTCCCTCCCCTGGCCGATCCTCTCGCCGTTCACGGAGTACCACGAGCCGCTTTTCTCCACGACCCCCAGGCCGACGCCCAGGTCCAGGACATCCCCCTCACGGGAGATCCCCTCTCCGTAGAGGATGTCGAACTCCGCCTCCCGGAAGGGGGGCGCGAGCTTGTTCTTCACCACCTTCACGCGGGTGCGCGCCCCGATGACGCCTTCGTCCTTCTTGATCTGGCTGATGCGCCGGATGTCCATACGGACCGTGGCGTAGAACTTCAGGGCATTGCCGCCGGTGGTCGTCTCGGGGTTGCCGAACATCACCCCGATCTTCATTCGGATCTGGTTGATGAAGATGACCGCCGTCTGGGACTTGCTGATCGTCCCGGTCAGTTTCCTGAGCGCCTGGGACATGAGCCGGGCCTGGAGCCCCATGTGGGAGTCTCCCATTTCCCCCTCGATCTCCGCTTTCGGCACGAGCGCGGCCACCGAGTCGATGACGAGTACGTCCAGGGCGCCGCTGCGCACGAGCATCTCGGCGATTTCCAGCGCCTGCTCCCCCGTGTCCGGCTGCGAAACGAGGAGATCGTCGGTGTTCAGGCCGAGTTTCCGGGCGTAGTTCAGGTCGAGGGCGTGCTCCGCGTCGACGAACCCCGCGATCCCGCCCCGCTTCTGGGCCTCGGCGATGATATGCAGGGCAAGCGTGGTCTTGCCCGAGGACTCCGGCCCGAAGATCTCGATCACCCGTCCCCTCGGGATGCCGCCGATCCCCAGGGCGATGTCCAGCGAAATCGCCCCCGTCGATATGACGGGAATATCCTTGGTCTGGACATCGCTTCCGAGGCGCATGATCGCGCCCTTTCCGTAGCTCTTCTCGATCGCCGCGAGGGCCATGTCGAGCGCTTTGCGCCGGCTTGCGTCCTGGCTCATTCTCCCGCTCCTCTCTTTTCTGTTCTGTCCGCCCCTTCCCCGAAGGGAACCTCGCGCAGGACCGAGTAGTGTGCCCCCGAAGGGGTCAGCCGGCTTTCGTACACCCTGTACGAAGCCACGAAAACGGTGTCGAACGCCACGCCGGAAACCGCAGCGGCGTACGTTTCGCCCCACCCCGGCGCCACCTTTCCCCTGACGCGGCCGACCGTCACGTGCGGGTGGAACGGCCTTTCGTCGCGGGGAAAACCGGCTCCGGAAAGCGCGTTCTCCATATTCTGGTGCAACTTCCTGACCAATTCAAGCGGTTCCCGGATTCCGATCCACAATATCCTCGGCGTCCGAAGAGTAGGGAAAGCCCCTGCCTCCTCGATGCGAAGCATGAACGGAGGGATTCCCCGTCCCGCCTCCGCCATGAGCCCGGCCAATTCGTTCACCCGGGAAGCAGGGGTCTCGCCGAGAAACTTCAATGTCAGGTGCAGGTTATGCTCGGGGGTCCAGGAAACAGGGATCCCCTTTCCCCGGAGGGAGGACACCGCCCCGGCAATCGCCCTGCGACAATCCGGGGAGAGTCCGATTCCGATGAACAACCTCACCCGCTTCTTCCCTCCTCCCCCGAAAGAAAGGAAGGGAGCAGCGCGAGAACCCGCCTGACCGTCGCCCTGCGGACAGCGTCACGGTCGCCCGAAAGGAGGAGATGGTACGATAGCCGGACCTCCCCGGATGCGATCGCCACGTAGACGGTTCCCACGGGCTTCCCCGGGGTTCCCCCCCCGGGGCCGGCGATCCCCGTCGTCCCGATGCCGATTTCCGCCCCGAAGCGGCGCGCGGCCCCGGCCGCCATCGCCTCCGCGATTTCCCGGCTCACCGCCCCCCGGGACGCGAGGAGGTCCGGCGGTATGCCGAGTTCCCTCGTCTTCGACTCGTTCCCATATGCCACAATCCCCCCGAGAAAGTACGCGGAACTCCCGGGGACGGAGGTTAACGCCTCGCATACACCACCCCCCGTGCACGATTCGGCCACCGCCACGCGTTGTCCTGCCAGGAGGAGCCTTTTCCCGGCCCGGACGGCGAGGTCTGATGTCACCCGGTCAACCATACGATCCCCCTGTATGCCAGATTGGCATACAGGCCGGCTACAAGATCATCGGCTATCACGTATACCGCCCCCTCGCGGGAATCCATCCATGCCGCGGGGCCGAACTTCACGATATCGAACAGGCGAAAGAGAAGGAATAATGCGACGCCAGATTTCCATCCCCAAGGGATTCCCGTCGCCGCCAGGAGCATACCCGCGATCTCGTCGATCACCACGGAGGGCGGATCGTTTCGACCCGTAACCTGCATTTCCACCCTCGTGGCGGGGAGAGACAGGATCAGGACGGCGGCCAGCAACCCGAAGTGGATCGCCCCTTCGCCTCCCCCCCCATACCAAAGGGGAAGGGCAAGGAGAGCTCCGAGCGTTCCCGGGGCCAAGGGAACGTATCCCGCCCCCAGCCCGGACGCGACAGCCCTCCAGACCACACGACCGGCAAAACGATTCACTTGGGGCATTATGGGTATTAGATTATATATTTATTTGAATTATCAAATAAATAAAACTATATTTTCCTAATGGACGTGAAGCAGGGATCACCACTGGACGAAACCCGGGAAAGAGTCGTACTGGCGGTAGCGGAAATTGCCAAGGGGATTAAAATCGTCAGTTTCTATCCCCCTCGCCACCCCGCTCTCACTCAGACTATCGGTAAGATCATTTCCACCATCGAGGCAATCCCTCCCCCCGAATCAGGTATCGAGATCGAGGTGACCAAGAACACCCTCCTCTACCGGGAGGAGCCCCTTCCCGCAGGGAACAAGACGATCGCGGACCTGAATCGGGAACTGTATCACCGGCGCGCAAGCCGGATCATTCTTCTGCCCAACCAGATACCGGACGAGATGGTCACCTTCCTTGGCACACTGAATCGCGACACCCAGGAACTGCAGGACGAAGGTGGACTGGAGAAGGTCCTCCTCCGGGAGAAAGTCTCCCGGATCTGGGTCAACCGGGTCGACTACGAGGGTCTCACCGAAATGCTGAAAAAAGAGGAAGCGACGGTTGCGCCGGAAGACGCGGAGGGATTCCGGCCCGACGATCCCTTCTTCGACATCGAAGACCGCCCCCCGGAGGAGCGGGAAATCGGGGAACTCCTCCAGATGCTGGAAAAGGAAATCGACCCCTCAGCGTACCGCGACCTCGTCATCTCCGTGACGCGCGCCGTACTCCGGGAGCGCGACGACCGGCGAACCGAATATTCCGGCCTTGCGCTCTCAATCTACGTGGCTCACATCGAATCGCCACCGAGGAGAAACCGGGAGATCGCCGACCTTGCCTGCATGGGCATCAAGGAGCTCGTCTCCGACGACCTGGTGTCCCACTACATCCGGCGCCTCCAGCAGCAGGGAGGGCGGAACCGCAAGGAGGTGGAGACGGTCCTTGCGGCGTTTGGCGAGCGATCCGTGAAGGCTCTGCTTTCCGCCCTGGCCGAGGAGAGGGATCTCCTGGTCCGGAAGTCGATTGTCGACATCATCGTGCGGATCGGCCGTCCCGCGGTACCCGCGATTCTCGACAACCTGAACGACTCGCGGTGGTACGTCGTCCGCAACATGGTCACGATCCTCGGGAACCTCAAGATACCGGACCTCGCTCCGAACATCGCCGCTTCGCTTTCCCACCCGGATCTCCGGGTGAAGAAAGAGGCGATCAAGGGGTTGTCCAAGCTGGCGCACCCTTCTGCCGTGACGACTCTCGGGGAACTGTGCTTCTTTCCCGAAGAGACCATCGCGCTCCTGGCCACCGCCGCCCTTTCCATGAAGAAGGAGGAGGAAGCGGTCATGGCTCTCTTGCGGAGAGCCGTCCAGAAAAAACTGTTCTATCCGCACTACCGCCTGGCCCACGAGGCGATCGAATCCCTGCGCTCCATAGACACCGATGCGGCGCTTACCGCGCTCACCAGCATCCTGCGCACTTCGGCAATCTGGGAAACGTCGAATTTCCGCGAAGTGAAACGACACGCACTGCGAAGCATCTCAAGGATGTCGGGAGAGCGGCCGAAAAAGATCATCATGGAGACGCGGAACGACCCCGATACGTACCTCCGGGTGGAGACGGAACGGATCCTGAAGAAGACCGGCTGGTAAAGGAGCATCCCAATGGACCGGCGGCAGCAGGAACAGATCATCGTCAACCTCATCCGGGCTCTGGGCACTTCCCTCAAGAACCGTAGACTGTACCCTCCGTCCCACCCGCTGGTCCGCTCCGCGGTGGAGAAATGCTTCTCGGACATCCTCCTCTTCTTCACGGCACAACAGGAGCTTGCCCTTGCGATCTCCGACGAAACGCTGGTGTTCGAGGGGGTCCCGATATTCAACCTGACCTCCTCCCTCGACCTCTTCATGGCGCGGCTTTCCGCCATCGGGATCCCGGCGATCGTGTTCGAGAAGGGGCTTGCCCCCGAAGACCTCGAGCGTTTCATCCTGTTTCTCCACGAAACGAAGGAGGAGGGACTCTCCCCCTCCGACGTCCAGGAGCGGATCGAGAAGATGGGCGTCACCCACATCCGGGTGAAACCGCCGACGGATGAGGAGGAGGACGACTACTCCCTCGCGCGGAATACCTACGACAACGCGGTAAACGCCGTGGTCCTGTTGATGCAGGAGATCCGTATGGGCCGGATCCCCTCGGGAGCCGAGTCGGAGCGTGTCGTCAAGGACATCGCAGGAATGCTCGAGCGGAACCGCGACGCCATCATGGCCCTCACCCTGATCAAGAATTTCGACGAATACACCTACAACCACTCCGTCAACGTGGCCGTGATCTCTCTCGCGGTGGCCGATGCGCTCTCCCTCTCCCCCCAGGAGAAGACCGAGGTCGGGGTCGCCGGCCTCCTGCACGACGTGGGGAAGACCCAACTCGCCCTCGACCTGATCCGGAAACCGGGCAATCTCACCTTCCAGGAATTCGAGGAAATCAAGAAACACCCCGAAGAGGGGTTCGTTCTCCTGGGGAAGATGCCCCACATCCGACCCACCTCCGCCTACATGGTCCGGGAGCACCACATGCGGTACGACCGGAAGGGATACCCGGCACTGGGGCCGGATTACCCCGTGAACCCGCGATCACAGATCATCGCCGTGTCGGACTGCTACGACGCCATGACAACGATGCGGGCGTACCAGAAGGCAAAGCAGCCGCTCGAGGCACTCGAAATCATGGGGAAGCTTTCGGGGAAATCGCTCGACGCGAACTTTCTTGGGGTCCTGAAAAGCGTGATGGGAAGCTATCCGATCGGGACGATGGTGCGACTGAACAGCATGGAGGTGGGAGTCATCACCGGTGTCGGGCCCGCCGGTCTGGGGCCGTTCAAGATCCAGGTCCTGGTCGACCGGCAGGGGAACCCGCTACCCCGGCCGGAGGAGGTGGAACTCGCCGAAATCGCCGCCCGGACGCTCCATCCCCGCGGGTCGGTCCTGGGCACGGTCAACCCCCTCCTGTACCCGGACGCGCAAAAATGGGTGCTGCAGTCAGCACCGCCCTCATAAAAGAAAGATCGGCAAGATCCTCCGGAACTACGACGAACTCCACTCCCCGAATGCCCGGGCGGCGGCCGCCCGGACCGTCTCGTCCTGCTCGGTTGCGTGCGCGAGGATCTTCTCCCAACCGTCGCTCTCCGCCACCCGGGCGTACGCCTGGACCGCCTTCCCCCGCACCTCGACGTCCGGGTGCCCCAGGTATGTTTCGATGGTGGGAGCCAGTTCCTTCTGCCGGGATTTTCCCAATGCCTCCAGCAGGTTGCCGAGCACTACGCCCTCTTCCCCGGGAAGGCGGGCTACCAGTATCCGGAGAACGTCCCCGGTCAGGGTGGGCTCGAGGGCGCGGACCGCGGCCCCCTTTACCTCCTGCTCCTTGTCCTCCAGGGCGGCGAGAAGGAGGGTCTGCCCTTCCGAGCCACCGATTTCCTCTGCGGCAAACACGATCCGGACCCGCTCTTCCAGCGAGCCGGTCTTGAGAGTCTGGAGGTAGGAGGACACCGATTTTTTTGCCCGCAGCCGGTCGAGAGCGGCGGAGGCCGCCAGCCGAACCGCGACGGAAGGATCCGACAGCATTCCTCTCAGGGTCTCCTCGATTCTGCTGACCATCACGGGGTTTCCCTCCTGCGGATGTCCCGGGCCGCCGGCAGGCCGTGCGCCCCCTCCGCGAACCTCACGGCGTTCGCAATCGCTTTCGCGAGGGCCCGTCCGGCGAGGACCGCCGTCTGCATCGGGTTCCCTTTTCGCCCCGATGCCCCGGTGGACAGGGCCACCACGATATCGCCGTCCATGGGCGTGTGAACGGGCCGGATGGACCGGAACAGTGCTCCGTGCGACATCCTCGCTACGCCGGCCAGTTCTTCCCGGGACAGGTCGTCGGCGGTGGCAACGACGCAAAGCGTCGTGTTCTCAGGGGAAAACGGCTCCCTTGCATACCCGTCGAGAAACGCTTCTTCGGTCCCCGCCCGTCCTTTTCCGTCCCCGGTCCGCGCTCCCGCGAGCCACTCCCCCGAAAGGGAATCGAAGACGTCCCCGAAGGCGTTCACGACGGCACAGGCCCCGACAATCGCCTCTCTCCCGCGCTCGCTCGCGGCCCCGAAGCCGCCCTTCATCGCGCGTTCCACCCCGAAAATCTTCCCGACGGTTGCCCCTGCGCCCGCCCCTACGGACCCCTGCGCCGGAGATTCCGCGGATGCCTTCCCCGCGGCGGCATACGCCATCTCCGGAGTCGGGCGGAACGCCGGATCCCCGAAGCCCAAGTCGTAGACCACCGCCGTGGGTACGATCGGAACCACCCCCGCAGGGGTTAAGAACCCGACGCCGTTTTCCTCCAGGAGACGCATCACCCCCGCCGCGGCGTCGAGCCCGAATGCGCTTCCCCCCGCCAGGACGAGCCCGTGGATGCGGCGTGCCGGGTGGGGGCGAAGCAGCGAATCCATCTGCCTTGTGCCGGCGGCCTCCCCCCGGATGTCGGCTGCCCCTGCCGCCCCCCGGGGGAACAGGAGGACCGTGATCCCCGATCCGCGCCCGAGGTCATGCTCGTGCCCCAACAGAACCCCGGCCACGTCGGTGATCGATCCCCCCATCCTTCCTCCACGACCCGTATATATCTACCGGACTGCGCTGGGTTCGTCAATCGTGTTGACGATGGCACAACGCGAAACGTACACTTTTGCCGGGGGGACGATCGTATGCCGGAGCAAAAGGACGGCAGGATTCTCGGGCTGGATTTCGGCAGCCACAGGATCGGAGCGGCTGTCTCCGACGCCCTCGGAATCACGGCCCAGCCCCTGGCCGCCATACAGCGCCAAGGGGACAATCGGGATACCGAGACGATCGGGAGGTTGGTCCGGGAGCACTCCGTCGGCACCGTGCTGATCGGCCTTCCCCTGCAATTGAGCGGCGAGGAGGGGATCCAGGCGAATAAGACGAGGGTTTTCGCGGAAAAGATCCGGGAGCGTTTGGGAATACCGGTCGAAATGTGGGACGAGCGAATGACCACCGTGCAGGCGGAGCGCCACCTGATCGCATCCGGTGTCAGACGTGATAAGCGGAAAGAGAAACGGGACAGCCTCTCTGCCGTCTTCCTCCTGCAGAGCTTCCTCGACCACAGGAACCGGAAGTAGCCCCCCGTGATGGCGCGGAAATGGAGCATTGCCGCTGCCGCCTTTTTCACTGTGGCCTTCGTCTTCCTCTTCCTCGCATCGGCCCGCCCACCCCGTGACCAGTGGCACGTGACAAAGGTGTTCATCCCCAAAGGGAGCACCTTCCCGGAAATCGAGAAGCTGATTGCCGAGAAGGGGGCACTCCGGTATCCTCTCGCCTTCCGAATCCTCGTGATCGGGACGATGACCGGCACCAAACTCCAGCACGGGGAGTACGTCCTGCCTGCTCCCCCTTCCGCGATCGAGTTATGGAGAAAGCTCGTAGGCGGCGACGTGGCCAAATACCAGGTGACCATCCCCGGAGGGTCTACCCTCTTGGATATCGCAGAAACCCTCGGGACCCTGGAGCTGGCGAACCCGGCTGTCTTCCTCACAACAGCGACTTCGCCCTCTCTGACCAACCGGATGGAAATCCCGGGAAATACCCTGGAGGGGTACCTGTTCCCGGATACATACATCATGGTGAAGGACATGCCCCCGGAGGAAATTCTCGGCATCATGGTGCGCCGGTTCCGCAGGAAGTTCACCCCCGAAATGGAGAGCAAGGCAGAGGAGAACGGGTTCACGCTGAACCAGATCGTGACGATCGCGTCGATTATCGAGAAGGAAACCGGTCTTGACGAGGAAAAGCCTCTCATTTCGGCGGTCATCCGGAAGCGGCTCTCCCTCAAGATGCCCCTCCAGATGGATCCGACGGTCATCTATGGACTAAAGAAGTTCGGAGGGAATCTCACCAAGAAGGACCTTCGGACGCCCCATCCATACAACACCTACCAGACCCGGGGTCTTCCCCCGGGCCCCATATGCAACCCCGGGCTTTCCTCCCTCATCGCCGCGGTCGAGCCTGCGGAAACCGACTACCTGTACTTCGTGTCCCGCAACGACGGGTCCCACCAGTTTTCCCGGACTCTTCGGGAACACAACGTGGCGGTGGCAATCTACCAGAAGAGGGAAACGACGACCAGGGAGCACAACGAAAGGCCGGTGGGGGAAATCGAAACCGGAGCGAAGGTCCCTACTCCTCCGCCTCGGCCATAGGAACCTTCTTGACCGCCTCCTCGGGTTCCTCCCGGGTATATTTCTCCTCGCGCTCGATCGCCTCCTTGCACTCCACACAATACTTGGCGAACGGCACCACCTTGAGGCGTGCCCGAGGAATCTTGACACCGCACTCCTCACAGAGTCCGTACGTGTTCTCCTCGATCTTGTCGAGAGCGTCGTCGATCTGCTTGAGCTTCTGCTTCTCCCGGTCCGTGAGAATCATATCCAGTTCCCGGGTCCGCTCCTCGGAAACGGAGTCGAGAATGTCCCCGATGTCCGAAACTCCGCTTACTGCCGTCTCCCTGGACCTCCGGGCGATCTCCCGCACGAGTGCTTCCCGCATTTTGAGGA
Organism: Candidatus Deferrimicrobiaceae bacterium; assembly: GCA_049578085.1. Lineage (GTDB taxonomy): Bacteria > Desulfobacterota > Deferrimicrobia > Deferrimicrobiales > Deferrimicrobiaceae > CSP1-8. The sequence goes on from JBAULH010000219.1 coordinate 9,661, forward strand.
GCATCTCCCTGATTGGTTTCATCTCCCTTAAGCCCCCTGTGCCTCCTGAAAAATTACGTTAGTATACTCGGTGTTAAATCGCTGTCAACCCGTTTTGCCAGCAGGTCCCATTCCCGCGCGCCCGTCACCCTCGCCCGGCAGAATCGGCCGCCCCCCCCCCGATATCCCGAAAGGAGCACGCTCCCGTCCACTTCCGGCGCCTGGCCCCGGTGTCGACCGACGGCCCGGCCCCGACCCCGCGTCTCCTCCACGAGGACCTCGATCACCTCCCCCGCCATTCCCGCATTGCGGGCCACGAGGATGTCGACCTGGGCGTCCCGGACCCGCCGCGCCCTCTCCTGCTTGACCGCCTCGCCTACCTGGCGCGCCATCGCGTAGGCAGGAGTCCCCTCCTCCCGGGAATAGGGGAACACCCCCAGATAGTCCCACCGGGACGCGTGAACGAACCGGAGCAACCGGTCGAACGTCGCGGTGGTCTCTCCCGGAAAACCGACGATCAGCGAGGTCCTGAGGAATATCCCGGGGACCCGCTCACGCACCTTTTCGAGGAGGGCCCAAATGTCGTCGGGGCCGTAGTGGCGACCCATCCTTGCGAGGACCTCCGCGTCGATGTGCTGGACGGGGATATCGAGGTACCGGCACACTTTCTCCCCCGCAGCCACCAGTTCGATCAGTTCCTCATCCAGGCGCCCGGGGTAGAGGTAGAGCAGCCGTACCCAGCGGATCCCCCGGACGGCGCAAATGTCGCGGACGAGGCGGGGAAGCGCTCGTTTCTCCCCCCGGTCGGCTCCGTAGGAGCTGATGTCCTGGCCTACGAGGTTGATCTCCCTGGCTCCCTGGCGGACCAGCATCCGCACTTCGGCAAGGAGAGCGTCCCGGTCCCGGCTCCGCAAACGCCCCCGGATGTCCGGAATCGTGCAGTAGGCGCAGCGGTGGTCGCACCCCTCCAGAATCTTCAGGTATGCCGACGCCTCCCGCGACTCCCGGCGGCGGTGCCGGTACGCATCCTCGGGCAAGGACCCCGTCCCCACGACCCGGCGCGGGTTCGTTCCCTCAACAAGCTTCCTGACCAATC
>JBAULH010000220.1:0-3015 GCA_049578085.1 Candidatus Deferrimicrobiaceae bacterium
ATCAAGATGGTCATCCATTTTGCCTTGGACCCGCGAATCCGGCACCGGATGGTGTTTCTCGAGGACTACGACATCAACGTGGCGCGTTACATGGTGCAGGGATCCGACGTCTGGCTGAACACACCCAGGCGTCCGCTGGAGGCCTCCGCGACGAGCGGTATGAAGGCGGCGGCCAACGGGGCCCTAAACGTTTCCACCTTGGACGGTTGGTGGCCCGAAGGGAATGCATTGGACACGGGATGGGCGATCGGCAGCGGGGAGGTCTACAGCGAGCCCGAGGAGCAGGACCATGTGGAGTGCGAGGCGCTCTACAACCTGCTCGAGAACGAGATCGTCCCGCTTTTCTACCAACGCGACAGCGGCGGCCTGCCGCGCGAGTGGATCTCCTTGATGAAAACCTCGATGCGCAAGTTGGGAGCGTATTTCAACACCCCTCGCATGGTCCAGGAGTACGCGGAACGGTTCTACCTGCCGGCCCACAAGGTCGGCGGCAGCCTGATGCGGGACGGGTTCGCAGGGGCCAGGGCTCTGGGAGCGTGGAGGTCCCGGGTCATGGCGGGTTGGTCGCGCATCTCGGTGCGGTCCGAGGAGATGGAAAAGAAAATCGATTTTTTGGTTGGATCCAAGATGGGGCTGGTTATCCGGGCCAACCTGGGGGACCTGACCCCGGACGACGTCACCGTGGAGGTCTATTACGGCACTTCCCATTCCTCGGTAGAGATCCATGACGGATCTGTGCTCCGGGCCCGTCACGAAAAGCAGGAGGGGAGCGAACATCTATTCCGGGCGGAGATTCCGTGCCATGTGAGCGGGCGCTATGTGTATGCGGCCCGGATCGTGCCGCGCCATCCCTACCTCGTCAACCCGTACACGCCCCTGCTTCTGACCTGGGAGGTGCTGTAAGGACCCCGGAAATAAACCGAACCTTCCGGGCCGGGGGTTGTCCATGGGGGTAAGGAGGGCGGCCGCCCGCCAAACATTTTGGCGACGATAGGAGAAACACCAGGAAACGAAGTTGCGTTTGCGTCCTCCCGGAACGGCAGTTCCTGTGGCTGCTTTCGGTCTTCCTGCTGTGCGCATGGGCCACTGCGGCATCGGCAGCCACCGTGGATGTGGAGCTCGTTTCCGACCGTAAGGGAGTTCTTCCTCTTTACCAGGCAGGCGCAGGGGGAGGGCACGACACCTACCGTGCGTACGTGGAAGCGGAAAAAGGGGAGCGGTACGGCATCCGGATCCGGAACAACACGGGACGGCGCGTTGGCGTCGTCGTGGCCGTAGACGGACGGAACATCATCAATGGTGGGAAATCGTACCTGCGAAAAAGCGAGCGCATGTACATCCTGGGCCCGTACGAATCGGAGACCTACGACGGTTGGCGCACGGCCCGGGACACGCTCTGCCGAAAGGGGGTCATCGACTGCCGCTTCACCCGGAACCGCTTCTGGAACGACGATGATGACGGGTACGCCCCGTATCCGCCCGCCCGGCGCCCGGCAGGATGGGAGTAGAGAAAACGGCGTGGGGAACCCAATGGGGGCCGGCTTTGGTTCGCTGGCCCCTTGAGGTCCCGGAACGGCGGGAAAATGTCTCTTGCCGGTGGTATTGCCCTCCCGGGTTCGGTATGATGCTCTTCGCCGGCACGTTCCGCCATCAGCCGGACGCCGGGAAAGGGGAGGGGAGACGGGAGGCGGAAATGAGATTCGACCCTGACAGGTTCCTCACGCACTACGCCGACGCGTTCAACGGGCGGGACCCGGAGAAACTTCGCACGTTCTTCGCCCTCGACGATCCCCGATTCACCGTGTTCGAGGACTTCTCGGAGGAGCTATTCGACGGGGAGACCTACGGCGTTGTGCTGGAGGGGGCATTCGACGCAACGGGCGAGATGTACTTCGAGTTGCTGCGTTGCGACCGCTTCGGCGACTTCGCGATCATTCACGCGATCCAGAAGGTCGTAGACGAGGACGGGGAGGACAAGGGCGTGCTCGTGGAGGCACAGATCCGGGCGACGATGTGTGTCCTCCTCTCGGGGGACTTGGCCCGAGTCGTTGCGGCCCACTTCTCCTCCCTGCCGTCCGCCGCCTCCGCCGCCCGTATGGCGGACATCTCCACGGGATAGAGCGCGCCCTTAGCTCAACGGATAGAGCTCCTGACTTCGGATCAGGCGGCTGGGGGTTCGAATCCCTCAGGGCGCGCCAGTCTTTATCCCGCCACGCGAAAGGGGATTCGAACCGGAGGCGGCGCCGACGAAAAGGAGGGAAAGGGCGACCTTTAGGAGCGCGTCAGCCGCCGACGAGGCCGGGAGGCTGATGTCGAAAACGACGAGGCTCATCGGTCGAATCCCTCAGGGCGCGCCAGTTTTTTCCCTCGACGCGAAAGGGGGCCGTGGTGTCGGGAAGTTCGATCCGCCCCCGAAACACGACGGCCGACCGGAGGGAAATTCCCCCTTGGATAGGCAGCGAAAAAAGAAACTTCCTAATCAAGCGAGTGTCCGGTTGAATGGGGTAACTCCACAAGGGTATGGATGCCGAATGCCCGGTTGCTTGGTGTAAAGTGCCGCGGGTCAAGCTCTGGCACATCGCCCGCACTTTTCTGGGAATCGGGCTGTCCTCTTTCAGCCTGGCTGCTCTGGGAGAGGCCAAGAGCTGGGTGACCGAAAAGAGAAGTTGGTTCACCGACGATGAGTACATGCAAGGGCTCGGGCTCGCCCAACTCCTGCCCGGCGCGCCTACGGTGAATCTTTCGTCCTATTTGGGCTTTCGCCTGCGCGGTTTACCGGGGGCTGCGGTGGCCACGGTGTTCTTTCTGATCCCCTGCTTTCTGCTCATGCTGCTGCTCTCCCACCTCTATCTGAAGTATGGCGAGATGCCCGTCGTTTCCGGTCTGTTTCGCGGCCTGGGGGCACTCGTGGTAGGTCTTGTCTTCAACACCATCCTCGACCTCTGGAGAACAGGCGTGAAGACGGTTTTCAACTGGCTGATGGCTATTGCCGGTTTTGCCATGGTTTTCTGGTTC
>JBAULH010000221.1:0-1505 GCA_049578085.1 Candidatus Deferrimicrobiaceae bacterium
TGGCGGGCAAGACCGGCACGACAAACAATCTTCATGATGCCTGGTTTGTGGGGTACACACCCCGTTATAACACAGGGACGTGGGTGGGTTATGATGATGAGAGGTCCCTTGGAAAAGGAGAGACCGGGTCCAGGGCGGCAAGCCCTATTTGGGTAGGATTCATGCAAAGACTATTGGCTGACAAACCTGTCAGGGTTTTCCAGGTTCCTGAAGGGGTTGTCTTTTCTAAAATCGATGCCGAAACCGGACTGTTGCCCATTCCAGAATCTAAAAAAACAATATTTGAATGCTTCAAGGAAGGAACTGTTCCCACTGAATACACCAAGAAGCCGGATTCAATGACGGAACCGGAGGAATTTTATAAGTCAGATATGTAATAACTTAAGTTTCTAACCCATATTTTTTTCGTAGTGTATCCGAGACTTGTCTGGTTAAAACAAGCACTTTATTTGCAAGATCAAGGGGAAGTGAACCGGTTCCACAGGCAGGGGTAATAAAGGTCTGCGCCAGTATTGCAGCCTTGTCGAAACCAAGTGCCTCTATTGCCGTTGATTGCGCTTCCCATCGTGCAACCAGAGATTGAACGGTCTCTTTTTCAATATCGTCGCTGTTTAAAGTCGGTACGATCCCCCAAGCCAATATTCCTCCGGATTCCATAAATTGCTTCACATGATTCGAATAGAGCATCACCTTGTCGAAAAATGAATACGCATCGAAGCTGATGATATTTGCTCCAGATTCCAAAATCAAAGACCAGTCGGCATTTGCACAGCAGTGGATACCGGCAAGCCCCCCCTCGTCATGTACTGCGCCAACGACTTCCTCAAAACAGGTTGTCACTTCACTACGGGATACACTGATCATTGCAGAAGACCCAAAGCCGGCAAAAGCCGGTTCGTCAAAAAAAATAATGATCGGAGATCCGAAGCTTAAAAGTTTTTTCACCTGCCATCTGGCTTTTTGAGCCAAAATCTTTATTGCGACATCCCTTAGCTGTTCGTCATAGAAAATTGCTTTCCCATTCTGGTCCGTTAAACCCAGCCCAAAGGTTATGGGACCGGTTATTTGTCCTTTAATTGCATATGGATGATCTGAAAGGGACCTGAGATGCTCTATAAATGAAAATAAACCACGGGCAGTGTCGGCATTTATAGCAAATCTAGAATCTTCTATACCCAGTTCTCCCTCGCTGACAGCCATATAATCTTCGTAAAATTGGAGGATATCATTATCAAAAGATGAATCAGTAGTGTCCACAAAATATTTATTCGCTTTCAAAGTAAGACCCGGAAATCCTGTCTGAAATTGGGCGATCATTCCTTCTTCCCTATATGCGGGAAGCTGAATCCAAAGCGGAATTTCGGGTGTGTATTTGAAAACCAGTTCAACACCTTGAGCATGATCACGCAACGGAAGACTTCCGATCAAAACCGGAAGACCATTGGCCAGAAAATTTTTAGCCATGAATCAGCCTCCTATCTTTTATTTATAGTATTTTTTAACAC
>JBAULH010000222.1:0-8684 GCA_049578085.1 Candidatus Deferrimicrobiaceae bacterium
GCTATCGGCGGCCCCGCCGGGACCGCCGATAGCCGCGTTGTCCATCCGGAAGGCCAGGGGAAGTTCCGTGCGCGCGGACTCCGAAGAGATCGTAAGCCCTGCCCGGGCAAGGAAAGGGCGGACGGAAGAGAGGATAACGTCGCCCGGAAGGGTATAGGTGAGCACGGAGAGGAAGACGAGGAGGAACAGGAGAGCGCCCGGGGCCAGCCACAGCCAGCGGCCCGGGGCAAAACGTCTACTCACCGAATGGTCGCCTTACGCGCGCGTCGAATCCCCAGCACGACCAGAGGGAGGACAAGGAACAGGGCATCCGCGATCAGACCCGTTTTGTCTCCACCGGGGTCAGACACGACCGCGCACCCTGATTCGTTGAACGGTTTCGCGCTCGCCGTGGCCAGGGCGGTCACGTCGAGGTTCCGGTTTCCCGTCCCCGGGACCTCGCCGGACCAGAAGATGACGACCTTCCCCCCGGTCAGGAATCCGAAGGCGGCGCGGGTGTAGTCCCCGGCGAGGGAGACGGGGAACTCGGACGAGTCGAGGCCCACCGTGGCGGGGATTTTCACGAATTGCGCATACGGGAAGGTGGTTGCGAGCTTGAAGGCGTAGTAGGTGGATCTTGTCCCGTTGCTGCCGTACCCGGTGATATGGATCTGCGAGAGGCCGTCGAGGAACGCCTCGGGACGGAAGACATTGAAGCTGTCGGGAAGAATCGCCTCCCCCGGCGGGGTGAGGAGGAAATTGGTGTCGGTCGTCACCTGGACAGGGCTTCCGTCCTGGTCGTCGGCGTTGGGGTTGATGTTCACCAGGCCGATGTTCCAGGCGATCCCCGGCAGGGAATCGTCTGCCGCAACGATGAATAGGGAAGTTGTCGTGTAGACGAGGAGGTTCGGCCCCCCCCATTTCCGGGATCGGCCGAGAACCTCCGTTGCCGCGATCGCGATGGTGTCCACCCCGTTCGTCTCCTTCACCAGCGCGTAATAGATCCCGTTTGCGGTTGCGGAGTCGCTGTTCGCGGCCCAGGCGACGTGGGCCCGGTTCGTGCTGTCGAGTCGAAGGCTGGGAAGCGGGCGGAAGCCGGAACTGCCGGCTACGGAGGAAAGGAGAAGAGGCGTTCCGGGGGAACCTGTCACGCCGGCGGTATCCAGGGAGACCCTTGCGTAGTACACGTTGAAATCGCCCGAGATCCCCGGCCTTCCCGCATAGGTGACCCGCGCGGTGTTGTCCGAGGTAGGCAGCGCGAACGAGACATCCTCGGTGAATCCGCTGAGTCCCGTCACGATCCGCACGGATTGATTCACCACCGCGCCGCTTTCCAGCGTGAGCCGGGCCAGATACAGGGCATAGGCGGGGTCTGGAGAGGCGGCTGTCTTGGCCTGGAAGAGGATCACCGCTTCGGTGGCGGAGCGGATGGCGATCCGGGGGTGGCGCGCGTCCACGTAGGCGTCGTTTCCTGGAGCCGTGTTGTCGACAGGGGTGGGCGGAGTGACCAGGAAGCCGGCCGTGGTCCGGGAGAGGGACAGATCGGTGAAATTGGAGCTTCCGTTGATCGCCGCGTAGAACAGGCGGAAGGGACCGGCCGTGTTGTCCGCGCCGATGTAGGCCACATGAACGACGGACCCGGATACCGCCACGGAGGGCTGGTCGAAGACGCCGGGGATGGCGGGATCGTTCACGGCCACGGTTTTTTCCGCGGCTGCGGCCCCCGCCATCGCGACGGCCAGCAACGTCAGGCAGGTCGCCGTCAGGAAACGTCTCATGGTCACCCCGTAACTCGTCGAATTTGGTGGATCATTCTACCCTCCAGTACCGCCAATGTATAGTTTTTCCGGTCCGGATGCCGACGGCGTCGATCGTCCGGACCGTGCCGGCGACCTCCCCGGCGGACCGGACATGGAATGCGGTCCCCCTGACCTCCAAAAGGTCCCGAAACCGGGTCTTCTGGTAGAGGTTGGAAAGGAACGGGCTCACGTTCCGGATCTCCTCGATCTTCTGGAAGGGCTTCTCCTTCCGATACTCGATGATATCATCGGCGCCTGCCTCCGTGATCTCCCCGGCGTCCGCTGCATCCCGGCCGGCGGAAAGGGCCATGAGGACCTGCTTCGGGGCCGTGTTGAGGTTGACTTTTCCCGAGGAGTAGACGGTGACGAACGGTCTCAGTTTCTCGAAGACCTCCGGTGTAACGCCCCGGACGAGACGGAGTTCGTCGACGGTGTCCAGGAAGTCGTTCTTCGCCTTGTAGGGAAACGGCAGGGAAAGATAGAAGGCGCTCTCGGCGCTTCCCACGCGGGGCGTGTCGTCGTTGTCGATCCAGTCGACGGTAGCATCGGCAAGCAACGGGTCGATCTCGAGTATCTCGAGAAGCCGACGGAAGACGGCGAGCTTCTGGTCGTCGGGGGCGTTCCCGTTGGGCAGCACGAGCCGGTTGATGTTGATCTTGCGTTCCTCGTCCTCCACGACGATGCCGATCGTTCCTTCGCCCAGGTCGATGGGGGGCACCGGTCTCGACCAGATCTCGTCGAGCGTGTCGTAATTGTTGTTCTCCGCATCCTCCCGAAAGGCGATCCGGGCCGCGTTGATGCCCCCTTCCGCCACTAGGCTTGCGCGAATGGAGTCGCGGGAGTATGCCCCCGTCTGCGCGGCCCGCGCGCCGAGCCGGAAGACTTCCCACACCAGGGTCACGATCAGCACGAGGATCATGAGCGTGACGAGGAGGGCCACGCCCCTGTCGCCGATCCGCAGCGTCCTCACGACCCCGCCCCCTTGCGTTTTCCCGAATACGGGATCTGCGCCTCCTCCCCCGCAAGGTGGAGCGAAACGACCCGGCGGTACTCCTCCCCGGACGAGGACGTAAGGATAAACGCCACCTTGACGGGAAGAGCGCTCTTATTGCGGCCGCCGGTGGGCCATTCCTTCGACCACGCATTCCCGTCGAAGCTCTCCACCCGAAAACCCAGGAGTCGATCCGCCATCCGGACCTCCTGCGTGGGGATCTTGTTCTCGATCAGGGGGAGGGAGGACTCTTCCCGGTACAATTCGAGAAACCCGCCGTCCCGGCTCAGTTTGGGGAAGTATTTGAGTTTCACGATGTCGCCCGAGGGGCGCGGGCCGGCCGACTGCGGCAGCACGAAGGCGGTGAAGACCAGGGTGGCGGCGGGTTTCCCGAAAAAGGTGTCCTCGTGACAGGTAAGCGCCGTTGCCTCGATCCTGTCGGAAGCGAATGCCCCGGCAAGCTCCGTCCCGATCCGGTCGATGCTCATCCGCAGCTGCCGGTAGTCCCGGGACCGGTCCGAGAGAATCTCCCGGGCGCGATTGGTCCCCTGGAAGGAGGAAAGGAGCAGCACGACGATCACGGAAAAGATCGCCAGCGTAAGGAGGACTTCCAGCAGGGTGAACCCGCGTCTGCCGGCCGTCATGCTCAACGCACCGAAAGTCCCGCAAGCGTGATCATCTCCCCGTTTCCGCCGGTCTCCCACGACACCGTCAGGTACACTTCCCGGGCGTCGGGGTGAAGGGCCTGCTTGACGATCAGCCTCCAGGCGTACTCCTTGTGGGGGTCGGGGAACGTTCCGTTGGTCTCCTGGACCTCCGGGAACGTTTCGGTGACCTCCTGGAGCTTCTCCTCGCCCAGGAGGATGGCCGTGGTCCACGCCTCCGCCCTCTGCTCGGCGGCAAGAGCACCCGAGGTGACCTGGTAGGCCGTGATGAGGGTGGCGGACAGAATCGCCAGGGACACGAGGACCTCGAGGAGCGTGAAGCCTTCTGCGGAGGAGTTTCTCTTACGCATCGACAGGAACGTTCCCTTCGAGGACGTCCACCGAACCGTCATGGGGATTGACCCGGAGGGTCCACTCGGGAGGGGCTCCGCCTTTGCCGGATTCGCGGAAGAAGATCCGGAAGGCGGGAACCTTCCCTCCGGGGAGGTACCGGATCTCGGTGACGATGTCGGGAGGGCGGTCCTCTCCGTCGACCCGGATCCCGGTGATCGACAGTCCTTCCGCCATGCTTCGGGGCGGCTGCGGCGCCCCGCTCTTGCCCGTTACCTGAAACCGGTAGGTTCCGGCGGCCGGGTCGATGACCAACCGCACCTCCTGCTTCTCGAAGAGCGCCGTGTCGAATGCCTCCTCGGACCCCGCGGCGATCTCGCGGAACACCGTGTTGCGGTCGGGGCCCGTGACCGTGGCGAGACGGGGGACGACGAGCCAGAGCAGGAGCCCGAGCACGAAGAGTACGACCGACAGCTCGATGAGCGTGAAGCCGGCGCTACTCGGCGTCCCAGGAGTTGATGTCCGCATCCTCGTCTTCCCCGCCGGCAACACCGTCCGCCCCGTAGGAGGATATGTCGTAATCCCCTTGCGTGCCGGGGGAGACGTAGACGTAAACGTTCCCCCAGGGGTCCTTCGGTACCCGATCGAGGTATCCCCCCTTCCGGTAGTTCTTTGGTACTCTGCCGACTTCCGGGGCGCGCACGAGCGCATCGATCCCCTGTTCGGTGCTTGGGTAGAACCCGTTGTCGAGCTTGAAGAGCTGCAGGGCCTGCTCGAGGTTCTTGATCTGGATCCGGGTCTGGGTCCGCTTCGCCTCCTCCGTCCTTCCGATCAGCTTCGGGACCACGAGGGCGGCGAGGAGCCCCAGAATGACGATGACGACCATGATCTCCAGGAGGGTGAACCCCGCCCGCTCCCGCAGCCGGCCCCTCCCGTTCGATATTCTCTCCATGACTTGCCTCCTCAGCGCACGATTGTCGATATCTCGAGGAGCGGCAGCAGGATCGAGATGACGATGTAGGCGACGACCGTCCCCATGATCAGTATGATAACCGGTTCCATCAGAGAGAGGGCGCGTGACAGCCGCGCCTCCACTTCCCCGTCGATGGCCTCCCCCATCTTCTCGAGCAGGTAATCGAGCTTACCGCTCTCCTCCCCGACGGCCACCATCTGGACGAACGTAGGGGGAATCTCCGCGTGCTGGCGCAGCGCCTCGGACAGGGAGGATCCCTCCACGACGCGGGCCGCCGCCGCCTTGATCCGCTCCGCGATCACGGTGTTCCCCACGACGGGGGCGACGATCCGCAGCGCCCGATCGATGGGAATCCCGCCCGCCGCCATGGTGGACAGGGTGCGGGCGAAGCGCGAGAGGGCGGAAAGATGGACGATCCTCCCCAGGATCGGCAGGCGAAGGAGCAAGGAGTCGCGGGCCCGCTTCCCCTTGTCGGTGGCAAGGTACCGCCTGCCCGCCACCACCAGGCCCGCGAGCAGCAGGAGCAGCAGCCACCACCCGGCGGCAAAGAGGCCGGATACCGCGATCAGCAAACGGGTGGGAAGGGGAAGGGCCTGGCCCAGGTGGGAAAACACGCCGACGATCTTCGGCACGACGAAGGACAGGAGGAAGACGATCACCAGCCCCGCCACGGATGCCATGAGGAGAGGATACGTCAGGGCCGACCGGACCCGGTTCACCGTACGGGCCTGCTCCTCGAGGTGGTCGGCCAGCCGGGACAGTGAAAGGGGCAGCGTGCCGCTCTCCTCGCCGGCGCGCACCATGCTTGCGTACAGTTCGGGAAACGTCCCGGGCTGGGACTCGATGGCGCGGGCAAGCGACATGCCGCTGCGCACGCCTTCCTGGATCTCGACGAGCACCCGGCGGCTTTCGGGGTCGTCGATCTGCGCAGAGAGCGACTGGAGCGCGGACACCACCGGGACGCCCGCCCCGACGAGGGTGGCAAGCTGGCGGGTGAGAAGGGGAAGGAACTCCTTTCGTCCGAGCAGGGAGAGAGAGGGAAGGAGCCTGCGGCCGCCGGTCTCCTCCGTAAGAGCGATGGGATACATCCCGTCCGTGCGCAGTTTGAGGCGCGCGGCGGAAACGCTTTCCGCGTCGACAACCCCCTTTTTCTCGATGCCTTCCCGGGAGACCCCCGTGTAGCGGAACGTGGGCACGCCGACCCCTTACTCTTCCTGGGTCACGCGCAGCACCTCTTCCGCGGAGGTGATGCCGGCACGGACCTTTTCCGCTCCCGCCGAGAGGATCGTTCGCATCCCCCGCGAGATGCCGAAGGCCTTGATCCCCTCCGAATCCGCCCGCTCCAGGATGAGGGCGCGCAGACGTTCGTCCACGATCAGGATCTCGAATATTCCCACCCGCCCGCGGTAGCCGGTGTTCATGCAGGAGGGGCATCCGACCGAGCGGAAGAATTGCCCGGAGGGATTTCCGGAGAGCCCGATCTCCTTCCACTGCGCAGGCGACGGGACGTACGGGGCCCGGCAGTCCGGGCAGAGCTTGCGCACGAGGCGCTGGGCGATGACCGCCGAGAGCGAGGAGGCGACCAGGAAGGGCTCGATCCCCATGTCCACCAGCCGCGTCACCGCGCTGGCGGAGTCGTTCGTGTGGAGGGTGGACAGCACGAGGTGGCCCGTCAGCGACGCCTGGATCGCAATTTCCGCCGTTTCGGAATCCCGGATCTCTCCCACCATGATGATGTCGGGATCCTGGCGCAGGATCGACCGCAGGCCCCCGGCGAACGTAAGGTGGATCTTCGGATTGACCTGGATCTGCCCGATCCCCTGGATCTGGTACTCCACCGGGTCCTCGATGGTGATGATGTTCTTCGTTCCCGAGTCGAGCCTTCGCAGCGCCCCGTAGAGGGTCGTGGTCTTCCCGGAGCCGGTCGGTCCGGTGACGAGCAGGATCCCGTTGGATCTTCCCAGGAGGCGCTTAACGGAAGCCAGCTCGGAGGAGGCCAATCCGATGTCCTCGAGCCCCAGCAGGAGATTCGACCGGTCGAGAATCCGGAGGACCCCCCTCTCCCCGAACGCCGTGGGCACCACGGACACGCGGATGTCGATCTCCTTCCCTCCGAGGCGGATCCGGATCCTCCCATCTTGCGGGAGCCTCCTCTCGCCGATGTCCAGATTCGCCATGACCTTGATGCGAGACACGACGGGGGCGTGCCACTTCCGCGGCGCGCTCACCATGGGGTACAGGATCCCGTCGATGCGATTCCGGACAACGAGCTCCTTCTCGAACGGCTCGACGTGGATGTCGCTGGAACGCTCCCGGATCGCGCGGAAGATCAGGGAGTGGACGAACTTGATCACCGGGCCTTCGTCCGGAGACTCGAGGAGGTCGCGGGTCTCCTCGATGGCGGCCTCGACGTCTAAGTCCCACTCCCCGGAAAGCCCCTCCACGATCTCCCTCTCGGGGGTATGGTGCCGCTCGTACGCCGTGTCGATCTTTCCCAGGATGAGTTCCTCCGGGGCGGGCAGGACGGCGGCGGGACCGGCCAGAAATCGGATCTCGTCCAGGGCGTGGGTGGAGTCGGGCCTGCCGGAGAGGATGACGAGGGTACCGTCGGCGTCCCGGCAGGGCAGGAGAAGATGTTTCCTGGCGTATCCTATCGGGATCCTCCCGAGCAGGTCGGCCTCGGGGATGAGCGATGTCAGGTCGCGCGGCGATTCCTTTTTCGCTTCCTGGCTCACTTCCCCTCCATCGGATTGCGGTCGGGCATGATGTTCTCGATCTCCCCCCGGTGCTGCTCGATGAAATCGTTCATTTTCCTGTTGTGCTTAATGGTCATATCCCCCATCTCCTCGGGGGTCTTGATGACGTGCGGGGTGAGGAAGATGAGCAGGTTCGTCTTGTTCCGGGAGACCGAGGAGAACTTGAAGAGGTTGCCCAGAAGGGGGATGTCCCCCAAGAGGGGAATCTTGTGTTCGATGTTGGTGGCGGTCTCCTGCATCATTCCCCCCAGGACGACCGTCTGCCCGTTCTTTACGAGAACGCTGGTCTTGGCGGACCGTTTCGTCGTCGTGGGGCCGACGGTGGATTCCGCCAGCAGGGAGGTCCCCACGATGGCGGACGACTCCTGGTAGATCTCCAGGCTGACGAAATCGCTCTCGTTGATTCTCGGCGTGATCCGGAGAATGATCCCGACGTCCTTTCGCTCGACCGTGTTGATGACGTTGGCGAGGTTCGTCGTGTCGCGCGACTGGCTGGTGATGAACGGGACGTTTTCGGCGACGATGATCTCCGCTTCCTTGTTGTCCATGGTCAGCAGGTGCGGCGAGGAAAGGATGTTGACGTTGTTACGGGTCTGCGCCGCCCGCAGAACCGCCGTGATGGCCGGGATCTCCGTTCCGTCGGGGAGAACGACGTTTCCCGCGATTCCCGCCGCGATGAACCCGGTGCCGGAAAACAGGAGAGGGTTCCCGGTGGCCAGGGAGGCGAGCAGTTCATTGAGATTCCCCGCGAAGTCGAAGTTCGAGCCGCCGAGAACGGCCCCGCTGTTTTTGGTTTCGGCGGCGCCCCGGAACTCCGCGCCCAGGTCGCGCCCCTTGTCCAGGCGGATCTCCATCACGAGGGCTTCCACGTAGACCTGCCGCCGGCGGATGTCCAGCTTTCGGATGACGTCGACGAGCGTCTGGTAGTCGTTGAGCGAAGCGATGATGATGAGGGAGTTGGTGGCCTTGTCCGCCGTGATCTTCACCCCCCCCTCGAGCTCCGCGGAGATGACCCCCTTGATCGTGGCGGGCTGCCGAGGGGCCTGCGGGGTGCCGGGACGCTGTTCCGTCAGCGACGCGAGGACCTTGGCGACCTCTTCCGCGTCCGCGTTCTCCAGGTAGTACACGTTGATCTTCCCGGTGTTCTCCGGCGTCGGGATGTCCAGCCGGTTGACCAGGTCCTCGATGTCC
>JBAULH010000223.1:0-6875 GCA_049578085.1 Candidatus Deferrimicrobiaceae bacterium
CGTTGATATAAACGCCAATAAATGGCTGAAAAAAAATAGTAGTATTATAAAGAATAAGAGAGGGGATAAGGGGCTTGCCAAGGAAGCCGTACGGTTTTCGCGAAGAGCCTATGCCGTTTTACCCTCCCTTCTCCGGATACGGATCCTTCAGATCCTTTGTTTCCGCCGTGTCGGCAAATCCCCGGGCGAGCGACTTCTCGGGTCGATGGACCGGCTGATCGTATCCGGAAGTCCCTCGGCCCGCTTAAGCATCGGGAAGGGCTGTGCGTTGCGGTGCCGCTACGGGGAGGCAATTCTTGCTCCTCCGTCGATAAAGCCAGCATCTGACTCAGGGGAGGCTCGTTTCGGTCGGCTGGGGACGGGGAAGAGCCCTAATTTTCGGAGGGTGGAGGAGAAGGGAGGAAAGGCGGGGGAAAAAAAGGGGAGTGCGAAACCTGTCGTTAAGATGGAGGGTCCGGGTATCTATTGGTGGAACCAACGGGCCCGGGAAAACGGGGGCGTCGAAGCCGAGTCCCCTGTCTCTTTTTCTTGGGAAGAGAGGGGAAAGACCGCGCCGGGACGCATCCGGAAAATGGCGCAGGGCGAGCGGCAGGCTGTCTTCGATGCGGAGCGGATACGCCTTCCGCTTTCCGTCCGGCCGCTTCGGGCAGGGGACCGGGTGGGGCCGTTTGGGCTTGAAGGCGATAAGAAAGTAAAGGAGATCCTGATCGACCGGAAGGTTCCAAGGGAGGAGCGGTGGGGGAGACCCGTGGTGTGCGATGCCGGCGGGAGGATCGTCTGGATTCCCGGATTTCTCCGGTCCTCCGATGCCGCCGTGACACCTACGACAAGGCGCACGATCGTGCTGCGGACGGATATCGGGGGAGAACCTTTGTCCTAAAGACAAGTTACACGGGGGTTCATCCATGCTAAATTATAAGAGGAATCTCTGCACGAACAGGCGCATCCCTGTTCGGTAGAGTCTTACTACGCAATATAACGACAGGAGACAAGATATCTTGAACCAGTTCTACAGAAATCTCGCTCTCTGGATGATCATCGCGCTCGCGATGGTCTTCCTGTTCAACACCTTCAAGGCGCAGAAGGTCGATTACGAGGAGATCCCCTTCTCCGAGTTCGTCGCGGCGGTCGACTCCGGGCTGGTGAAGGAGGTTACCATCAAGGGCCAGGAGTTAAACGGCAAGTACGTCGAATCTTCCGGGAAGGCGAAGAAGGCGTTCCACACTTACGCCCCGAACGATCCGGACCTCGTGAAAACCCTTCGGGCAAAGAATGTACGGATTACCGCCAAGCCGATCGACGATAACCCCTGGTATATGACCCTGCTCGTCTCCTGGCTGCCGATGCTGCTCCTGATCGGCGTCTGGATCTTCTTCATGCGGCAGATGCAGGCGGGGGGCGGCAAGGCGATGTCGTTCGGCAAGAGCCGGGCGAAGCTGCTGACCGAGACCGGCACGAAGATGACGTTTGCGGACGTGGCGGGAATCGAGGAGGCCAAAGAGGAGCTCCAGGAGATCATCGCGTTCCTGAAAGACCCCAAGAAGTTCACGAGGCTGGGGGGACGGATCCCGAAGGGGGTCCTGCTCGTCGGGGCCCCGGGGACGGGGAAGACCCTTCTCGCCAGGGCGATCGCGGGAGAGGCGGGGGTTCCCTTCTTCTCCATCAGCGGTTCGGATTTCGTGGAGATGTTCGTCGGGGTGGGGGCCGCGCGCGTGCGCGACCTCTTCATCCAGGGGAAGAAGTCGGCCCCGTGCATCATCTTCATCGATGAGATCGACGCGGTGGGCCGGCATCGCGGCGCGGGCCTAGGCGGTGGGCACGATGAGCGGGAGCAGACGTTGAACCAGCTCCTGGTGGAGATGGACGGGTTCGAGGCGAACGAGGGGCTTATCCTCATCGCCGCGACGAACCGCCCGGACGTGCTCGATCCGGCGCTTCTCAGGCCGGGGCGATTCGACCGGCAGGTGGTGGTCCCCAAGCCCGACGTCAAGGGCAGGGAGGAGATCCTGGGTGTCCACACGAAGAAGATCCCCCTGGGCGAGGACGTAAACCTCGAGGTCCTGTCCAAGGGGACTCCCGGATTCACGGGTGCCGATCTGGCAAATTTGTGCAACGAGGCGGCGCTGCACGCCGCGAGCGTGGGGCTTCCCACCGTCTCGATGGAATGCTTCGAGATGGCCAAGGACAAGGTGATGATGGGGCGGGAGCGCCGCTCGATGATCATCCCCGAGGAGGAGAAGCGCTCGACGGCCTACCACGAGGCCGGCCACGCGATCGTGGCAACGCTCATCCCGGGCGCGGATCCGATCCACAAGGTGAGCATCATCCCGCGGGGAATGGCCCTGGGGGTGACGCAGCAGCTCCCCATCGACGAGCGCCACACCTACTCCAAGGAGTACCTCAAAGACAACATCACGATCCTCATGGGGGGGCGGGTCGCCGAGGAGCTCGTCCGCGGGGAGCTTACCACCGGGGCCGGCAACGACATCGAGCGATCCACCTACATCGCGAGAAAGATGGTCTGCGAATGGGGGATGAGCGAGAAGCTCGGGCCCGTAACCTTCGGCCAGAAGCAGGAGGCGATCTTCCTGGGAAGGGAGTTCGGCCGCCACCAGGACTACAGCGAATCGACGGCCCGGGACATTGACAACGAGGTGAAGGAGATCGTCCTTGGCTGTTATGAGCGGGCGAAGACGTTGCTCAAGGCGAATATCCACGTGCTGCACAAGGTGGCGCAGACGCTCCTCGAGAAGGAAGTCGTCGACGGTATCGCGATCAAGAAGATCATCGAGGAACTGGTAATCCCGCCCGGAGGAGAACCGCCCGCCGCCGAAGCCGGTTCCCCGGCCTGATTCGAAAGACGGGTGCGATGATCCGGGTGCTGCATTTCTCGGACCCGGAGCAGGCGCACCGGCGCATCGCGTTCCTCGGCGTGCCGGAAAAAGAGGCGCAACGACTTGTCTCGGGACTTCGGGCGATCCTGGTAAGCGTTCCGTTGACAGACGATGTTTCCCTGGCTCTTCCGGCGCTTCTTAAGGCAAGGGGGATCCCGTGCGCTCGGGGGCGGGACGTCCTGCTGCTTTCCGTTTCATCGAAAGCGCAACTGAACCACGCGGTCGATGGTTCCATGGGAATGGGCGATCCGTTCGCTTCCCTGCGCGAGGCCATCGACCGGCACCGGAACCGGGAATACGCTTTGTCCTGCCGTGACCGCACGCTTTCCCTGGTTGGGACTCCCCGGATCATGGGGATACTGAACGTGACGCCGGACTCGTTCTCCGACGGGGGGAAATATCTGTCCTTCAAGCGTGCCGTGGAACACGGGTGGGAGATGATAGACGATGGGGCGGACATCATCGACGTGGGGGGAGAGTCGACCCGGCCCGGTTCGACCCCGGTTCCTGCCGATGTGGAGATTTCCCGGGTGGTCCCGGTCCTCCGGACGCTTGCCGAACGCACGGAGGCGATTCTTTCCGTCGACACGACCAAGGCGATCGTCGCCCGTCAGGCGGTCGCGGCGGGCGCCCGCATCATAAACGACACGAGCGCCCTTGGCGACGACCCGGAAATGGTAGGCGTCGTCCGGGATTCCGGCTGCGCCGTTGTCCTGATGCACCGGCTCGGGACCCCCGAGACAATGCAGCGCTCCCCGTCGTACCGGTCGCTGTTCGACGAGATCCTGGACGCGCTTTACGCACGGGTTGCGACGGCGGAGGCCGCCGGGATCCCGGAAGACAGGATCCTGGTCGACCCTGGGGTAGGGTTCGGCAAGCGCCTCGAGGACAACCTGGCTCTGCACCGTCACCTGTCCGATCTGCGCAACCTCGGCAAGCCGATCCTGTTCGGCCCCTCGCGCAAAGCGTTCCTCGGGCGGATCACGGGAAGGGAGCCGGGCGACCGGGCGTTGGGGACCGCAGCGTGCGTGGCGGTGGCGGTGCTGAGAGGAGCCCACGTGGTCCGCGTTCACGATGTGAGCGAGGCGATGGACGCGGTCCGTGTGGCGCACGCCGTTACGGAGGGAGTCGAATGCTAGGAGCCCTCCCTTCCGTTCGCCTGGTGGACATCTTGGATATCTTGCTCGTCGCCGGAATCTTCTACTGGATCCTCCTCTTCATCCGGGGCACCCGCGCCGTGGAGATCCTGTTTGGGCTCCTCCTCATTATGGGGGTGTTCATCCTTTCGAAGAGGGTCGGGATGGTGACGTTCCAGTGGGTCGTCGGAAATTTTTTCGGGGGGTTCATCGTCATCCTTGTGGTGATCTTCCAGAGCGAGATCCGCCGGGGGCTCGCCCGGATGGGGCGGATACGGATCCTCGGCTGGCCTCCCCTGTCCCGGAGGCCCGGATTTCTCGAGGACCTCGCGACCTCGGCTTTTCTGCTCGCCGAATCCCGTACCGGAGCCCTCATCCTGCTCGAGCGGAATATGGGCCTGTCGGAATACATCGAGCACGGCAAGAAGATCGACGCGGTCTTCTCCCATGAATTGCTGGCCTCCCTCGTCTCCCCGCTTTCCCCCGTGCACGACGGGGCGGTCGTCATCCGGGGAGAACGGATTGCCACCGCCCGGGTCATCCTGCCGATCCCCGCGGATTCCCCGGCCACCCGGGCGATGGGAACGCGTCACCGCGCGGCGTGGGGGATGGGAGCGGAAACCGACGCAATATCGGTCGTAATCTCGGAGGAGACGGGAAACGTCTCGGCCTTCTTCGACCACAAGATAAAAATGGCGGCAAACGCCAAGGAACTGGAAGAGATCCTGCGGGAGCAGTTCGAGGCATGAAACGAATGTTCCGGAGGAACCTGGGGCTGAAGGCGTTGGCGCTTTGCCTCTCCATTCTCCTGTGGTGGTTCGTGGCGGGAGAGAACAACGTGCAGGTGGGGTTCGCGGTCCCGCTCGAAATCCGCAATATCCCTTCGGACATGGCGATCACCAACAAGGTGGACAGCCAAGTGGACGTTCGGCTTGCCGGTCCCCCGACGCTCATCAACGGTTTGCAGCAGAAGGAGATCTCCGCGGTGATCGACCTGTCCGACGCGAAGAAGGGGAAAAAGATTATTCCCCTTACCGAGCGGTCGGTCGAAGTCCCGGCGGGATTCCGGGTCGAGCGGGTATACCCATCTTCTGTCGAGATCGTGCTGGAGAAACTGGAGCGGAAGACCCTTCCCGTCCGTGCCCGGATCGGAGGGACGGCCGAAGTTCGCTCCCGGATCGAGAAGACGGAGGTGGACCCGCCGTCGCTCGAGGTCGAGGCGCTTCCCGACGAATTCGAACGCCTCAAGGAACTGGACACCGAGGAGGTCACCCCCGACGTGCCGGAAGGGGTATTCCGGGCGAAGGCACAAGTGAACTTGCCGGAAGGGCATGCTAAAATCGTCGGAAATCAGAACGTCCTCGTGACGATACGATTCCGGAAGTAGGGGGGGAGAACGCGTGCGCAGGAAGCTGTTCGGTACCGACGGTGTGCGGGGGGTCGCCAACAACGAGCCGATGACCGTGGAGACAGCTATGTCGCTGGGGCAGGCCGTTGCGTACAGCTTCCGGAATCAGGCCGGCCGGCATAAGATCGTGATCGGCAAGGACACCCGCCTTTCCGGGTACATGTTCGAGACGGCGCTGGCGGCCGGGATCTGTTCCATGGGGGGAGACGTGCTGCTCGTCGGCCCCTTGCCCACGCCGGGGATCGCCTTTCTTACGCAATCCATGCGCGCCGACGCCGGCGTCGTGATCTCCGCTTCCCACAACCCGTACCAGGACAACGGAATCAAGTTCTTCGGCCGGGACGGGTTCAAGCTCCCGGACCAGCTGGAAGCCAAGATCGAGATGCTCATGATGGGGGAGCAGCTGAAAGAGGTGAGGCCCCCCTCCCCGCAGATCGGCCGGGCGCACCGGATTGACGACGCCAGCGGCCGGTACATCGTCTATTTGAAGAACACCTTCCCGGGGCACCTGTCCCTGGAAGGCATAAAGATCGTGATCGACTGCGCCCACGGGGCCGCGTACCGCATTGCCCCGCTCGTGTTCCAGGAGCTGGGCGCCGACGTCATCCCGCTGAGCGTCTCCCCGAGCGGGCTGAACATCAACGAGAAGTGCGGCTCCTTGTACCCCGAGCTGGTGTCGGCGAAGGTCAAGGAGCTTCGGGCCGACATCGGAATTTCGCTGGACGGGGACGCCGACCGGGTGATCGTGGTCGACCACAAGGGGCAGGTGGTGGACGGCGACCGGACCATGGCGATCTGTGCCGAGGAGATGGCACGGCGGAAGAAGCTCAAGAAAAACACCGTTGTCGCCACGGTGATGAGCAACCTCGGGCTGGAGCTCTTCCTTAAGGAGAGGAAGATCAAGATTATCCGGGCCCCGGTGGGGGACCGGTATGTCGTCGAGTCGATGCGTGCCGGGGGATACAATTTCGGTGGAGAGCAGTCGGGACACCTGGTATTTCTGGACCACGCGACGACGGGGGACGGGATCCTGGCGGCGCTCCAGGTTCTGGCGGTGATGGTCGAGTCGGGGAAGCGGCTTGCCGAACTGGGAGCCAAGATGACCACGATTCCGCAGATGCTGGTCAACTTGAAGCTTAAAGAACGCGTTCCCCTGGAGAACCTGCCCGGTTTTCGCAAAGCGGTCGCGGAATTCGAGAAGAAGCTCGGGAAGAGGGGAAGGATCCTGGTCCGCTACAGCGGGACCGAATCCCTGCTCCGGATCATGGTGGAGGGAGAAGACAGGGGCGAGACCGAACACATCGTCAACGCGCTAGCGGAGAAAGCGCGCGCCGAGATCCGGTAATCCCAGAAAGGGGACCTCTAAAAAGGGGACGTTGCTAAACATTCACAAAAAGGGGACGTTGTTAAACTAGCATTTTCGCGACTGCCGATAGT
>JBAULH010000224.1:0-7396 GCA_049578085.1 Candidatus Deferrimicrobiaceae bacterium
TCGCCCCGGACACATTGGTCCACAGCCGCGTGAAGGAGACGGTAATGAAAAAACTATCTGCAGCCGCCGGCCTTGCCTGGCAGATCGCCACCGCGGAAGCGGCCATGGCAAGGCATCCCCTCATCGAGCGCGAACATCTGCTGATCGGTGTGTGCAGCCTTCATAAAACGATGAGCTTTATCCGGTTCGTCAAGGCGCAGTCTCTACCGCTGGAAGAGATACGTGCCGAAGCGGACCGCGTCGAGGAGATCCTGTCGACCATGGGGATTTCCAGCAGCACCCTGCGAAGGGGGGTACGGTCCCGGCTTCGGCCCGGACATGACCGGCACGACGACCAGGTGGTGCATAGAAGCGATGCGTGCAAGGAGATCTTCCGCCGGGGGAAGGAGATATGCGAGAGGGGAGGGATCGCGGAAACAAGTGCGTTCCACCTGCTAACGGCTATCCTTTCCGATCCGGGACCGATCGTCTCCGCCGTGCTGACCGGCGTGGGGATCCAGCCCGGGTCGGTCCCGCCGGCTCCCCTTTCGTCACCGATGCGCGAAGAAGGGAAGGAACCTTCCCGGACCGAGGACGTGGGCACGATGGTTTCCGAACCGGAAACGGTGGAGGCGAACACCCCCGTACTCGACCGCTACGGGCGGGACATCACCCGGGCGGCCCGCGAGGGGAGCCTGCTGCCGTTCGTGGATTCCGAGAGGACACGGAACACTCTCCGCCAGCTCCTCAAGGTCCTGGTGATGCCTACGAAAAACAACCCGGTCCTCGTCGGGGAGGCGGGTGTGGGGAAGACGGCTATCGTCGAGGCGCTCGCCGAGCGCGTCGCCACGGGACGGGACAGGCGCGTGCTCGCGGGGAAGCGGGTCGTGGAGCTTTCCATGGCGCAACTGGTCGCGGGGACCAAGTACCGCGGAGAGTTCGAGGAGAGGCTTACCCGCGTGATCGAAGAGATCCGCGCACATCCCGAAGTGATCCTGTTCATCGACGAGTTCCACACCGTGGTCGGCGCGGGACGGGCCGAGGGCGCCCCGATGGACGCCGGCAATATCATGAAGCCGGCGCTGGCGCGGGGCGAGTTGCGTTGCATCGGCGCCACCACGATCACGGAATACCGGCGCTGCGTGGAGAAGGACCCCGCGCTCGAGCGCCGCTTCCAGCCCATCCAGGTAGCTGAGCCGGGCCGGGACGAGACACTGGATATCCTCGGGGGGCTGCGGGCCCACCGCGAGTCCCATTTCAGCGTCACGATCACGGATGAGGCGCTCGCCGCCGCGGTGGATCTCTCTCTCCGGTTTGACCACGGACATTTCCTGCCGGACAAGGCGATCGACCTGCTGGACCGCGCCTGCGCCGAATGCCGCGTTCCTCTCCTCTCGCGGACGATCGAGGCGGACCAGGATATCCCGATGGGCGTCGCCATCGTGCGGCCGGACACCGTCGCCCGCGTGATGGCCGAGAAGTCCGGCGTTCCCCTCGAGGTCGTACGCGGTGGGCTGGCAGGCCTCACGGAGTCGAGGATCAAGGGGCTCGAGGAGTATCTGAACCTCCATGTCGTGGGACAGGAGGAGGCCGTATCCCGGGTGTGCCGGCGGCTACTGCTCGCGCATGCGGGCCTGGGGGACCGGCGGCGTCCCCTGGGGGTATTCCTGTTTCTGGGGCCCTCCGGCGTGGGGAAAACCGAGGTGGCCCGGCAGATCTCCTCCTATTTGTTTGCGGAAGAGCGGTCCTTCATTCAGCTGGACATGTCGGAATACCAGGATAATTCGACCGTCACCCGCCTACTGGGCGCCTCCCCGGGATACATCGGCTACGAGGAAGGGGGGCAGTTGACGGGAAGACTCCGGACAACGCCGTATTCCGTCGTCCTCCTGGACGAGATCGACAAATCGGCCCCGCGGGTGTTCGATATTTTCCTTCAATTGTTCGACGAGGGGAAGATCACCGACAGCCAGGGGCGTACCGCCGATGCGAGGAACGCCATCTTTGTGATGACGGGAAACATCCGTATGGGGAAGGAGATCGGGTTCCACGCGCAGGACGATGCTGCCGTGGCCGAGGCGGCCATCAGCATGGCCCGACAGAGGTTCCGCCCCGAGTTCCTGAACCGGATCGACGAGCAGATCGTGTTTCGACCCTTAAGCAGGGAGGACGTCCGGAAAGTCCTGGAGATGCAGATTTCCGTCCTGGAGGAGAATTTGATGGAAGCGTCGGGTCTTTCCCTCCGGGTGGAGCCGGAGGCCCGCGAATGGCTCGCCGAGACCGGGTACAGTCCCGAATACGGGGTTCGCGAACTCGCACGGGTGATCGACCGGTGGGTCCGGGGCCCCATCAGCGAACTGAGCGCCCGGGGGCTGCTGGGACGCCAAAAGGGCGCATGCGCCCCCGTCGTGGTGAGGAGGACGGAGGAGGGTATCGTCGTCGAATAGCTGCCACCCGGAACCCGCCTGTCTCCGGGGGAGTCTTAGTAGAGGAGGTTCTTCGCATCCAACCGGTACGTTACCACGGGAGGAGGGAAGACGATGGCGAGGTTCACCTACAGTCCCGCCCACAAAAAGAACGTCAACCGGGAAGCCGATCCGTATCTTCCGAAAAAGTCCGCCCCTTCGGTGGGCGTCTGCCCGGTTTGCCGGGCCATCTGCCGCAACAAGCGCTGGTACCTGGACGAAAAGGAATTTGCTCTGCTTGCCCGCAAGAAGGGCGGCGGAATTGCCAGGAGGCGCTGCCCGGCGTGCCGGAAGATCGCCGACGGTTTCATCGGGGGAGTGGTCACTCTGCGCGGCTCGTTCGTCCGGGAGCACCGGGAAGAGATCCGGAATCTCGTCCGCAACGAGGAGAAGAGGGCGATGGGGTGTAATCCCCTCGCGCGGATCATCAAACTTGCGGAGAACGAGGATGGGTTCGAGGTTTCGACGACCGCAGAGAAACTCGCCCAGCGGATCGGGCGGGAAGTTCACAAGGCGTGCAGCGGAACCGTGGAGTACAAATGGTCCGAGGATGCAAAACTGGTGCGGGTCAATTGGGTGCGAGAAGCGTAAAGACGGTTTCCCTCCGGGAAACCGGCCCGCCCGGTGAGGCCCACCGGCTTCTCCAGGGGCGCACATCGATCGGAAAGATCGTGCTGACCGTACGAGACTGATATCTTGCCAGCGGCTCCGCTGCCTCGGAGGGGGACTCCGTTCGTGGCTCGCCGTGCGGTGAACCTGCACGGCTGCGCTTTACCTACCTGCGCCCATCTCCTGCGGCTGCTGCGCCGGCAACCGGGGACCCTAGGCGATGCGGGGGGTTCCACGCAACAGCGGGTTAGCGACCGTGCATCCTTTCGATGACCGCGTCCACTTCCTTCTGTGACAGATATTTGTCGAAATAGGGGAGAAGATCCTCCTCTTCCTCCTCCAGGTGGACGGAAAGAAGGAACTCCAGCCGGATAGCTGCTTTCCAGAACGCGGTGCGGGTTGCGGCCGGGACGGGCCCCTTCGCCGAGGCGATTCTCCCCGCGAGGCGGCAATACGTGTCGATCTCCTTTTTCAGGTGGACGTGCTCCCGGCTCATCGTCGCCGTCGGGCTGCCGTACTTGCGGATCAGCCTGTCCGCCGCCGGGTAGAGCCCTTTTTCTTCCCCTTCCGCGTGAGGAGTGAGATCGTTCCGGAGGAACTCGATGTCCCCTTTCAGGGCCTTGCGCGCGGCCGCCCCCGGCCTGTTCGGGAGGGCATCGGCCCGCTTGACGATCGCCTTGAGGTTCTTCACGATCCCTTTATGGTGGTTCCGAATCCGACTTGTCTTCCGTGGCATGCCAGACTCCTTTCTAGAAGAGGATCTTGCGGACGACGTTCTCGTTGATGTCGGTGAAGTAGACCGCTCCGGGCTCTCCCGCGACCCCGGTGGGGGCGTTCATCAGGGCGACGGAAGGATCGCCGTTTCTCGTCGTCGCGGCGTCGGGCGTTCCCGCGAACGTGGTGACCTTCCGGGTCGTGCTGATCCGGCGCACCGCGTGGTTTCCCCGGTCCGCCACGTAGAGGACCGAGCCGACCGCCGCGACGCCGTCCGGGGAGGAAAGGCGCGCGCTGCTGCCCTGACCGTCGGCGAATCCCTGCTGGCCCGCAGAGCCGGCAAACGTGTCCACATCTCCGGCGGGCGTGGTAACCCTCCGGATGGTGTGGTTTCCTGAGTCGGCGACAAAGAGGTTGGTTCCGACGAAGGCGATCCCGAGGGGGGAGTTGAAGCGGGCCGCGGCGGATCCGTCCGTCGACCCCGGTGTTCCCGGGCTTCCCGCCAATGTGGTGACATCCCCTGCCGTGGTCACCTTGCGGATGGTGTGATTCCCCGTATCGGTCACGTACAGGTCGCCCCCGAGCGCCACGATCCCCTGGGGGTTGTTGAACCGGGCGGATGTCCCCGTGCCGTCGGTGGACCCCGTCTGGCCGGGGTTGCCCGCGATCGTGGTCACGAGGCCGGCGATCGTTACCTTCCGGATCGTGTGGTTTTGGGAATCGGCGACGTACAGGTCACCGGCTACCGCCGCAATGCCGCCGGGGGACAAAAAGCGGGCCGCGGTTCCCGATCCGTCGATCGACCCGGGGAGGCCGGCGGACCCCGCGATGGTAGTGACAATCCCTGCGGGGGTGACCTTGCGGATCGTGTGGTTATCGGTGTCCGCGAGGAACAGGTCGCCTCCGATGATGGCGACCCCCGCCGGGCCGGCGAAGCGGGCACCGGCGCCCGAACCGTCCGAGCTTCCCGCCCGGGGCGGGTTGCCGGCCACGGGAGAAACCACCCCCGAGGCCGTGACCTGGCGGAGAACATGATTATCCGTGTCGGCCACGAAGAACAGGCTGCTTCCGCCGCCCCCCGTTCCGATCCCCGCCGGTGCGCGGAACCGAGCTGCGCTCCCCGTTCCGTCGGCGAACCCCGGGATCCCCGCGGTGCCGGCCAGGGTAATCACATCGCCGCTCTGGGAGACGGTCCGGAGGGTGTGGTTACCCGTATCGCAGACGAACAGCGTGGTCCCGTCGCTGGCGATCCCGGAGGGCAGCCGGAAGCGGGCCAGGGACCCGGCGCCGTCGTCGGTTCCCGGCACACCCGCCGATCCGGCCAGGGTAGTCACGTCCCCGCTCGACGCTGTCAAGACCACCTTTCGCACCGTGTGATTCCCCGTGTCGGCGACGTAGAGCAAACCGATTCCGGTGAGGGCCACTCCTTCCGGTGAGGAGAACTGCGCCGCAGATCCCAGGCCGTCGGTAACCCCCGGCGATCCCGCCTGGCCGGCGAGAGTCGTGGTCTCACCTGCCACCGTAACCTTCCGGATCGTGTGATTTCCCGTGTCCGCCACGTAGATCGTCGTCCCGACCGTGACCCCGTCGGTGGCGATCCCCCTCGGGGAGGAGAACCGGGCGGCGGTTCCCGTACCGTCCGTGAACCCGGGCGAGCCAGCGCTTCCGGCGAGGGTCGTGACGGCTCCGCTCGTGGCGATGATCTTCCGTATCGTGTGGTTTCCCGTGTCGCAGACATACAGCGTGTTCCCGACGGCGGCGATCCCGGAGGGTTGGGTAAAGCGGGCCGCCGCTCCCGTGCCGTCCGCGGACCCGGGCAGGCCGAACGTTCCCGCGAAGGTCGATACGATGCCCGCGCCGTCGATCTTCCGGATCACGTGGTTTCGCGTGTCGGCGAGGAAGCGATCGGTTCCGATCACGGCCGCGCCCGAAGGCGAGTCGAACCGGACCGGGTCGGAGGGAGAGCCGTCGAAAAAGCCAGGACCGCCCGCGGCGCCCGCGACGGCGGCGATCGACTCCGCCTTCCCGACGATGGTGTCGCCGCATCCCGAGACGGCTGCACCGAAAACGGAAAGTACCACAAGAAGCCCCGCGAAGCGGTTCCGCACGGGAAACGGTGCCATCGCGTTCCTCCTCCGCCGGCGGTTGCGCCCGCCGTGAAATACCTCCATCTTACTCTCTCGACATCACCGAGACGAGCGCCTTCCCGAATTCCCGGGCGGCGGGCGGGCCGTTCGCCGTCACGATTTTCCCGGAGACCACTACTGGTTTTTCGACAAAGATGGCCCCTCCCTTTGCCATTTCCTTCTTCGAGGCGTCGGTCACGTAGCATGTGGCCTCCACTCCCTTGAGCACGCCCGCCACGGCCAGGGTCGCTCCCGAGAGGCAGATCCCGCCGACGACCTTCCCGGCGTCCCGCGCGTCCCGGATAAGCCGGTGGAGATCCTCGTCGTTCCACAGGTGTTCCGGGGTTCCGCGCCCCCCCACAGCCACCACGGCATCGTAGTCGGATGCTCTTGCGTCGCGGATGGTGAGATTCGGGCTCTCGACGGCTCCGAGCATCCCTCTTGCGGGGGCCTTCTCCCGGGAGGCCACTGCCGTCTCTGCGCCGCCGGCCGCCACCTCCTCCCGGGGATGGGCCAGTTCCTCGTCCCGGAAGTTCTCCTGGCAGATGACGAAAAGCACCTTCTTCCCTGCAAGCGGTTTCATACCCCCTCCTCCTCGTGCGAACGGTCGGATGCATTTCCCCCATTGTACCCCGGTTGGAAAATCGTCTATCGTTTCCGGGTGAGGATTCCGCGCAGCGCCCGGAGCCGGGTCGCCGACGAACCTACAAGACACGGGAGGAACCAATGAAAGACACTCTGAAGGTCGGGCTGGAGCACGTCCACAAATACCGCGTTCCGGAAAACAAGACGGTGCCGTTTCTGTACCCGGAGGCGCCGGCGTTTCAGGAGATGCCGAAGGTGTTCGCCACGGGCTTCATGGTCGGGTTGTTCGAGTGGGCGTGCATCGAGGCGATGGCCCCCCACATGGAGCCCGGCGAGGGGAGCGTGGGGACCCTCGTGAACTTTACCCACACCGCCGCCACCCCCCCGGGGATGGAGGTGACCGTCCAGGTCCGCTGCATCGGCGTGGACGGACGGCGCACCGTCTGGGAGATCGAGGGGCGGGACGAGGTCGAAGCGATCGGCAAGGGAACCCATGAGCGGTTTGCGGTCGACTTCGCGAAGTTCAACGCCCGCGTCGCCAAGAAGACCGCCGGACAGTAGGGAGCCGGAGTGGGGCCACAGCGCCTTGTGATTGCAACGTTTGAGGCCGATACGTCATCGTTACAACAGGAGGAGAAAGGATTGGAGATCGACGTAAACGTTCGTGTGGCCGGCGGCGCCGGTCAGGGGGTGCACACCGTCAGCAACCTGATCATGCGGATGGTCGTTACCGCGGGGTACCATGTCCACGTCACACAGGACTACATGAGCCGGATCCGGGGGGGGAGGAACTCGCAGACGGTACGGATCGGATCCGACCCCGTTCGCGCCGGAAGGGAGACGGCCGACATCCTCCTCGTCGTCGACCCGGATCTTGTGCCCCATTTTCTTCCCGCGGTCGGCCAGGGCGGGTTCGCC
>JBAULH010000225.1:0-8403 GCA_049578085.1 Candidatus Deferrimicrobiaceae bacterium
CCAGGGTCTCGCGGAAGGTGAGGCTTTTTTCTGTCTCGTTCAGGTGTTCGTCGGCACTGGGCGGGGGTACGGAAGGAACGTTTCCCGCCTCTTCCGAAAACACCCCGAGATCCTTGCGGATCTCCGATTCGGCTTCCTTGGCGATTTCGATCGGCCCCTCCAGCCTGTTCGCCTCGTTTCTGCGCTGCTCCGCATTCTTCTCCACTACCCGGCCGACCTGGAGCCCGATGACGAATGCCGCGGCAAGCAGTACGATCGCCCCGACCACAAAGAAGGCAAATTGGAATCTTTCCCCTTCGGAACTGCGAAATCCCCGTTTCTTGTTGTAGAGATATCTCACATTCGCTCCGGCGCCGAAACTCCGATCAGGGAGAGGCCGGTTGCGACAACGTTCCGGACCGCTGTCGCAAGAGCCAGCCTCCCCTGGGTGCGTTCGGCAGTCTCTCCGAGAAATCTGTGGTTGTGGTAAAACGCATGGAACTCGCGTGCCAGATCCAGCAGGTAGAAGGGGATCCGGTGCGGTTCCCTCGCCCGCGCGGATTCCGCCACGACATCGGGAAATCGCGCCACTTTCTTCATCAGGCTCGTCTCGTCCGGCAAGGAAAGGACGGACAAGGACGGCGCACCCGACAGAACGATTCCCCGCTCGGCAGCCTCCCGGAAGATGCTGCAGATCCTTGCGTGCACGTACTGTATGTAATACACGGGGTTCTCGCTCGACTGCGTCTTGGCCAAGGTGAGGTCGAAATCAAGATGCGAATGGAAACTTCGAAGCAGGAAGAAGAAGCGCGCCGCGTCGACCCCGACCTCATCCATTACTTCATGTAATGATGTAAATTTTCCTGTTCTGGTTGACATTTGAATCATTTTCCCGTCCCTGATGAGGGATACGAACTGTACGAGCAGGATCTCGAGCCGGCTATCGTCTACTCCGAGCCCCTTAAGCGCCGCGGAGATCCTGGGAGCATACCCGTGGTGGTCGGCACCCCAAATGTCGATCACCCTCGAGAATTCCTGCCGGAACTTCGCGCGATGGTAGGCGAGGTCGGAGGCGAAATAGGTCGTCCGGCCGTCCGCGCGCACGAGAACGCGGTCCTTCTCGTCCCCGTGCGATTCACTCTTGAAGTACACCGCCCCCCCCGCCTCGTACAGATGCCCACGGTCGCGCAAATCGCCGACGACGTCGTCGACGGCGCCGCTTTCATGCAGGCTCCTCTCCCGGAACCAGCGATCGAAATGGACGTGAAACGCCTCAAGGTCTTTCCGTATTCCGTCAAGTATCCGGTCGCAGGCAACCCTGCGGAAAATGGGGAACGCCTCCTCCTCCCCGACTGCCAGGTACAGGTCTCCCACCTCTTCGCGAAACGCCCGGGCGAATTCGACCAGGTACTCCCCGTGGTAGCCGTCCTCCGGCAACGTTGCCTCTTTCCCGAAAAGTTGCAGATACCGGACGTAGAAAGATTTCCCCAGGTTGTCGATCTGGTTCCCGACATCGTTTACGTAATATTCGGTCGTTACCTCGCATCCGGTAAAGGCAAGGATTCTCGCCAGCGCATCCCCCACGACCGCTCCCCGGCCGTGCCCCACATGGAGAGGGCCGGTAGGATTCGCCGAGACGAATTCGAGGAGCACCCTTTCCCCTTTCCCCTGCTCGCCTGCTCCGAATCGTTCCCCCTTTTCCAGGGCGGCAGCGAGGACCTCCCGCCATGCGTCATCGGAAAGCACAATATTGATAAACCCGGGCCCGGCAACGGAGAGATCCCGGAACCATCCTTTTCCGTCTTCCCTCCGGATGGATTCGAGGAGCTCCATCGCGACTTCTCTGGGTTTCCTCGAAAGAAGCGCCCCCAGTTGCAGGGCGGCATTCGTGGTGAAATCCCCGTGCCCCTCCTGTTTCGGGATCTCCACCAAAACGGGGAACTCCCCCGGAACCCCCCACTCTTCCAATTTCCGTTTTATTCCTGACTGGATGAGGGATTCGGTAATTCTGCGGACGTCCAACAGACTCCCCGAAATGCAAAAATGACTTTAAAGGTAATACGTTATAGCCAGGAAGGAGGGAAGTCAACGACTAACGCGCTATCGGAAGGGAGAAGGGCGGGGCTTACGAGTGCCTTCCGGAAAGATTCCCGGGCCCGGGGTCACTGCATGCAGACGACCTCCGCCGCCTGAAGGCCTTTAGGGGTTTCCATAACGGTGTACTCGACCGACTGGCCCTCCCGGAGCGTCCTGTACCCATCCATCCGTATCGCCGAGTAATGGACGAAGACATCTTTGTCTCCCTGCTGCTCGATGAACCCGTACCCCTTCGTCTCGTTGAACCACTTCACCGTCCCGGTGCGCCTCATCGATGAATGCCTCCCCTGTGCTTCGGCTTGCCTTTGCCATACCACAGGGGGAAATCCGCTGTCAATAAACGGCATCGAATATATGAATGTCAGGACGGCTCCCGGTATAATGTCGTGCGGTTCCTCCCTTCCTCTTTCGAACGGTACAGGGCTTCGTCGGCATGTGCCAGGAGTTCCTGGCTTTCTCTGCCATCGGACGGGTAGCAAGCGATCCCCATGGATGCGGTTACCCCGACTTCCTTGCCGCCGAAATCGAACCTCGTCTGTTCGATGACGAGCCGCAGCCGTTCCGCCACTTGGACGGCCTTGGCCCGTTCCGCGTGATGGAGGTAGATGACGAACTCCTCTCCTCCGTACCGCGCAGCAATATCCGCCTTACGTATCGTTTTCTGTATGATTTTCGAGATCTTCCTGAGGACTTCGTCGCCGGCCGGATGTCCGTATGTGTCGTTTACGCGTTTGAAATGATCGATGTCGGCCATGATCAAGGCGCATTCGTACCGGGTATCGAGCCTCGACAGGACATTCGTCAGGCGCTGCCGGAACGTCTTCTGGTTCAGGAGACCCGTCAGCCCGTCGCTCGTGGCCCGGTCCTCCAACGTCTCGATATGAAGCGCATGGGATATCCCCATACGCATGATCGTGAGGACCTCCCTGACCATCTCCGCGTCCCCCTTGTGGTAGCTGCGATCCTCCCGAGAGGCGCACACGAGAATCCCGCGAAACCCCCCGCCACCATCCACGGGAACGAGCAGGAAGGCATCCTCGTCCTCCCTCTCCCACAATCCGGGAAGGATAGGGTGTTTCCCGGGCGACGTCCTTATGCCGGAGAAAATCCTGTGCACGTTGTTCTTCAGCACCCACTCGGCATAGGTCCCGGCAAGTTTCACCCATGACCTCTCCCCGACCCCTCCGTAATTCCCCTCCTTTTCCTTCTCCTGCGTTGTCTCCCACACCACCCGTCCGCGCATCTTCCTTTCGTCCGCCTCCACCAGCAAGACCCGGTCGGCCCGGATCTGAAGCCGGATCTGCTCCGCGGCCGTTTTGTAGACCACACGGCGCAGCGAGGCACTCTCGCTCCCGTCTTCCCCGACCTTCTCCGCCGCCTCCGCGATCGTCCGGGCGAGGTGGTAAAAACCGATCTGTCTTTCGAGAAACCTGTCATTCCGGTATCCGCGACGCGTTCCGACGATCTCCCTGGCGATGAAAAACGCTCCCATCTCCAGTGCCGGCACGACCGGTTCCGTCCATCTGCCCGCTCCGAACCGGAACGCAAGGATCCCTCCCTCCTCCTTTCCATCGCAGATGACGGGGACGGCAGCAACCCCGGAAGGCTCCTCCCGTCTACCGTCGCTTGAAAGCCCCCACCGGGAAGATTCCTCCCCCTCCACGAAAAATACCCGGCGGAAGATCATCGCTTCCCGCAGGGGGACGTAGGTTTCCGGTATTTCCGGAAAGAACCGAGGACCTCCTTTGTCCGGCGGCGTAACGTGACGCACCACAAGAGGGCACCCCTTACGGTGGGAAGGTGCGACGTACAGGATCCGGTCAGCCCCGGCGATCGGGAAAATCCCCTCGAGCACCCTCTGGATTCCTTCCTCCAGGTCCCTCTCCCGCATGGCGAGCAGGTCTTCCCCTCTTGCCGCCCCGTGGTTTTCCGTCCCCCCGTTTTCGTCCGGTATCTCCGGCGAAACAACGAGGGACGCACGCGGTCCGATCGGCTTCCGAGGGCCGATCCCCTCCGTTCCCGGGCCCAGCCTGGTTCGGATGTAACGCCCCGCCACTGTTCCCAAGGCGGCCATCACGGCAAGAGAAAAGAACGTCTCTCCTCCCGCAAACCCGGCGTAGGGAGACCAGACGAGCCATGTGAGCGAGGCAAGAGCGTATACGCCGGCGGGAAGTGGGGGGAGAAGGAAGGAAAAAGCGGGGAATATAACGGCGGGAACCAGCCGGGAGGAGGATATCCCGGGGGACAGGGCATGAAGTTCAAGAAGGCCCGCGGCACCCCATGCTACCTGGGAGAGCACGTCGGGAACGCGGTTCTCCCTCCGGGAGGTCGCCAGGTCGCGGAAAAGAAGGACCCCCGCCGTGACGAATGCCGAGAACATCCAGCCTGCTGCCGCGTCCCGCAATACTCCGACCCGAAGGACGTGGAACAACAAGAGATGAAGGAACCCGAGGGCGGGAAGAAAGTATTTAGTACTCCGCTTCATAAATACGGTGTGGCACCGAGAGCGTCGATGCACCGCGCCAGCGAGGCGCGGGACTGAGGATGGGGGGAGACACTCCTGTTTTTCTCGGCGAATACACCAGGAGTGTCCCCCGCTGATCGCAAGGAGCGCAACGAAGCGGCGCTCGAATGCAGCCGTATTTGTGAAACGGAGTACTTAGGGACGGTTCGTTCCGCCGCCAGGGGCGGTAGGAGAAGCTGCATCCTTTTTCCGGTCGAGTGGGATGACGATTTCCTTCTTGCCCATGAGTCCGAGCCCCCTTCGGGCGATCTCTTCGATGTACGAAGGGTTGGAGCGCAGTTTTTCCACCTCCCCCCGCAGCTGCTCGTTCTCCGCGCGGAGCTTGCTGTTCTCGGCGATAAGCTGCTTCTGCTTTGTGCGAAGATCAAGGGTGCTTAGGATGCCCACTTCCCCGAACAAGGAGTACAGGAAGGCCAGCACGACCATGCCGCCGACAACCAGAAACAGCCATCGCTTCCTCAGCAAAGGGATTTTTTCGTGATCCATCCCGGCCTCACCCAAAAAAAACACTCCTGGACAGTTCGTATAGGGACCGGGGAGCGAATGCCTCTCTCGCGATTTCCCGGTAGGGCGCATCCCCGGCGAAAACCGACCACAGGATATGGGCCTGTGACCCCTTTTCCGCCGCCGCGTTGGTGGTCACGCACTTGAGGAAGGCGTCCGAGAGTCGCCCCTTACGGAGAATTCCCTCGTAGATTCCGAAGAGCGCCTTTCCCCAGACGTTATCATAGCGAAATTGCCGGGTGCATGGGCGATAGAAATGATCCCTCAATGCCATTTCCGAAATGCCGAACCGTACGATTCCCTCTGCCAGTATGCGAGAGGTGTCGTAGGAGGACTCTATACCGTTTTTCAGGTATCTCGAGATGAACGCGTCCCCCACGATAGCGACGCGCTCCCCAAAGGGATTCTTGCCGATGCCGACCGGCACTTTCGGGTGACAGTGGCACAGGACTTTCGCGCCGGGAGGGAGCAGCCCGGAAAGGACCGGATTCTCCACCCGTTCCTGTTCAAGATCCGCGATCCTGACGTATTCGCCGATTCCTGTTACTGTGAGGAAGTCATCTTTCGGTGTGATCGCGAGAAACCGGATCGCTTTCCCCCATGCGGGAATGATGTGAATTCGGTTCCGAAGCCTTTCCACGATGAATTCGTTGTCCGCCGGCACCTCGGCCTGGACGGTATGCCACGTCCGGGGGGGAACGTACCCGGTTGCCAGCTTCCGTGTGATCACGCTGTTCACGCCGAACGCCCCCACGAGGAATGCAAAATCCCGGACCTGACCTTCGGCTGTCCCCACGCGGAAACCGGCAGGAATCCGTTCCATGCTGACCACCCGCTCATGGACGAACTCCGCTCCCCTGGCGAGCGCCGCGTCGAGCAGGAACTGGTCAAAGCTTTTCCTATCCCCTCCGTGCGCAACCGGGCCTCCGCCCCGGAAAACGGTATAGATCGTCCCGCGCCCGGGATTCACGATGTTCACCGAAATGTTTCTGCCGTGGATCTCGTACCCGTCCGCGATCCGCCGAATAACCCTTTCCTCCAGGGGAAGCCCGAGACGTTCCAGCTTCCTTACCATCTCGACGCCGATCGCTCCGGCGCACATGTTGCAGCCGGACGGCCCGGAATCATCGAATGTTTTCCGGTCAAACAGGGTAATCCGGGCGGATCGTCCCGATTCCCTGAGGCACCCGAGAAGATGAAGGGCGAAAAACGTGCCGGCCGGGCCAGCGCCGATGACCCCGATCGCTGCTCCGTTTGGTAACGATGTCATGGACGGCTCAAAGGGAGGTTTTCCCTTCTAGAAATTCACTCCGATGGTTCCCGTGGAGCTTCCCGAAT
The DNA here is from genome assembly GCA_049578085.1 of Candidatus Deferrimicrobiaceae bacterium. Lineage (GTDB taxonomy): Bacteria > Desulfobacterota > Deferrimicrobia > Deferrimicrobiales > Deferrimicrobiaceae > CSP1-8. The sequence goes on from JBAULH010000225.1 coordinate 6,443, forward strand.
CTCCCCCGCCTCCGCTTCCCCCGATGCCCACCGCGACGCCTGCGGCGGCCGCTACAACCAGCGTCCAGAACCACCATTTATGGTACCACCGAGCCTTTGCCGTATCCGTGCCGGTTTGTGCCGGCCATCCTGCGCTTTTCAGCATTTCCACGGTAGTTGCGGCGACCGGGGCGTATCCTTCGCCGCCGACGGGCCATGGGACCGTCCCCAGAAAAACCGGCTTCTCTTCCCCTTGCGTAAGGGATAGGACGCTCATCACCGGACCTTCCTCCCCCTGCGCAAGGAGAAGGAGGGCCACGCGCATCGCACCCGTTTCGACGATCATCCGGGACAGCAGGGGACCTGCCTCCTTCCCGTCGGGAGACGAGGAAAGCATCTCTGCCAGGGCCGCGTTCCTGTCCCGCACAAGGGGAAACTCCAGCGCGTCGGAATCCCCCGGAACCATCTGTCCCGCCCACTCGCTTCGCAGGTATCCTTCAGCAAGAACCCGTATCCGTACAGGACCCGGCTCGGAAATCCGTACCCGTCCCGGGGTGGTCCCGACCTCCTCGCCGTTCCGGAAGATTCTCGCTCCCGGGGGGAGGGAAGTAACCAGGAGTTCCGCCTGGAGAGGGGGTCGCTCGCCGGAGCGCTTCCACGCCTCGAGGAACAGGGGGGAAAACATCGCCGGATCCGGATCGAATTCCGGACGCAGAATCCGAGAGCGCGCGAACATCTCTTCCGCTTTCCCGGCCTCCCCTTTCCACAGGGACAGGATTCCCCGCCGAAGGAACACCTCCGCGAGATATGGACGCGTTGTGTCGCCGAAACGGAAAGAGCGCGCAAGCCTTTCCGCCTCGGAAAGTTCCTCGGCCGCCTCTTTCGTTTCCATCTTGTCCATGTGACGGATCGCTTCCCCCAGAGCGGCCGAAATCGCCTCGAGCGCCTTACCGTCGGCAACGGGAAATGCCTCTTCCGCTTCTTGCCCGGCTTCCTCAGCCGGTACGGGCGTCACCCAGCGGATGTGGAGACCTTCCTCCAACAGGCCCTCCAGTGCTCCCAGTCCGGATTTCACCGTATCGGCAGGAATCGTAACGGCAGACAGTTTCAGCAGGATACAGGGCTCGGGAGGAGCTTCCGCCAGCACGGAAGGAACCGCTCCCGTGCTCCGGAGGAGGAGCAAGGACAGAAGGAGGGAGAGAAATTTACGTCCGCTTGACGTAAATCTCATCCGTGATGTCCCTGTCGACGGCGATGGTGGTCTCCCCGATTTCCATGACGAAGGAGGGATTTTTCTGCAGGAGCCGAATACAGCTTCCGGGAACGATCCCCAGGGAGCTCAGTTTTTCGAGACGCTTCCTGGACTTCGGAGTGATGAACACGATCCGGACTACCTCGCCGAGCACGGCATCGGACAGGCGGGTCACAAGCGGCTTGATCTCGGTGCGGATCTTGTCGCAGCACTCCCCCCGGGGAATGGGCTTCCCGTGCGGGCAGACCGGAGGATGCCCCAGGAAGGTACAAACGCTTTCCGTCACCGGCTTGGTGAGGATATGCTCGAATTTACAGGCGGTGCTCTCCACCTGGATGTTGTCGAGGTCGAAAAGGTTGTTGAGCAGCACCTCGGCCAGGCGGTGTCTTCGTATGATGACCCGCGCACGCTCCTCTCCCGGCTTGGTGAGCTTGACCTCATCCCCCGATGCTTCCAGCAGCCCCACGGAGGAAAGTTCTTCTATGAGCTTCTCCGGATATTCCTCTTCCGTCCTCCGGAGGAGTTGAGTCCGGGTGGCACTCCCTTCCTCCCGGAGGGTCCAAACCAGCTCGAGGATTTCATCCTGTGCGTATTCCGTCATTGCCGTGATCCTTTCGAAAATAGGGATCGTACGAAATTCACCACCTTTGACTCGGGCACGGGGAAGGAATAATGGCAGCGTGGGCAACACACGAGGGAGCAGTTCTTCCCCAAGGGGCACCCCGTATGA
>JBAULH010000226.1:0-1669 GCA_049578085.1 Candidatus Deferrimicrobiaceae bacterium
GCAGTGATCGTCCTGAGCCGTGACATCCTGATTATCACCGGCATCGCTGTTTTTTCATTAACGGATATTCCTATTGAAATAAATCCGAGCCTTGTGAGTAAATGGACGACGGTTGCACAGTTTTTAACGATTTTACTGACCCTTCTTGATCTGGACATTCCGGGGATTCAAATAATAAAACAGTCGCTGTTTTGGATTACGGCAAGCCTTACCATAGCTTCCGGCCTTCATTACGTATACTTTGGTTTAAACCTTCTACAGAATTCTTATGGCAAAAACCAAAAATAGTGACGGTACAGCTTTATTTTTGCCGATGATGTAATTTCATTGGAAATTTATACATAATTTGGCAGAGGGCTTTTTTTTTCAAATAAAATGATTAGTATAGGCTTGTTCATTCCTGAACGTTGCGTGAAAATTAGTGAGAATCTTTAGGTTACTTGTCAGGTTATAAATTGAATTTTATGAAGTACAGGAGGATACCATGTGGGAATATACAAAAACGGTGAAAGATCACTTCCTCAATCCGAGAAATGTGGGCGTGATTGACGATGCCGACGGTGTTGGAGAAGTCGGCTCCCTGGCTTGTGGGGATGCCCTGACGCTTTATATTAAGCTGGATGAAAATAAAAAAATCAAAGATGCAAAATTTCAAACCTTTGGCTGCGCAAGCGCCATTGCTTCTTCATCTGCCCTAACCGAAATGCTAAAAGGCCTATCATTGGAAGATGCCCAAAAAATAACGAATGAAGATATTGCGGAATTCTTGGGCGGTCTGCCAAAACAAAAGATGCACTGCTCGGTAATGGGCCGCGACGCCCTTGAAAAAGCAATTGCAAATTATCGCGGAGAAGCCGAAAAGAAAGTCGAAGGCAATATTGTTTGTGAATGCTTCGGTGTCACCGACCTTGAAATAGAACGCGCGGTTAGAGAAAACAGCCTGAAATCCATTGAAGATGTGACCAATTATGTCAAGGCCGGCGGTGGATGCGAAAGCTGCCATGACAAGATTCAGGAGATTATCGACGCAACCCTCGGACTGGAAATACCGGCGAAGAAAAAAGCCATCCGCTTAACCAATATTCAAAAAATCAAACTGATTGAAGAGACTTTGGAGCGCGAAATAAAACCGGCACTGAAAAAAGACGGGGGAGATATTGAGCTCGTGGATGTGGATGGAAACAACGTTCTTGTGAAACTCCAGGGGACTTGTGCCACCTGCAGCGCATCCCAAATTACCCTTAAACATTATGTGGAGTCAAAACTCAGGGAATTGGTTGCTCCTGAGCTCCTGGTAGAGGAGGTGCACTAGTGAACGTCATTTATGTGGACAACAACGCCACGACGCAGGTTGCCCCGGAAGTGCTGGAAGAAATGCTTCCTTATTTTAATGAATATTACGGAAACCCTTCCAGCATGCATACGTTCGGTGGTATGGTGGAACAAAAGATCGTTGAAGCACGGGAGCGATTGGCCGGACTTTTGGGAGCTTCTCCTGATGAAATCATATTTACCAGCTGTGGAACGGAGAGTGACAGCACGGCCATTCGGGCCGCGATTTTATCGAATCCCAGCAAGAAACATATTGTAACTTCCAGGGTAGAGCATCCGGCGGTAAAAAATCTTTATGAGTATCTGTCCAAAAACGGCTACCGGGTAACATTTGTAC
>JBAULH010000227.1:0-5813 GCA_049578085.1 Candidatus Deferrimicrobiaceae bacterium
CTAGCGACCTAGAAATGGACGCCGAGTGCCCGGGAGGCGAAATTGACAACCGCCCCGACGATTACGGCGAAGGGGAAGATGAACATCGCCATCCCCGCCGCCACCTTCGCTCCCTGCTCCTTGATGATGACGAGAAAATTCGCGAGGCAGGGGATGAAGAGAGTGATCGTAACGAGGCTCACGACGACCTGGAGGGGGGTCAGAAGCCCCGCGCGAGACATGTCGAACAGCCCCGCGGCGCCGTAATCCCGCCGCAGGAACCCGATCAGGAATGCCTCGGTGGTTTTGGGGGGAAGGTTCAGCGCCCCGACGACAACCGGCTCCGCGACCTTCTGCATATACAGGAGCCATCCCATTCGATCGGCGACGAAAAGGATAAGGGTACCGATCACGAAGAGAGGAACGGCCTCCCGAAGATACCATTCGATGCGGGCCATCGTCTTGATGCCGAGGTTGGAGAGTTGGGGAACACGAATAGGCGGAATCTCGAGGATGAAGTCGGAAGGATCCCCCGGGATCACCTTGGAGGCAAGATATCCGACCAGAAGGATCACCCCGATGATAATGCCTACCCACACGACCGTCGCGGCGAGGCCGATGTCCGAGAGCATCCCCAGAATGACGCCGAGCTGGGCGGAGCACGGGATTCCGAGGGCGAGAAGTAGGGTTACGATTAGGCGTTCCTTCCGGGTCTCCAGTATACGGGTCGTAAGGGTTGCCATGGTGTCGCAGCCGAGGCCCAATATCATGGGGAGCACCGCTTTCCCGTTGCAGCCGATCTTCTTGAAGATCCGGTCCACCATGACCGCGAGGCGGGGAAGATAGCCGGAATCTTCCAGGATCCCGAATCCCAGGAAAAAGGTCCCCACGATCGGCAGCACGATGGCGATCGCGTAGGAGAGCGCCATGGAGATGATCCCATAGGGGCCCACGAGCATGTCCCGGAAAAACGCCCAGGGGATCGTTTTCTCCACGATCCATGCGGCCGCCGGCACGATCCCTTTGCCGAAAACGCTCTCCTCGAGGAGATCCACGAGGAAACCGGCCCCGAATACCCCGACGAACTCGTACGCCAGGAACAGGACGAAGAGAAGGATCGGGATGCCGAAAAGGGGATCCATGGCGTACTTCCCGAACACCTGCGCCCAATCCTTCCCCCGCGCGGGAGACGGCTCCTCCCCCAGTTCGGAAAGAAAGGCGTCGACCCATGCGAGGCGGGCCTGGTTGACCCGGTAGGATATGTCCCCCCCGTTTTCCTCCAGGACGCGGTTCCGCACGGTGTTCATCTCCCGTAGGTTCGCCCCGTCCACATGTTCCGCAATCCAGGGCGTCAGGGAGTCGTCCCCGCCCAGCAGCATGACGGCAAGAGCTCGTTTGCCGATCGGGGTCGTAGCCGGCAACAATTGTTCCATCCGGGAGATGGCGGACTCGATCGAATTGCCGTAATGGATGCGAACGGGGGAAGAAGTTGCGGAGTCGAGCAGCGGCAGGAGGCGATCGACCCCCTTCTTCCGGACGGCGACCGTGGCCACGGTGGGAACTCCGAACCTGCTTTCCATACCCTCCAGTTTCGGCATCACCCCGCGGTTCCGCGCCTCGTCCGCCATGTTCACGGCCAGAAGGAGGGGAACCTCCATCTCCGCCAGTTGAATCGTGATGAGGAGAGACCTCCGCATGTTCTTTGCATCGCACACCTGCAGGATGCGCGCCCCCGCCTCCCGCATCAGGATGTCCCGGGTCACCCGTTCGTCCTCGGACATGGGCAGCAGCGAATAGACCCCCGGGGTATCGATGACCTCCACGGATTTCCCGCGATCCCTGGCCGCTCCCCGCGACACCTCCACCGTGGTGCCCGGATAGTTGGACACGGTCACATATCTGCCCGTAAGCTGGCCGAATACGACACTCTTTCCCACATTGGGATTGCCGACCAGAATAATTTTTCCTGCCCCTGTCGCGGCGATGTCCGGGAGTTCCGTCATCGGTCATTTTCCTTTTGGTCCGCCGGGGCGCACCGGTGGCAATATCCGTAGATATCGAGACGGTGCATCGTGGGCCGGAACCCGTGTTTCTTCGCCACCTGTTCCTGGAGGGTTTCGATCTTTGGTTCCTTGAATTCGGAAACCAATCCGCACTCCTGGCACACCAGATGGTCGTGATGGGCCACGAGGTTACTCTCGTACCTCTTCTGCCCGTCCCCGAAATCGAGCTCTTTTGCGTAGTCAAGCCTGGCTAATAGTTTCACCGTTCGGTAAACCGTCGCATATCCCACTGAACGGTTCCGCTTACGGACGGCGTGGGAGAGTTCTTCCACGGTCACGTGCGTCCCCGCCCGGAAGAAGGCTTCAATCACCTGTGTCCGGCTTTTGCTTCGCTTCCCGCCGATTGCCGCAATTTCCGAATCGATTCGCTCTAGAAGGGCTTCCAAGGGGGGGGAAGAAACTCCATAATGAATTTGAAATTCATTATCATATTATAGGCGGTCTCTTATCCCGTCAAGGAGATTATTCGTTACGAGGGGGAGTAAAAAAAGCGGCCCAGGAAGGCCGCTTGTTGCGATTCCCGTATCCCGGGATTTGTTTTCTTCGGCGCCCTATTCGGGCTCTTCCTTCTTCCTGCGCTTCCTTACGGGTTTCCCCTTCTCCCCTTCGGAACGCTTCTTCTGCTCCCGGGAAGGAGAGGTTTTCCTTGCGGTCGCCTTTTTCGTCTTCTGTGGGGGTTTGGCGACGGCGGCCGCATCGGTCTCCGGCTTCGCCCTGCCGATTATGCCTTTTCTCTTTTTCTTCTTCCCCTTTTTCGCCTTTGTCGCTTTCTCTTCCGCGGGCAGATACTCGAGAATCGCCATTTCGGATCCGTCCCCGGAGCGGTACCCCGTTCTCATAATCCGCGTATACCCCCCTTCCCTTCCGGCGAACCGTATCGCAAGGGTGGCGAAGATCTTCTCCGTGTTCCCCTTGTCGCTCAAAAGGGAGAACGCACGCCTTCTCGCATGCGTGTTGTCCTGTTTGCCAAGCGTTATCAGTCGGTCCGCGAGTCTGCGGACCTCTTTTGCCTTCGCGGTGGTGGTCTCGATCCTTTCCGAGCGCACAAGCGCATTCATCAAATTGCGTAACAGAGCTTTCCGATGGCCTGGGTTACGTCCCAGCTTCCTGTGGGCAATGCCGTGTCGCATAGGTCGTCCTCACATGTCGTATGATAATCAGTCTTCCTGGCGGGGAGGGGTGTATCTCTCCGGTGAGAACCCTTCCACCATCATCCCGAGCGAAAGACCCATCTCGTGCAAAACATCCTTGATCTCGTTCAGGCTCTTCTTCCCGAAGTTCTTCGTCTTGAGCATTTCCTGCTCCGTTCTCTGCACCAGTTCGCCGATGTACTTGATCTCTGCGTTTTTCAGGCAGTTGAATGCCCTAACCGAAAGCTCGAGATCCTCGACCGGCTTGTACAGGTTTTCGTTGACCGCCCCCTCCTCGTACACCGCGACCTCCTCCGGTGCCTCCACTTCCTCGTCGAAGTTGATGAATACCGTCAGCTGGTCCTTGAGGATCTTCGCCGCGTAGGCGACAGCGTCTGCGGGCAGTATGGCCCCGTCGGTCCATACTTCCAGGGTCAGCCGGTCGAAATCCGTCTGCTGCCCCACGCGGGCGTTCGTAACCGTGAAATTCACTTTTTTCGCGGGAGAGAAGATGGCATCGATCGGAATCGTTCCGATCGGGGCGCCTTCCTCGAGGTTCCGCTCGGCAGGGACGTACCCCTTCCCCATGCGTACGGTCATCTCCATCTTCAGGGTGGCGTTTTCGGACAATTCGACGATATGGTGGTCCTTGTTCAGGATCTCCACCATCGGGTCGGTCTTGATCTGCGAAGCGTTCACGCGTTTCGGCCCCTTTGCCTCGAGTGTGATGACCCGCGGCTCGGGAGAATGCATCCTCAGCCGTATTTCCTTTAGATTCAAAATGATGTCGGTAACGTCCTCAACCACTCCCACAATCGTGGAGTACTCGTGCTGGACACCCTCGATCCGTACCGAAGTAATCGCGGATCCCTGCAGCGAGGAAAGAAGAACCCGGCGCAGGACGTTCCCGAGAGTGGTCCCGAATCCCCTCTCGAGAGGTTCCGCCATGAACTTGCCGTAAAATCCGGTGGCCGTGTCCGTAGCCACATCAATACGACGCGGCTTGATCAGCTGCTTCCAATGTCGCTGGAACATACTACCCCCCTCTCCTGACCGGAGGATCTACTTCGAGTAAAGTTCGACGATCAACTGTTCCTGGATTGGCTCGGTGATGTCTGCCCGGGAGGGGATGTTCCTGACGCTCCCGCGGAAATTCTCCCTTTCCAGTTCGAGCCAGGCCGGGATGCCCTTGCGGATCACGGCGTCAAGAGACTCGTTGACGGATGGGATCTTCCTGCTTCGCTCCCGCATTTCGACGACATCGCCGGGACGGACGAGAAAGGACGGGATGTTGACTCTCCTTCCTTTCACGAGAAAGTGACCATGCCGTACCAGCTGCCGGCTTTCTCGGCGTGTCACGGCGAACCCGAGCTTGAACACCACATTGTCCAGCCGTCTTTCCAGGAGGATCAGCAGGTTATCGCCGGTCTTCCCCTTCATCCGATCCGCTTTTTCGAAGTAGTTGTGGAACTGCTTCTCCAGGAGACCGTAAATTCTCCTTGCTTTCTGCTTCTCCCGGAGCTGGACCCCGTAATCGCTGTGCTTTTTCATCCTGCGCTGCCCGTGCTGTCCCGGGGGATACCCCCTGCGTTTAATGGCGCATTTGTCGGTATAACAGCGGTCCCCCTTCAGGTACAGCTCCATCCCTTCGCGCCGGCAGAGACGGCATACCGCTTCACGATACCTGGCCAAAGAATATCCTCCTGTGATCCCTGTTTGCTTCGTTCACACCCGTCGCCGTTTCGGAGGCCGGCAACCATTGTGCGGTAGGGGCGTTACGTCGCGGATGTAGTTGATCTTGAGTCCCGCCGCCTGCAATGTCCGAAGGGCGGCCTCTCTTCCCGACCCGGGTCCCTTGATGTAGACCGTCAGGGAATTGACCCCGCATTCCATCGCCTTCTTCGCAACCTCCTCGGCCGCAATGGTCGCCGCGAACGGTGTGCTCTTCCGTGATCCCTTGAATCCCTTGGACCCCGAACTGCACCAGGCGAGCGCATTGCCGTCCAGATCGGTTATTGTGATCATGGTGTTGTTGAACGTCGCCTTGATGTGGGCAACGCCCACCGGGACGTTCTTGCGGACTTTCTTCTTCCCTTTTTTTCTCGGTGTCGCCATCGTGCCTCCGGTTTCCCGCCTTCCGCGGGAAGGAATATGCCCTGGTCTCTATTTCTTGGTCGGTTCCTTCTTCCTTGCCACCGCGCCCTTGCGCGGTCCCTTTCTTGTCCGGGCGTTGGTGTGGGTGCGCTGCCCCCTCGTCGGAAGCCCCTTTCGGTGCCTCAGGCCTCTGTACGACCCGAGGTCCATCAGGCGCTTGATGTTCATCGATATTTCCTTGCGGAGGTCGCCTTCCACGTGGAACTGTGCATCGATGACGTCCCGTATGCGCGCGATCTGGTCCTCGGTGAGGGTGTTTGTTCTCGTGTCGGGAGACACACGCGCCTCCCCCAGAATCCTCTGGGCCGCCGTTGGACCGATCCCGTAGATATAGGTCAGCGCAATCTCGACGGGTTTGTCGTTCGGCAAATCGACGCCGGCAATACGTGACACGGAATTCCTCCTTGGCTACTTCTGACGCTGCTTGTGCCGCGGATTGCGCTTGCAGATCACGCGGATCACACCCTTGCGACGCACGACCTTGCAG
>JBAULH010000228.1:0-23048 GCA_049578085.1 Candidatus Deferrimicrobiaceae bacterium
TATTGCTTTCTTTCGTAGTGAGATAACACACAGGATATTGTGGGGGAATGGTTCAAAAATGAATTATATACACAACGTATTGATTTCCCAAGAGAAGCAGACAGGAAGAAGGTTTCCTGTTTTCTGGCTGCTCTGGGGCTTGCTCCTGGCCAGCCTGTCCTTTACCACGCCTGCCTACCGGGGAGCGTCCGACGACTATCAGAACGATCCGTATATCACCACCTGGCTCACGAAGAGCAAGGCCAGGCAGATCATGCGCTACCACGGAACGAACGCGATCAAGATCACGGCCGACCAGGTGTACATCATGCGCGACGGCAGCTGGATCTGGGTTTACGCGGATCCGTCCTTACTCCCGGAGAAGGGCGACCAGCAGGGTTTTTCCGCGACGGCCGCCCGGGCCGGGAGAGACCGCTCCTGATCTGATCCTTCCCTTGCATCCGTCGGGATAGGGAAAGCCCCTTTCGGGACAGCGGACCGATGGGCAGCGCTTGATATCTTTTCCTTCCCGGATTGCTGTGGTATCTTTGCGGCTATGAACCCGGGCCATTTCATTCTCCACGAGAAGGAATACCACGAGATCCAGTCGGTCCTGACGAAGCTCCTGGCCGACTCCTTCGCGAAGGTGGTATTCCTGATCGACAAGAACGGTTCCCTCCTGTCGTCCGCGGGAGAGACGGGGAACTTCGACACCACTTCGCTTGCCTCGCTGGCCGCCGGGAACATCGCGGCGACAGGGGGGCTTGCCTCGCTGATCGGGGAGAAGGAGTTCTCGATCCTGTTCCACGAGGGAGAGCGGGACAACATGCATTTATCGGTGGTGGAAAACCGTCTCATCCTCGTGGTGATCTTCGACAGGCGCTCATCGGTCGGGCTGGTCCGTCTCCGCGTCCGACGCGCGGACGCATTCCTGGGGAGGATCCTCAAGTCGATCGACGAAGCGGCGCAAAATGAGGAGGAGGGAGAGGGAGTGATCGAAGAGCTGACCGAAGCCGACATCGAAAGCCTTTTCAAGTAGCTCATGTCCTTCATCAACTATTCTTCCCGGGAGATCAACTGCAAGATCGTCTACTACGGGCCCGGCCTCTGCGGAAAGACCACGAACCTCCAGTACATCTTCAAGCGGATGAATCCCGAGTCCCGGGGGAGGATGATCTCCCTGGCCACAGAGACCGAACGCACCCTTTTTTTCGATTTCCTTCCCGTGTCGATGGGGGAGATCCGGGGGTTCAAGACCCGCTTCCACCTCTATACCGTCCCGGGCCAGGTCTTTTACGACGCGAGCCGCAGGCTCATCCTGCGGGGGGTGGATGGTGTGGTGTTCTGCGCCGATTCCCAGCTGACGAGGATGGACTCCAATCTGGAATCCTTCGATAACCTGAAGATCAACCTGCGGGAGCAGGGGTACGACCCGGACCGGATTCCGCTGGTCCTGCAGTACAACAAGCGCGACATCAACAGCGTGGCGTCCGTCTCCGAACTCCACGCCCTGCTCAACTACCGCAACGTACCCGAATTCGAGTCCGTCGCCACCACGGGAGTGGGTGTTTTCGAGACTCTCAAGGCGATCATCAAACTGGTCCTGATCGACCTCAAGAAAGGAAGAAAGTAAGCCTATCCCCGTGCGTGCCATCGGATCGCTTCCCCCTCTCGAACTGGTTCTGACCGTATCGTCGCCGCGGGAGCTCGCGGAGACCGATCTTTCCCCCTACGACGCGATATGTCTCGGCAATAGCTATTGCCGACGGGTCGAGGGGAACTATGCGGAGGATCTCGGCCTGCTCCCCGACGCCGTGGCCACCCTTCACGCCGCGGGGAAGAAGGCCTACGTCACCTCCCCCGCCGCCCCCCGGGGCCATGACATGGCCCAGGTAAAGCGCCTCATCGATGCCGCCGCCTCGGCCGGGGCGGACGCGCTCGAGGTCCACAACATGGGAGTGCTGCGGGTCCTGCGCGAGAAGGAGATCCCCCTCCCGGCCCACATGGGGGCTTTTGCAAACGTGTACACTCATCTTTCGGCAAAGGTGATGCGCGACTACGGGGCCGTTCGGGTCCGTCCCAACGCGGAGGTGAGCCTCGAGGAAATGGCGGTCATCGCCAGGGACGCCGGGGTCGAGGTGGAGGTCCTGGCCCACGGGAAGATCCCGCTGGGGATCACCGAGAAGTGCTTCCTCCTCGAGGGCCCGGAAGGAGAAGACCCGAAGTGCCCGTCCGCGTGCAGGGAGGCGCATTGGCTTACGGCCGGGAACCCCAAGGGGGCGCGGAAGCGATCCGGTGCGGGCGCGTGGGTGCTGAAGAACGTCGGAAAAGGGATCCTGAGCGGGAAAGACATGTGCGTCATCGAGCACCTGCCACGGCTCCTTTCCGGGAAATTCCGCATCTTCCGGGTAGAGGGCCTGTACGAATCGGCGGCCTACCGTTCGGAGGTGGGGGCTGTGTACGGGGAGGCGTTTGCCCTCGCGTCGTCGGGGGGGGCATATGCCCTGCGGCCCGAGTGGGGGAGGACCCTTGCGAAGCACTCCCGGAACGGATTCTGTAACGGGTATTATTTCGGCGGAAGCGGACAATCTTACGTCGGGACCGTTTTACAGGGCGGCAACTCCCAGGTATAATAGTAGTTTCTTCCTGACCCGCATCTTGAAGGAGGAAACACCGATGGCTGATCTGTTGGCATCCGGAGGCACGGTCGAGATGGCCCGGGTCGTCCTCGACAACGGGGCGGACGCCGTGTACGTCGGCGCAAAAGGGTGGAGCCGCCGCCGGGCGCAATACGAGTTGGATGACGAGGAGGTGATCGCCTCCGCCCGGTACGCCCAATCCCTGGGGAAGATCCTGCGCGTGGCCTTCAATACCCTTCCCTCGTCGAGCGAGGTTCCCCTTCTGCTCGCAAAAGCGGAGAAGTTCGTCGGTGCGGGGATCCGCGACTTCATCCTCACGGACGTCGGGGCGATGAGGGCCCTTGCGGAACGGTTCCCGGGGGTCCAGATCCATGCCAGCGTCGGTTGCACCATCGTGAACGCCGAGGACGCGCGGTTCTACAAGGAGGCAGGCGCGACACAAGTCGTGACCGAGTGCCGGATGGACCGGGAGGAGATGCGGAAGATCCGGCAGGAGGTGGGGGTCGGGGTCGAGGTACTCGTGCACGCCACCACCTGCTACACCTACCTCGGCCGCTGCACGATGAGCAGCTACACCCGTCAGGAGTGGCGGTTCGACCAAGAGGGAAAAAACCACTTCCTCGGCAGCCCCAACCGGGGGGGGTTGTGCTACCGGGTCTGCCTGACAGAATGGGACCAGCGGGGGGAGGACGGGACCGTGGAAGCCGGCCGGGTCGTGCTGCCGAACCTCGCGTACTTCCTGGTCGACGACATTCCCGGCCTCATCGACCTGGGGGTCGCCACCATCAAGATCCAGGGGCGGGAGTACTCCGTTTCTCTCGTGGGGAATATGGTCCGTTTCTATCGCGACCTCATCGATTCCTACCTCCGCGACCGGTCATCGTTCCGGATGGAGGCGTGGAAGGAGCGGATGGCCGGGATCGTCTCCGCCCGTGATGCCGAGCGGCGCGAGAAGACGGCCTCCCTCATCTCCGAATCGGGCCTTCCTTCCTAAGAACAGGGACGTTCCTGAGAACTCTTCCCCCCCTGCGGCGGGCGCGACATATGCGCCCCCCCTTGCGGGGCATCGTGGCCGGCTTCCGCATCCTCGGAGGGGGCTCCTCGCTTCGTCGCTCGACTTGCGATGCACCCGCAAGTCTGCGCTTGACCTCCCTCCCGGAAAAGCTCCGCTCGGATCCCCCTTCCTTGGCTGCTCCGCCCATGGCGCGCCCCGTTGCGAGGGCGCCTGCGCTCGGGGACCCTAGGCGATGCGGGGGGTTCCGCAGAGCGGCCTGTGGAGCGAGGAAGAACTTGCGTCGAGCGGAACGGCAGCGAGCGGGCGAAGGTCGCGAGCGTAGCGGATGCGGAAGCCCCCCGCGAGCCAAGGGCCCCGGTCACCTGCACTCCCCCGTCGGGGCGCGCCATCCGAGATATCCCCGGTGAATTGCGCCAGGCCGGTTCAGTGGCTCATGTCGCCCTCGCGGAAGTACTCCGTGAGCGCGCGCTCCACCACCAGGTCCCGCGACACCTTTTGTTCCCGGCAGAACTCCGCCAGCGTCTGATGAAGTTCCGCGGGCAGCATGACGGTTACCTGCTTCCGCTCGCGCTCCGGCTTTTTCCCTCCTCCCGCTTCGCTCAACGGTTCTCCCCCCCTTCGTATCCCCCGGGCGCCCGCCGGTAGAGACGGCGGAAGGCTGCACGCAGGCGTTCCTCGGTGTCGCTCTCGCTTCGCTTTTCCTCGTGGATTCGTTCCCCGTTCAGCAGAATGCAGTACCGGTCCAGGATGCGGAACGCCGCCCCCGGGTCGTTCTCGGCAAGGAGAATGGTCATCTTCCCGCGCAGATCTCCATCGATGACCGAGAGTATCCTGTCCCGGACCTCGAGGGAGAGTCCGAGGAACGGTTCGTCGAGCAGAAGGAGCGAGGGCTTCCCCATCAGCGCGCGTCCGATGACCAGCATCTGCCGCTCTCCGCCGGAGAGGATCCCCGCAGGGCTAAGCGCTTTCTCCCTGAGAACCGGGAACAGGTCGTACACCCTTTCCCGCGCTTCTCCCATCTCCGCCGGCTTCCTCAAGTACCCTCCGACGTCCAGGTTCTCCCGGACGTTCATCCGGAGGGCGACGCGGGCACGGTCGGAAACGTAATGCACCCCCCGGGCCACCCGTTCATGGGCGGGGAGGGCGGTGATATCCTCCCCGTGATACGTGATCCGCCCGGAGGATACCGGCACCAGTCCCGCAACCGCCTTCAGGAACGTGGTCTTCCCGGACCCGTTCGCCCCGAAGATCGCCACGACTTCTCCGGGCCGGGCCGAAAGGGAGACGCCTTGCAGGGCTCTTACCTGGCCGAACAGTACGGAGATGTCCCTTGCTTTCAGGTGCACGGTAGCCCCCGGCCTTACCTATCCTATCGCCCGTGATCATGACCGATGGCCACGGCAAGGTACCCGGGCAGGTCCGCGGACCTCCCCTCCCAGGTGACACGGCCGGCCTCGATCGCCACGACGCGGTCGCACATCTCCGCAAGAAGGGGCGGATTGTGCGAAATGAGAAGAAACGAGATCCCGTCGTCCTCGCGGAGGGACCGAAGGAGTTCCGCAAGCTCCGCCTCGTCCTTCACGGAGAGCCCGGAGAAGAGTTCATCGAGCAGGACAAGCTTCGGCCGGCACGAGATCGCGCGGGCGAACTCGAGCCGGCGCAGGCACCCCTGGGACAGCTTGGCGGCCGGCCAGAACCGCTGGGCGAACAGCCCCGTCCGGAGGAGAATCGACTCGACTTCCCCCTCGATGTCCCGGGACACGCCCCCCTTTCCCCCCCGCTCCGGTTCCCCGCACATCAACGCCACGCGGACCGACTCCACGACGGTCAGCCCGGGGAACGGGCAGGGGATCTGGAAGGTCCTGGCAAGCCCTGCCCGGAACCTCGCGTCCATAGGAAGCCGGGTGATGTCGTTCCCTTCGAAGAGGATCCTTCCCCGATCGGGGAGAATCAGGCCGGAGAGGACGTTGGCCAGCATCGTCTTCCCGGCGCCGTTGGGACCGAACAGCCCGACCGCCTCCGCCTTGCTCACCGCGAGAGTGACTCCTCGGAGGACCGGCGTACGCCCGAACGACTTGTCGATCCGCTCCGCGAGCAGCAGTTCGCTCACCGCCCCTCCCCCCCTGATACCATTTTCCGCGCGCGGAGCTTCTCCCGCAAGGTTCCGGCCACGCCCGCAGGGAAGAATCGCAGGACGAGGAGAAGGGCCAGGGCGTACAGGATGACTCTCGCGGCCGGGGCGATCCCTGCACCCTGGAACAGTGCGTGCAGAAACAGCGCTGCGAGCACCGGCCCCACGATGGTCCCTCTCCCCCCGATGGCGGCAAAGGTGACCGCTTGGAACGAGAGCTCCAGGGAGAAGTCGGACGTGGTCGCGCGTCCCACGTGCGCGGCAAACCCCACGCCGGCCGCCCCCGCGAAGAATCCGGCCACCAGGAAAGCGAGCCATTTGTGGCGCGTGACGTCCACGCCCGAGGCGCGGGAAGTAAGCTCGCTTCCCGATATTGCCGTCCAGATCAGCCCCTCCTTCGAGCGCGCCAGTGCCGTCATGCCCCAGGTGGAGAGAAACAGGAACAGAAGAGCGCCGTAGTACATCGCCCACGCGGAGGGGGCCTCCCAGGGAAGGGTTACGGGGACTCCTCCCTCGCCCCCCCAGGAGTACGCGCCCCGGGGGCTGAAAAAGGTCTGCCCGAGCATGATCTCGTGGGCTATCTCTCCCAGGGCGAGCGTGAGAAGCGCGACGAAAGGTCCCTTGAGGCGGGCGGACATCGTTCCGACGACGGCGGCAACTCCCGTGGAGAGAAGAAGCGCGGCGCCCGCGGCGGCGGCGAAGGGCCACCCGGCAAGGCTGGTGAGCAGCGCGCAGGAGTAGGTGGCGGTCCCGAAAAAGAGCGCATGCCCCAGGGAGATCTGCCCGGCCACCCCTCCGACGATGTCCCACGAACCGACGTAGGAGGCCAGGAAGAAGCCGGAGGTAAGGAGGTCGAGGAGGAACGGGTTGACCCCCGCAAGAGGCAGAAAGAGAAGCAGGCCCGATCCGAGGGCCAGCGCACCGGTCATTTTCCGTTGCCAAGGGGTCACTCCCGCCCCCGGATCAGTAGTCCCGCCCGGGAACCGTGCCGAAGAGGCCCTCCGGGCGCAGAAGGAGGAGCAGGCAGATCACCGTGAGCAGGCTGACGTACGACCACTGGGGCGCGAGGAGGTACGCGCTTATGTTCGAAAGCAGCCCGAGTCCAACGGCCAGGAGGAAGATGGCCAGGACGTTCTCCATCCCGGATGCGATCACCACGATGAGAGACAGGATGAGAGGGACTCTCCCCATGGTGGGTGTGATCGAGGTCGCGGGGGCCAGCAGGGCGCCGGCCGCGGCCGCGGTGGCCGAGGCGAAACCGAAGGTGAGATACCGGATTTTCTCCACATCCATTCCTGTCGATTCTGCGATCTCCTCATCCTCGGCGATGAGTTTCAGCGGTAGCCCCCACCGGGAGGAAAGGAAGAGGGCAAGGGCGGTCAGGATCCCGACGGAAGCGGCGAGGGAAACGACCCCCCAGCGGCGAACGACGATGCCGGATACGGCCGCCCAGGGAGGACCGGCCCCGATCGAGGCCGGGTGCGGGCCCCACAGCATCTGTGCGGCCTGCTCGAACAGGATGGCGAATCCCAGAGAACCGACGGCCACCGAGAAGGGGTGGAACCGCACGGGGTTGATGAAACTCTTCCCCAGGAAAACCCCGAAGGCGAAGGCGATGACGCAGGCCAGCACGACGGCGGCCGCCGGGTGGGACACCCCTTGGACGGACAGGAGGTACGCCACGTAGGCCCCGAGGGAAAAGAAGGCACCGTGGGAGAGGTTAACCACTTTCACCACTCCCAGGATGAGCGCGAGTCCCGCCGCCATCAGGGCATAGGTCGACCCCGTGAAAATCCCGTCAAGAAGGACTTGCGCGAAGGGGTGCATCGAAACCCTCCTGTGGGGCCCGCGGTGGGTGCGGGCCGGCGGATGCTATCTCACCTGGGAATCGGGGTAGACGATCCGGGCGCCCCCCGTCTCCCACCGGATCACGATTCCGTGCAGTTCCGGGGTCCCCCAGGTCGCCTGGTGGGAGGCGTCGAACCGGTAGGTCCCCGCAATCGCAGGGAACGCCCCGTTCTCCAGGGCAGTGACGACGGCGTCCGAATCCGTCCTCCCCGCGGCACGGATCGCGGAGAACAAAATCGTCGCCGCGTCGTACGGCAGGGTGTCGCTGTATCCCACCGGAGAATAACCGTACCGCCGCTCGAATGCCTCCGCGTACCGGGTCGCCTCCGCCGAGGCTCCTTTCCAGGCGGCAGCCTGCACATAGAGCGGGGCGGAGAGGGGAAGGGTCGCCGCCACCCGGGCGTCCCCGAGCGCCCCCCCTACGGAGAGGATGGGGAAGGTCGCTCCGCCCTCCCGCACCCGTTTCACGAACTCCGCGGCGTTCCCCCCGGGGTCGCCGAGCACGAGGAACTCCGGGGATCTGGCCGTCACGGCCACCGCGACCGGCTCGAACGCCGGGTTTCTCGGGCTGTAGAAGGTTTCGTAGACGGGGACGATCCCCTTCCGGACGAGGGCCTGCCTCAATTCCTTGGCCAGCTCCCGGTTCCACCGGATTCCCGCTCCGACGAAGGCATAGCGTGCGATCCCCCGCCCCCCGAGAAAATCGGCCATCATTCCCGCCCACTGCGGGATCGAATACCCGACACGGAAGACGTACCGATACCGGTCGTACTTTCGGCGGACAAGGTCGGTGATTTCGGCGGTCGCGGCCACGGGAACGATGAGCACCGACCGGCTCGCCGCGGCCACCTCGATGACGCCGACGGTTTCCTCCGACAGGTATGCGCCGACAAGGGCGAAGACCTTCTCTTGGGAAGTGAGGCGCAGCGCCTCGGACCGGGCGATGTCCACCCGCCCCTGCGTGTCCGCCACGACGAGAGCGACGTGTCGTCCCAGAACCCCGCCCTCGGCATTGGCCTGCTCCGCCGCCAGCGTGACCGCCTGGAGAAACGCCGACCCCCCCGAAGCGAACGGCCCGGAAAGGGGGGCAAGTACTCCGATCCGGATCGGTTCGGCGTTTTCGGAGCCCGCCCATGACGGCAGGGAGGAGAGCAGGAGGGCAAGGATCAAAAAGGGAAGGAAAATAACAAGGCGGCGCATCGGGGACGACCTCCCGGCGAAAGAATACCACAAGGGGGGAGCGAGGAAAACGGAACCGGCCGAAAAAAGGAAAGAAAAAGGCCGCCGGGAGAGGACCCCGGCGGCCGATTGGTTGATTGCCTGTCGACAGACCGTCGCTTACGTGTGCTCCGGTCTCCTGAGTATAACCACCAGGACGATTCCGACGACGCACATCCCCGCTAGGGTGGCGTAGACCTGGTTGTACCCCGCGGCGACGTCTCCGGCTGCCTTTGCCGCCGTCATGATCTTGCCGAAGTAGCCGGGGACGACGAACCCGCAGATCCCCCACGCGGTGAAGACGATCCCGTAGTTGGCGCCGATGTTCTTCGGGCCATAGAAGTCGGCCGTGAACGACGGCATCATGGCCAGGTATCCGCCGTAGCAGAACCCCACCACGCAGAGGCCGGCCAGCGCCTGGTTGAAGTTCTGGACGTTTCTAAGCAGGAACACGCACGCGACGATGTAGAGGGCGAACATGCAGATCGTGGTGTTCTTCCGCCCGATCTTGTCCGAGGTGGCGCCCCAGGCGAGACGTCCCACCCCGTTGAACGCGCTCATGATGCCGAGCGCCGTTGCTCCCGACATGACTGCCGTGGCCGCGGCGAGCTCCTTCACGAGCGGAGCGGCCTGGCCGATGGCGGTGATTCCCACACTCGTTCCCAGGAAGTAGATGAGCCACAGTGCATAGAACTGCCAGGTCTTTACCATTTCGCCCGGAGGAAATTCTTGCTTGATGGCCGCTCCACCCGCCGTGGTCGCCGCCGCCGGCGGGGTCCACCCTTCGGGTTTCCACCCGGCGGGAGGTACCGCGTATACCTGCGCCGCTCCGATGACGCAGATAAAGAATATGACGGACAGGATCATGAAGGTCCGCGGAATGGTAGACGCCCACATCGCCGGGTCGGTTCCCAGCAACTTCTGGATGAGGGGTGCGAAGATGAGCGAGCCCGCGCCGAACCCGAGGACCGCCAGGCCCACGATCGTCCCCCGCTTGTCGGGGAACCACTTTACGCAGGTCGCGATCGGGGTCACGTAGGCGAACCCGACGCCCAGGCCGCCGAGGATTCCGTAGGCGAACTTGAGGCCCCACTCGCTCTGCCACAGGAACGCGGAAAGGAGGACGCCGGTTCCCATCAGCGCTCCCCCTACCGAGCCGACGAGTCTCGGGCCTTTCTTATCCTGCCAGAACCCGGCGATGATCATCGAGACCGTGAAAAAGAGAACCGAGTACCGGTAGGGAGCGATGGATACCGCCTTGGTCCACCCATTGGTTGCTTCCAACGGTCCACGGAAAACCGACCACGAATACAGCACGCCGAGGCACAATTGCATGACCAGGGCGGCATAAACGAACTTCCACCGGTTTACCTGCTCTGCCATATTCCCCTCCTTCTTGGTTTATCAATTCGCTCGAAAAACCATGCCCCCTCTCACTTCGGAAACGTCCCTATACCACCCCCCTTCTCAAAAGCGCAATTTTACCCAGTAAAATCAGTTCCCATATTACTACCTCATCCCGGAAACAAGTGTCAAGAATAATATAAACCTCGTTTTATTGGGATTCCGGTGTGCACGCTTCGGCATGCGCAGAGGAGACAGGCGGAGGAGCGAAAAAAAAGGATAATTATTCCAACCCGTTAAATACATATCGCGAAAAGACCGCCAGGGGGAATCTTCTCGCTACCCCTCCGACATCTAATTAAGAATCAAGTCAATATTCTATCCCGGAGGGGGAAGCGATGAACCCGTTTCACGAGATCAAGACAGTGCCCGCCATGAAGGTCCTCGCCTGGAGGGGGGACGTGTCCGTGTGGGGGATCGACACCGCGTTTTCCCGGCTCTACGACAACGCGATGGAGAGGAAATTGCGGTTCCGGCAGCCCGCCATCGGGATCCGTCATGACGGCGTCCGGGTTCCCGAGCCGTTCCACGCCGACTACGAAATCATGTTTCCCCTGACCGCCGATCCCGGCGAAGAAGGCCCCAGGGCCGAGATAAAGGATCTCCCCGAGCAGGAAGTGGCCTCCTTCATCCACCGCGGACCCTACCATTGGATCCCGTGCACTTACGAAAAAGTACTGGACTGGTTGCGGGATAACCGGTATGAAGTAGCCGGGGAACCCCGAGAGGTCTTTTTCGTCGCCCCTGAACCGCATTCAGGAGGCACCCAGGACGACATGCTCACGGAGATCCAGGTCCCGATCCGTCTTCGCTCGGCGGGCCAAGATCCGGGTCCGAGCTACGGCGGACCGGTCCCGAAGGCGGCGTAAGGAGGCGACACCACCCTTTTGACCGACCGCGAGAAGATCTTCCTCACCCACCTCTCCTCCTGTGCCGGTTGAGCGTCCAAGCTGGGGCAGGGGGTCCTTGCCCGGATATTGGGAGCCATTCCGCCGCCGGACGATCCGCGTGTGCTCGTCGGGACTTCCCACGCGGATGACGCAGGGGTATTCCGCCTCTCCCCCGAGGAAGCGCTGGTGGCCACCGTGGACTTCTTCACTCCGGTGGTCGACGACCCGTACCAGTACGGTGCCATCGCGGCCGCCAATTCCTTAAGCGACGTGTACGCCATGGGGGGGGAGCCGCTCTTCGCCCTGGCCGTCGCCGCGTTCCCGGACGACGGGAAGGTTCTTCCCCTGCTGGCCGACGTGATGGCCGGGGCCGTCGACAAGGCGAGGGAGGCGGGCATCTGCATCATCGGGGGACACTCGGTCCGGGACAAGGAGCCCAAATTCGGGCTTTCGGTCACGGGGAGAGTCCACCCGGAGAGGATGTGGCACAACCGGGGGGCTCGGCCTGGGGACGTCATCGTGCTGACCAAGCCGATCGGGACAGGCATCGTTACGACGGCGATCAAGTGGGGGATCTCGCCGGAGGAGACCACGAACGCCGCGATCCGGTCGATGGCCAGGCTTTCCGCCGGGGCCGCCCGCGCGGGGCGCGAGGTCGGGATCCACACGGCCACCGACGTGACCGGATTCGGCCTTCTCGGGCACCTGATCGAGGTGCTCGAGGGAAGCGGTCTCTGTGCCGAGATCCGGCTCAAGGACATTCCGGTCTTTCCGGGGGTGCGGGACCTCATGAAACGCCGCACCATGGCGGCGCTTTCCGCGCGAGGGGACTTCCCGGGCGCCTCCCTCCTTCATGCCTGGTTCGGCCAGCCGCCCATCCCCAAGGGGGCCCGGGAAAATCTCTCCTTCCAGATCATCAAGGTGCGCATCCCGCCCCTGCTTCCGGAGGAGGAAGTTCTCCTGCTTGCCGACCCCCAGACCTCGGGGGGGCTCCTCCTGTTCGTTCCCGAGGAGCGCGCCGAAGCGCTCCTGCGCGCCCTCGAAAGCGAGGGCGAAGGGGCGTGGGCGATCGGCCGCACCCAGGCGATGCCGGCACCCGAGAAGCATCGCGTCACGGTGATCTGATCGGGGTATACTTTTTTCAGCCGCTACGACCCTTCTCCTAGCCCGCATTTCTCACCGGGCTCCGTCGCGAGGGGGTGGAGACGGGCGTGGATACAAGGCGCGCGAACTTCGGGCACCGCAGGCGTAGTGGACACTACGTCGAGGAGCACGAAGGAGCGCAACGCAGTAGGCATGCCCGTATCCGCCGCCGTAGCAGGAGGCTGGTGAGAAATGCGGGCTAAAGGAGGTGTCCCCATGGATCGTCTCTCCTCGGCCGGGATGCTGGTTGCGCGCATCCTGTTGTCGGGCATCTTCCTCCTCTCCGGCGTGAAGAAGGTTTTCGCATTCTCCGCGACACAAGGCTACATGGCGCAGTACGGAATGAAGATGACGGGTCTGTTTCTGGTCCTGGCCATCCTCCTCGAGGTGGGCGGGGGCCTCTCCGTCCTTCTGGGATACCTGCCGCGCCTGGGCGCGCTCGCCCTTCTTCTTTTCCTCATCCCCACTACCGCCGTTTTCCACCGGGATTTCGCCGACCCCGCACAGGTCATCCAGTTCGCCAAGAACGTGGCGATCATGGGCGGGCTGCTCGCGCTCCTCTCGGCAGGGGGGGGCGGGTTCGTTCTTCGGCGAAAGAAGAGGTAGGAGACATGGTTGCATCGGGGGGATGATACTCTGGGATACGGCGGTAAAATATGTCATGCCCCGGGCGGCAGGGAGGAGAGGCGATGAGCAAGATCGACATCGGGCGCGCGAGGTCGCTTTCCATCAAGTGCCTGTCGGAGGTCTCCTGGCACGACAACGCCCGGATGCGGCAGGACGTCCGGGAGGCCGGGGGTCTCGGGGTCGACCAGTTCGACGTGAAGTGGACGCCGGAGAACGCCGCGGGAGTCTCGTCCCTGATCGAGTCCGTGGACGGAGGTGGGCGCAGCCGGAAGTTCCTGATGGACGTGGGGTGGGACGTCGAGTACATGGACGGGGTGTTTCGCCGCGAGGGGATCGACAGGATGCTTGCCGCCGGCGAGATCGACTACCTCTACATCACCCACGAGCACGTCGATCACTTCTGGGGGCTTCCCGCGGCGGTAAAGCATCGCCCCGACGTGAAGATCCTCCTTCCCACCGGCTTCTCGGAGAAGAGCAAAGAGATCCTCCGGAATTCCGGGCACACGGGAAAGGTGGTGGAGCTCGGCCCGGAACGTCCCCACTTCCTCTTCCCCGGATGCGCCTCGGTCACGTTCGACATTCCGATCTTCCTCAAGACCCGCGGAGAGCAGGTTCTCTACTTCCACGTGGAGGGGCGGGGGTTGATCACCATCACGGGGTGCTGCCACGAGGGCATCCTCGGGCTCCTGGAGTACGCCAAGGAGAATTTCGACGGTTTTTCGGAATTCCACGGGGTCTACGGGGGGCTGCACATTTCCCCGTTCGAGGAGTGGGGTCCTGCGCAGGAGGAACTCCTGGACAAGCTCCAGACCTTCCGCCTTCAGCGCCTGGCCTGCAACCACTGCACGGGGGTGTTGACCGTAGAGAAGATGCTCGAGCGGGGAATGCCCGTCGTGCGCGGCTCGGGCAAACACGGGAGCAAGAGCGACCTGTACCTGGGCAACGGCGACACGGTGGTGTTCTGACTCTTTGGAGATACGCCGGAAAATCCTGTTCCTGATCACGTCGCTGGAGGATCGGGGGACGGAAAACGCCGCCCTCCGGCTGGCCGTCGGTCTGGAGCGCACCGGAGGCTACCTGCCTGAGATTCTTGCCCTCAAGGAAGGGTCGGGAAGGCTGCGGTTCCGGGCCGAAGAGGAAGGCTTCGAGCGCCTGTCCTCTCTCGGACTGACCTCCGTACGTTCCCTTTCCCGCGCCATCCTGGCTCTCCGGGCGAAAGTGCTCGATGAAAAAGTCGACGTACTCTACTCCTTCCTCTTCCATCCCAACGTCGTTGCGCGGGTGGCGGGAAGGCTTGCCGGCCTCTGCCTGGTGATCAACGGGGAGCGATCCGTCCCGGGGGGGGCCATGGCATTCCGGTCCCTCGTCCGGAGATGGTCGGCGTTTCTCCCTCACGGCTACACGGCCGTCTCCGATGCCGTCCGGGTGGATATGATCAACGTTCTGGGCGCTCCCATCGACCGGGTCCGGACGATCCGGAACGGGGTGGACGCAACCCGCTTCCCCGAGCGGACCGATATACTTGCCTCGCGGGACCGGACCCGCCTCCTCGCCATGGGCTCGCTTTCTCCCGAAAAGTCGTTCGGGACACTGGTCGAGGCGCTGAAACTCCTCGGGGATGGAAGCGTTGAGCTGACGATCCTGGGCGACGGTCCGGCCCGGGAGGTCCTCGAAGAACAAATTCGTGTCGCGGCCCTTTCCGGCAGGATCTATTTGCCCGGTCACGCGGCGGACATCCTTCCGTATCTGCGGGATGCGGACATCTACGTGCAGTCCTCCATCCGGGAGGGGCTGTCGAACGCTCTTCTTGCCGCCATGGCCTCGGGGCTTCCCTGTGTGGCCACCGACGTGGGGGGAACCCGCGAGGCCGTCGTGGACGGGGAGACCGGGATTCTCGTTCCCCCTGCAACCTCCGCCGCCCTTGCGGGAGAAATACGGAAAATCATCGACTGGCCCGAGGAGGGAAGGCGCCTGGGAAAAAATGCGCGCTTGAAGATAATCCGGGAGTTCTCGGCGGAGCGGGAACTGGAGGAAACGGTCAGCTGGATCGAGGAGCTTCTCCGACGGAATTCGGCAGGTACCGTTCCCGCCACATCCCGAACATGACGAGGGCCCACAGCCGGTGGAAGTGGTTCCGGCGGCCCGACCGGTGCTCCTCCACCAGCTCCCGTACCCCGGAGGGGAGGAAGAATCGCTCGCGTCGAATCCGCTCGGCGTCCAGATATTCCCGTAGGATCGCTTCCCACTCCCCGCGGAACCATACCTCCAGCGGGACCCCGAACCCCATCTTCGGCCGCTCCATCAGCGTGCGCGGAACGTACCGGTAAAGGACCCGTTTCAGGATCCTCTTCTGCTCCCTCCCCCGGAAATTCCAGGACAGGGGAAGACGGGCGGCGAACTCCACGATCCGGTGGTCGAGCAGCGGGACGCGGGCCTCGAGCCCCACGGACATGCTGGCCCGGTCCACCTTCGTCAGGATGTCGTCCGGCAGGTAGGTGAGCAGGTCGCACAGCATCGCCCGCTTCTCCGCCGGGAGGTCTCCGTGATCGCGGAAGGCGTCAAAGAACAGCAGCCCGCTGTCGTCGTGGACCCGGGGGACGATCGCGGGGAGCCTGTGCTTTTCCACGATCCCCACCATGGGCAGGAAGACGTTTTCGGCGCCGTCGTAGCGGAAGACCGTCCCCGCCCGCCGCGCGTCCCGGAAGGGCAGCCGCCGGAGGAAGACGGACGCCGCGCGCCGAAGGGGAGCGGGAAGCCACGCGAATTTTTCCGCAAGCCGCAGCCAGTCGTACCGGGGATAGCCGCAGAAGAGTTCGTCCCCGCCGTCCCCGGAGAGGGAAACCGTGACGTTTTGACGGCAGAAGTCGGAGACCATCATCGTCGGGATCGCCGAGGAGTCGGCGAACGGCTCGTCGTAGAAGTCCGGGAGGCGCCGGATGAGCGGGAGCGCCTCCTCCCGGGTGCAGAACTTCTCGTGGTGGTCCGTCCCCAGGTGCTTCGCGATGCGCTTCGCATGTTCGCCTTCGTCGTACCCCTCCTCGCGGAACCGGATGGTGAAGGTCTTCACGGGACGGGAGGAGAGGGACTGCATCATCGCCACCACGAGGGAGGAGTCGATCCCGCCGGAAAGGAAGGCCCCCAGTGGAACGTCGCTGATCATGCGGTACCGCACCGAGGAGCGGATGAGCATGTCCAGTTCTTCCTCTGCCTCCTCCT
The DNA here is from genome assembly GCA_049578085.1 of Candidatus Deferrimicrobiaceae bacterium. Lineage (GTDB taxonomy): Bacteria > Desulfobacterota > Deferrimicrobia > Deferrimicrobiales > Deferrimicrobiaceae > CSP1-8. Next base: position 16,111 of record JBAULH010000228.1, read on the forward strand.
CGCGGTCCGGGGAGGCGGGCTCGTGGTAGAAGGGCGCCGCCTGCCAGTAGGACTTTTCCTCCCACGAGCCGTCTTCCGACAGGATCCCCACGTGCCCGGGAAGGAGTTTCCTGCAGTCCTTGAGGATGCAGCGGGGCGCGGGCACGTACTGGAACTGGAGATAATATTGGAGAGCGGCGTCGTCGATTTCCGGGGAAAGGGCCGGGTGGCACAGCAGCGCCTTGAGTTCCGACCCGAACAGGAGCAGGTCCCCCTTCCGGGCGTAGAAGAGGGGCTTGATCCCCAGCCTGTCGCGGGCCAGCAGCAGCGATTTTCCCTTGCGGTCCCACAGGGCGAAAGCGAACATCCCGATGAAACGACGAAGGCAATCGGCGCCCCACTCGCGATACGCCGCCAGGAGAACCTCGGTGTCCGAATGCCCCCGGAAACGGGCCCCGCGGGCCTCCAGGTCGGCACGGATCTCCCGGAAATTGTAGATCTCGCCGTTGAAGGCGATGACGTGGTCTCCGGCCGCGCCGTGCATCGGCTGCATCCCCGTCTCCGAGAGATCGATGACCGCCAGGCGGCAGTGGGCCAGGCCCGCGCTCCCGTCGGGTTCGAGGAAAATCCCTTCCGCGTCCGGTCCCCGGTGGCGCAGGCGCCCGGCCATCCTCCGGAGGACCTCGTCCCCGCCTCCACCGCCGGAGCGCCCGACGAAGCCCGCTATCCCGCACATGGTGGGTTTCCTCCGTGAAGGAGTTCTTCATAGAGTTTCTCGATCTCGTGGACCATTTTCCGTATCGGAAAAAGGTCCCGTACCCGCTTCCGGCCCGCCTCTCCCATCGCCCGCGCCCTGGCCGGGTTTTCCAGCAGGGAAAGCAACGCCTCCGCCAGGCGTTCCGGGCTGCGGGAGGGGACGAGGACTCCCGTAACGCCTTCCTCGACCGCTTCCGGGATCCCGCCGACGGCCGTCGCGACAACGGCTTTTCCCGCAGCCATCGCTTCGAGGATCGTGTTGGAGAACCCTTCCTCGTGGGAGGGGTGCACGATCAGGTCCGCGGCGGCCATCAGGGCGGGGACGTCGTTGCGGGGGCCCAGCAGGCGCACGTGATCCCGCAGTCCGAACGCCTCGATCCGGCTTCGCACCTGCGCGCCCGTCCCCTCCTCTCTGCCGGCCAGCAGGAAACGCGCCTTCGGGAAACGGGCTGCCACGGTTGCTGCCGCTTCCACGAGATCCAGGTGCCCTTTGTACGGGAAGAGATTGGCGACGTACAGGATCGTCGCGGCGTCCGGGGGAAGGGGCGGGTCCAGCGCAAGGCCGCCCCCGGAGGGAGCGGCGGCGCCGGATGCCGTCGGAGAGGCCGCATCGATCCCGTTGTAGATCCGCCGGATCTTCCGGCCGCAGAATCGCTCCGCGCTCCGCACCGCGGCCGCGACTGCGTCCGAATTCACGAGCACCGCGTCGGCCGCGAGGTTGGCGACGATTTCGAAGAACGCCAATATGGGGCGCCCCTTTTTGTAATGGCACAGCCCCCGTTTGCTCACCACGATCGCCGGGGTTCGCGCTACGACCCCCGCAAGCGCCCCGAGGACGTTGGCGGCGGGAAGATACGCGTGCACAATTACGGTCCGCTCTGCACGCAGGATCGCGGCGATTTCGCGGAAGGCCTTGAATGCCAGCCGGGCGCGGCGGACGACCTGTCCACGGCGGCGCGTGAATCCCTGGTAGCCGATGACGAACACGGGGACTCCCATCCGCCGGAACACGGCTTCCAGGACGCCTCCGTCCGAAGTGGCGATCACGATCGGGCGGAACCTCGTCCGGTCGAGTCGCCCGACCAGGTCCCGGACGTGCTTTTCCGTTCCTCCCATCTCGAGACGGGGAAGGAGGTAGGCGACTGTGGTGGGAATCGGGGTTACCTCCCGCACGATAGGGGTGGTCCCTGCGGAACGCCGCGGAGGGCCATCCCCCTGCCTGTCGAATCCCCGGTATGCATCCGCATCATGACGCGGAGAGTTTCCTTTATCTGGCTTGGGCCCGTCAACCTGCATGAAATGACCGCCTCCGGGTCCCCTCTCCTAGACACGCAGCGAAAGCGGCCTGCCTTCCAGGAGTTCCTCGTACACGAGCTCCAGGTTCGCGACCATCCGCTCCAGGGAGAATCGTTCCGCGACCCTCCGCCGCCCGGCGTCCCCCATCCGTTTCGCCAGACCGGGGTCTTCGATGAGTCTCAGGATCGCCTGCGCGAAGGCTTTCGCGTCCCCGGGGGAGACGAGGAAACCGGTCTCCCCTTCCACCACGGCCTCGGGGTTGCCGCCCGCCCGGGAAGCGACCACCGGCAGGCCCGCGGCCATCGCCTCGAGGATGGCGTTGGAAAATCCTTCCTGCTCCCCGGGATGGGCAACGGCCCGGGAAGACGCAAGGAGGGACGGGATGTCCCTCCGAGGCCCCGCAATCCGCACCGTTTCCTCCAGTCCCAGCGCCCGAATCTTTTCCCGTACCGGGGCCGCCTCGTTCCCTTCGCGGCCCACGAAGAGAAACCGGGCGAAAGGGCAGGCCGCGGCCACGGAGCGCGCGGCGTCCACGAGGCAAAGGTGCGCCTTGTCCTCCCGGATATTGGCGACATAGGGGATGAGGATCGCATCGGGGGGAATCCCGAGGTCCGCGGGAGGAGAGGGCGGCAACCCCTCGGGCGGGGAGGGCGCGGCGTCGATTCCGTTGTAGACGAGGAACATCTTCTTTCCGATGAACCGCTCCGTCCTCCTTACGTCCTCCGCCACCGCGAGCGAATTCACCATCACGGCGTCCGCCGCGAGGTTGGCCAGGTTCTCGAACCGGGAAAAGACGGGGTGTCCTTCCTTGTACCTGCACAGGGCGCGCTTGCTCACGATCTTCACAGGAGTGCGGCAGGTTGTCGCGACGATCGTTCCCAGGACGTTCGCAGCAGGGAGGTAGGAATGGACGATCCGGACGTTCTCCTTCCTGAGGATGTCCGAGAAGGTCCGGAAGAAGGCCCACGCATCGCGGTACAGGGGCCCCGCTTTCCCGGGCGACAGGCTCAGGCCGCGGTATTCGAGGACGTGGACCGGAATCCCCGATGCCCGGAACTCCCCCTCGAGATGTCCTCCGCCCGCTGTGCTGACGACGAGGGGAGAAAACCGCCTGCGGTCGATCCGCTCCGCAAGGTCGCGCACGTGCTTCTCCGTCCCTCCTTGGCCGAGGCCGGGAAGCACGTAGGCGACGTTTACCGGTTTGGTGATAGCGGTCTCCTCGCCAAAGGGGTGCACATTTCCATGAGAAGTGTCTCCGAAATCCGAAAACCCGTCAATGTTACGACGGGAAGCGGCGAGCGGATCCATAGCCGGTGGATACTCTGTCGGAGTGTGTGGTATTTTTCCTGGAGTGAAACCGAATCGCATCCCTGGAGGTGAGGTTTTCTGCCCCTGTTGCGGGACGGTGGGCCGTTCGGGTTTATCGGAGTCCGTCCCGTACGAGGAGATATGGGACCTGTTGAAGTCGGAATGGGGCGCGCAATTTTCCGACGAAGTGATCCGGCGGCACACGCCCCGGGAGAATTCGTCCCTCTACGAATGCGGGGATTGCGGGCTCCAGTTTTTTCTGCCATCGGTGGGGGGGGATGAGGATTTCTACCGGGAGCTTGGGGAGAATTCCAGGTACTACAACCCCTGGAAATGGGAATTCGGGTGGTCGAAGGACCGGATCCCCCCATCGGCTGCGGTCTTAGACGTCGGCTGCGGCAGGGGAGACTTTCTTCTGTTTCTCTCCGGGCATGGTCGGCGAGTGGTGGGGCTGGAACGGAACCGGTCTGCCCGGGAAGGCGCGGCCGCGAGGGGGCTTTCAGTCTCGGGGGCGAGCATAGAGGAGTTCGCGAAGGAGAACAGGAAGACATTCGACGTCGTGTGCGCCTTCCATGTGGTCGAGCATCTAACCGCCCCGGTTCCCTTCCTTCAGGAGTTGCTTGCGTGTCTTCGTCCGGGGGGGACGCTGTTCCTGTCCATGCCGAACCGGCTTCGCTCCAGCAAGGCCCTCATCGAACCACTGGATTGTCCTCCTCACCACCTGACTAGGTGGGGGCCGGAACCGTTGCGAAGGCTCGGAGATGTGCTCAAGGCGCCGTTGCGCGAGATCGCGTTCGAGCCCGTGGAGATCAACGTGCCCTGGGGGGATTTACGGGAATGGATTCGGGCCAACTCGGAGAGAATGCCGGCGGGGAAATTCCTGGGTGCCTGGTGCTCCCGGATTTTTCCGCGGTTGATCTTTTTTTCTCCCTTCGTCGCACTGTACAGAAGACTCCGAGTGTTGGAGCGGAGGGGCTATTACGGTCTTTCGATAGCGGCCAGATTTGTAAAGTATGGCTCCTGAAATGACGGAAAGGGTCGATTTGGAGAATCCGGGAAAAAAAGGCTCCCTTGCCAGGACGGTGGTGGGGGGAACGGGTCTCATCGCGGCCGCGGGGGGCGTGAGCAAACTGCTGACACTCGTTTCGGCCCCGATCCTGACGGCGGCCCTCGGTCCCTCCCCCTATGGCGTCGTTGCCCTTCTGTCCACTGTGACCTCCCTTGCGATGACGGTCGCCCTGTTGGGGATCGATCAGTCCTACTCGCGATTTTTCTTCGCAGGGGATCCGGAGGAGGGCCGGGCGGCGGAGCGGTTTTGCTGGCGATTTTCGTTGATCGCCTCCCTTGGCGTGGCGACTGCCGCGGGAACCGGCTGGTGGTGGTGGAGCGGGCATGCCGGGCTTTCCTCTTCTCTTGCCGTGATGGTGGTCGCGGGAATCCTCCTCGGGGTCTGGAACGCCATGGTGACAACGAGGCGGAGACTCCTCGGCGGATACCTTCGCATCGCCGTCGCCATAATAGTGACCGGGGCGCTCGGGGCCCTCCTGGCAATCCTTCTCGCCCTGTATTGGAGGCAGGACGCATGGTCCCTACTGGTCGGGTCTGCGGCCGGCGTGGCCGCCGGGGCATGGGTGACGGGGTTCCCCGCGGCGGAAACGGTGCTCATGCCGTCGGGGCTTTCCCGGGCCTACCGGATGGACATTCTTCGACTCGGAGCCGCGGGCGCGGTCACGGCTCCGGTCTTCTGGCTCATGGGGTCCGCGGACCGCTGGATCATTGCCTATGTGCGGGGTTCCGCCGAGCTTGGGGTGTACGCCTTTGCTTCGACGGTGGGAATGGTCGGGATGATGCTGAACAGTGCGATTACGCTGACCTGGTTCCCGGAGATGACCCGCGAATATGAATCCGCGGGAGTGGAATCCTTCCCGAGGATCGGGATGCTATGGGCTCGTCTCGCATCGGCGCTCATGGTGGCCTGGATCGCGGTCTCTGCCGCCGGAGGGGATGTGATCCGCCTGATCGCCGACCCAAGGTTCCATGGAGGGACGATGTTCGTCCCGTGGCTCGCCGGCGGGATCTTCTTTTACGGGATCGCCTCTCTCGCCAATACCGGGCTGGTCCTGAAGAAAGACCTGACCCCTTCGATCGGCTGGTGGGTGGCAGGCGCCGTGCTGAACCTGGCCATGAACCTCCTTCTCGTTCCGCCGTTGGGGGGAACCGGGGCGGCGATGGCGACCTGCGCGAGTTTCGGGTTGATTGCCGCGGGAGTGATGCGGGCGGCCCAGGCACGGTTCTTTCTCCCGGTTCCGTGGAAGCTGCTTGGCGCATCAGCCGCGGTCTCGCTGGCCGCGGGGATGGTCATGATTCCCCCCTGGTCCGGGAATCCCGCCCTGAGCCTGGTACTCAAGTTTCCGGTCGGCGTTGCCGCCGCCGCCGCGATCCTGCGGATTTCCGCCCCCGAATGGTTCTCCTTGGAGAAGGCCGGGGAATGTGTGGCCTGGCTCCGGGACCGGTTCGGCGGCTCCCCGTGAGCGGAGGCACCGGATGAATCGGCCATCATCCCGCAGGATCGCCATTTCTTGCGCGGCGCTGGTCCTTCTCTCCCTCGCGGCGTGCCTTCTATTCGTCTCCGCCTATCCCCTCCCCGAAGTCCGCAACGACGCGGTCGAGTACCTGGATATCGCAAGGAACGTGGCCGCGGGGAAGGGCTTCACCCAGGACGGGATCACCCCCATGGTGTACCGTCCCCCGCTCTTTTCCGTCCTGCTCGGGGGCTGGTTCTTTCTCACCGGGACGTCGTCCGTCTTTTCCGCCGCGATCTTCCAGTCCCTTCTTCATGCCCTCGGAATCTCCGCCGCATTCTTTCTGTTCCTTGCGCTTACGCCGTCCCTTCCGTGGGCCGCCGGGGCGTCGGTATTTCTTGCCGCCAATCCGCTGCTCGTCACGCGCGCGGTCTTCGTCCTCCAGGAACCGACGATTCTTCTGTTCACCACCCTTTCGGTTCTTGCATCCGTCCGTCTCCTCCGGGTCCCTTCGTCCGGGAGGGCGGCCTTGGCCGGTGTCGCATGGGGGGTCTGCACCCTGGCGAAGACCGTCTGCTGGTTCGCCCCGTTCCTGCTTCTCGCGATGCGCCTGCTTCCGGCCCGGCTTCGCTGGTCCTGGCGCGGCAGAGAAGCCGCTTATCTTCTCCTGTGCTTCGTCGCCGTGATCGCACCGTGGACCATTCGCAACTACATTCATTTCCACCGCTTCATCCCCGTGAACGGACAAGGGACAGGAATCCTCGAGTGGAACGTATCCCATGCGGAACCGCCGGGGGCGCTTCCCGGAAATAGATTGATTGAGGATTTGGACAGGCACGGGGTCACGGGGGAACAGCGCATTTCGGCAATGACTGAGTACGTACGGGGTAATTTGCGTTATTTCCTCGTCGATCGAACGGTGAGCAACGCCCTTCATTTCGCGTGCCCAGCAAGGGATTGGTGGTGGTCCCGGGGACGATTCGGCCCGGGCGATCCACGGCCCTGGTATTGGACCATCCACGATTATGGTTTCTGGATCCTCTATCTCTTCCTGGCCTACCGGACCCTCCTGTGGGT
>JBAULH010000229.1:0-27367 GCA_049578085.1 Candidatus Deferrimicrobiaceae bacterium
TCAGGAAGCTGCTCGATGAGTTGGAGGGTGGAAAGGAACCCCGATGAAGATTCTGGTGACTTCCACCGGCGAAACGCTGGAATCCCCGGTCGACTCCCGATTCGGCCGGGCCGCGAAGTTCATCCTGTTCGATACCGTCTCCGGCCAATACGAGTCGATCGACAATACACAGGGCATGAATGCTTCTCAGGGAGCGGGCATTCAGGCGGCGGAGACGGTTGCGCGTCTCGGAGCCCGATGCGTGATCACCGTGCATTGCGGCCCCAAGGCGTTTCGCGTGCTCTCCGCGGCGGGAATCAAGATCTTCACCACCGACGCGGCCACCGTGGCCGAAGCCCTGGAAAAGTTTCATTCCGGCCATCTGGTCGAATCCCGCAACGCGGATGTCGAAGGGCATTGGGCATGACCGAAGCCGCCATCACCTACAAGCCTATCGGGGTGATCCGCAGCGATCACCTCATCGAGGAAAAGACACCTATACAACCGGCCTACGCGAGCGGTTGCATGGGCCGGGCGGAGATCTTTCCGGAGTTCGCGGAAGGGCTGCGCGACCTGGAAGGCTTCTCGCACGTCTATCTCATCTACCATTTCCACCGGTGCGGGCCGGCAAGGCTTTTAGTAAAGCCCTTTCTCCAGGACGTCGAGCGGGGAGTGTTCGCGACGCGCGCGCCATGCCGCCCCAATGCCGTTGGATTGAGCATCGTGGAACTGGTTCGCCGCGAGGGGAACGTCCTGCATATCAACAACGTGGACATCCTGGACGGCACTCCCCTTCTGGATATCAAGCCTTACACGGCGAAATTCGACCGCATCGATACCACCCGCAACGGGTGGCAGGACGAGGTGGACGAGGAAACGGCCAGGCGAAGAGGGAGGCGTGGGCATAGGGGATAGCGCCGGCGGCGGGACTCCCCGGATGGAGGCGATTCATGATTCTCGCAGTCGCTTCGGGAAAGGGCGGCACCGGCAAGACGACCATGTCCGTCAACCTGGCCCGGGTCCTCGGTTCGGAGGTGGCGCTTCTGGACTGCGACGTGGAGGAACCGAATGCCCACCTCTTCCTCGAGGGCGACCTGCGCGGGGAGGAGACCGTCTCCATCCCGGTTCCGATTGTGGACGAGTCCCTTTGCGACGGCTGCGGTGAATGCAGCCGGTTTTGCGAGTACCACGCCATCGTCTCGTTCGGGACCCCCCCCCTCCTCTTCCCCGAAATGTGTCACGGCTGCGGGGGGTGCGCGAAGGTGTGCCCCCGGAAGGCAATCCGTGAGATCGACAGGCGCATCGGGGTCGTCGAGACGGTCCGGGCGGGAAACATCACGCTGATCCAAGGCCGTCTCGACGTCGGGGTCGCGACGGCCCCGCCGCTCATTCACGCGGTGAAGGCCCGTCTGCGAAACGGCATGCCCGCGATCCTGGACGCGCCTCCGGGCATCTCCTGCCCGGTGGTTGCCACCCTTCGGGGATCGGACCTCGTCCTGCTCGTCACGGAACCGACACCTTTCGGTCTCCACGACCTGAGACTTGCCGTGGATATGGTCCGGGCGATAGGGATTCCCATCGGGGTGGTGGTCAACCGGGTCGGCATCGGGGACGAGCGGGTCCATGCGTTCTGCAAGGAAGAAAACGTACCCGTTCTTCTCGAAATCCCGGATGATCGGCGGATCGCGGAAGCCTATTCCAGGGGAAGGCTGATCGTGGAGGCGCTGCCGGAATACCGCGGGCTCTTCGAGAGCCTGCTCGAAACGACCATTCATCGGAAGAACGCAATGGGGGTTTGAAGCCATGCCGACCGGTGTTCGACACATCTATGGGCCTGTTCCGTCGAGGCGCCTGGGACGTTCGCTCGGGATCGATCTCGTTCCGTTCAAGACCTGCACCTATGACTGCGTGTACTGCCAGCTGGGACGGACCACGAACAAAACCGTCGATCGAAGGGAGTGCATCGCCGTCGATGCGGTCATGGAAGAAATGGAACGGAATTTGGCCGCCGGAGATCTTCCCGATACCATCACTCTCGCAGGGTCGGGGGAACCCACGCTGAATGCCGGTATCGGCGACCTGATCGAGAACATCAAGGGCCTGACGAACATCCCCTTGGCCGTTTTGACCAATGGCTCGCTTCTCTGGATGGAGGACGTCCAGGATGCCTTGATGGCGGCCGACCTCGTGCTTCCATCCCTGGACGCCGGTGACGAGTACTCGTTTCGATACGTCAACCGTCCGCATGAGGATATCTCCCTGGAACGGGTGGTCGAAGGCATTGCCGCGTTCACCAGGCGTTTCCCGGGGGAGGTTTGGCTGGAGGTGTTCCTGCTCGCGGGGGTTACCGGGATTACCTCCGAGGCGAGAAAGATTGCGGCCCTCGCAGAGCATATCGGGCCGGCGCGCGTGCACCTGAACACCGTTTCCCGCCCTCCTGCCGAGGAGTTCGCGTTTCCGCTTTCCAAGGACCGGATGCTCGATCTGAAACGTCTCTTTCCGGGACGGGTGGATCGGATTGGCGAGACCGAAATCCACGGGTTGCCCATCCCGGTCTTCCGCGATGCCAGGGTCGAAGACATCCTGGATTTGCTTGGCAGACGTCCCTGCACCACCTTGGATCTCGCAACCGGGCTGGGGATTCCCGCGTCGGAAGCGCTCAAGCACCTCGATGTGCTGATGGTTGCCGGAAAAGTGGATACGGTTGCGGTAGGAGGACGAATTTTCTACGCCGCAACCCGCATGGGAAAGGCTTCCGGGCAATGAGAGGAATCGCGCCTTGATCATTGCCTTCCGTCTGCCGGGATCCACCGGTTCCGCAGGGCTTGCCGCCCCTTGCCGCTTTTCCGCCGTCTTGCGCATGGATCCTGGGAAGTGAGAGGGCCGGCATGAAGGAGCTCGTCGTCATCAGCGGCAAGGGAGGGACGGGAAAGACCAGCCTGGCCGCATCGTTCGCCGTCCTGGCCGACCGGCCGGTCATCGCCGATTGCGACGTGGACGCGGCGGATCTGCACCTCGTTCTTTCGCCCCGGATCCGGGAGCGTCATGATTTCCGCAGCGGGCATGAGGCCGTCATCCGACGGGACGACTGCAAAGGTTGCGGGACGTGTCTTGCGGATTGTCGGTTCGGCGCGGTGGGAGCGAACGGGAGGTCCTCCGGCGAATTGCGGTGCTCGATCGACCCGATCTCCTGCGAGGGGTGCGGCGTGTGTGTCCGGTTCTGTCCGGAACAGGCGATCGATTTCCCGGAGCGTCTCTGCGGCGAGTGGATGATATCGGAGACCCGCTGCGGCCCCATGGTCCATGCCCGCCTGGGCGTCGCGGCCGGGAACTCCGGCAAACTGGTCTCCCTGGTTCGCCGGGAAGCCCGCAGCATCGCCGCGGAGAGGAATCGTCCCCTGGTCATCGTGGACGGACCCCCGGGGATCGGCTGCCCGGTGATCGCGTCGGTGACGGGGGCAACACTCGTGCTGGCGGTCACGGAGCCCACGGTGTCCGGCGAGCATGACCTGGAGCGCGTTCTCTCCCTGACGAGGCACTTCGCCATTCCGGCGGCGGTCTGCGTGAACAAGTGGGACCTCAACCCGGAAATGGCGGACCGGATCGAGGAAAAGGGGCGCCGGGCAGGGGCACGGATCGCCGGCCGCGTCCGGTATGACCCCTCCATGACCTTTGCCCAGATGCAGGAACGGGCGGTTGTGGAAACCGAAGCTTCCTGCGTCGAGGATATCCAACGGATCTGGAACCGCATTTGCCCGGTGTTACAAGACAGGGAAGCCGGGCATGGCAAGGAGGAACCATCATGAGAATCGCGATTCCCTTGACGAACGGGAGACTGTCTCTGCACTTTGGCCACTGCGAGTGTTTCGCCCTCCTCGATGTGGACCCCGGTGAACGGAAAATTCTTGCCCGGGAAGACATTTGGGCCCCTCCGCATCAGCCTGGCCTGTTGCCTCCCTGGCTGGCGGGACGCGGCGCTTCCGTTGTTCTCGCCGGGGGGATGGGGCAGCGCGCCCAGGCGCTGTTCGCCGCACAGGGGATCCGGGTGGTGGTGGGGGCTGTGGTCGAGACGCCTGAGAGACTGGTGATTGATTACCTTGCAGGCACTCTCCGGTCAGGCGAGAATGTCTGTGACCACGGGGATAACCACGACAGTCGAGGAGGAGAACATGGGCACCAAAGGACGTGAGATCGTCGGAAAGCACGCGGAACGGGTGATCGAGCTCCTGAACAAGGCGTTCGCGGACGAGTGGCTCGCCTACTACCAGTACTGGATCGGGGCCAAGATCGTGGCGGGCCCGATGAAGGATGCGGTGATCGCCGAGCTGATGCAGCACGCCATGGACGAACTCCGGCATGCGGACATGGTTTCCGGCCGCATCATACAGCTTGGCGGGACGCCGGTCACCACGCCGAAAAAATGGCTGGAATGGTCCAACTGCGGCTACGAGGATCCGACGGATCCGTTCGTCCGGAAGATTCTCGAGCAGAACATCGCCGGGGAGCAATGCGCCATCACCGTCTACCATGCTCTTCTCGGAGAGGTCAACGGCAAGGACCCGGTGACCTACAACCTGGCGACGCAGATCCTTCAGGACGAGGTGGAGCACGAGGAAGACCTCCAGGCGCTACTGGAGGATCTGAACATGATGCTTCGGGGGCGGGGGTAAGAGGCGGATTGCAGGGGCAGAATCATTTCCGGTCGGTTCCCGCCGCAGGACGGTCAACTGCCGCTCCACACCTCCGTATTCGGATGGGTGACGGAATGAGACAACCCCGGCGGTCAGGCGCTTTTCCGTGACCGGCCCGGTGAGGCAGGCGACATCCTGCGAGGGGAAACGTCCGGAAGGAACGCTCGGATGACCGGTTTCGGGTATCCAGGGAAGGACTGTTGGGAAACGCTGTCGATTCCGGGGAATAATGGAAGGGACCAGGGTGAGGGTCATCGGACTCTTTTTGCCTGGGGGAAGCAGGACAGGGGGGCCGGAGGACAGCCCGGACCGACAGAGAGCCACTACCTAAGGGGAGGTCAAGCGACATGTACGGAATCACGGCGCAAGTGAGCCTCTACCCGCTGAGGCAGGACGATCTCTCCCCCTCCATCGACGCCGTGACCAAGGCGCTTGCCCGGCACGGTATCGAGAGAGAAACCGGTGCCATGAGCACCCTCGTGTGGGGCGACGACGAGAAGGTTTTTCCCGCCCTGATCGACGCCTTCCGCGGAGCTGCCGCCCAGGGACATGTCGTCATGGTGGTCACGATGTCGAACGCCTGTCCATGGCCGGGCAAGGGCAATCCCGGATAGAAGCCCTCCCCGATGAAAACCGAACCCTACGAAAAAGAGGCCGGTCAGTACGACGACTGGTTTTTCAGGAACCGGTTCGCCTACAAAGCGGAGCTTCAGGCTGTAAGGCTCCTGTTGCCGAAAGGGGGAACGGGCGTGGAGATCGGCGTCGGCACCGGAAGGTTCGCCGGGGAACTCGGGATACCGCTCGGCGTCGAACCGTCGAAGTCGATGAGGGAAATCGCCCGGGAACGGGGAATCTCCGTGATCGGCGGCATTGCCGAAGCGCTCCCCTTCCGGGACGGCCAACTCGACTTCGTCCTCATGGTCACGGTTCTCTGCTTTTTCGATGATGTTACAGGATCGCTGCGGGAGGCTTATCGCGTATTAAGGCCCGGCGGCTCGCTGGTTATCGCGTTTATCGACCGCAACAGCCCCGTCGGGAGGACATACGAGGAACGGAAACGCGAAAGCCTTTTTTACCGGGATGCGACCTTCTATTCGGCCCACGAGGTCATGGCGTTCCTTGCGCGTACCGGCTTTCGAACGGAGGCCTTTCTCCAGACGATCTTCCGGGACCCGGACAAGATGGAAGACACGGAGCCCGTCCGGGAAGGTTACGGCGAGGGTTGTTTTGTGGTCGTCAAGGCAGGCAAATCATTTGGAAACTGTACGTCGTCATAACGAATTGCAATCTTCGGGGTGAAGAGGGTTTCCCAATGTTGGTCCGGTCCGGAAACGGTTCCCTAAATCAACTGATGTTGATATTATGATGCTGGTCCCACCGAAGAAAACAAAATACACGGAAAGGAGGGCTTAAGCGATGGAGAGCATCTACAAAATTATCGCCGTCGTAGGCACGAGCAAGAATTCCTGGGAAGAAGCCGCAAAAAATGCGGTGGAAACCGCCGGGAAGTCTCTCGAAGATCTGAGAGTTGCAGAAGTCGACAAATTGGATATGGCTATCGACAAGAACAAAGTCGTTGCCTACAGGGCCCGGGTCAATATTTCCTTTAAGTATCGCGTGGGGTAGGAGCCCTCTCCCGGTAACGAAGGCTCCCGTTTCAACCGGCCCAATTGACTCCGGATGCGTGCTATCCGCGTCCGTAGTCTTTTCTTGTCCGGATTGGGTGCCCCGATCCCGGCCTGTGTGGCTGCCGCGTTGGCTTGTCCCCCACATATCGGTCCGAGGTGTGCAAATTCTTTTCAGCCCGATTCAAGAAAGATCGGATGGGTTTAAAGGGGAGATACGGTCCCGTTAATTGCGGCGGCTCCTTTTTCTCGGGTTTGTCCGGGAAATCGTCCGCAAGGGGATCCGCTCCCCGCGAGGAGGAAATCATGAACGTAAGGTTCGTCGTCGCGGAAACCACCACCATGGATGATGTCTTGGCAGCCGGATTGCCCGACCCGCTCTACTGCGAACGCGGTTCGGCCGATCATGCCCGCCGCCTGGCGGATCGTATCGACGCCGAGAGGGGAGGCGCGACAAGCTGCGGCGGCAGCGAGGGGAGCGGATGCGTTCCGGATATCGTGGAGAACGAGGGATGATGGGATCGACGATCCGGAGGGGAAGGAACGGAAAAACGAAGAGGGCTCCCGAAGGAGCCCTCTGCCGCGAATCGTTTCGCCCCGGGTGCGTCGCGGGTCCTACAGCTTCCCGACGAGGATGAACGCGATGACCAGGGAGTAGATGACCAGCGACTCGATCAGCGCGAGACCGACGATCATCGGGATAAAGATCTTGGGCTGGGCGGAAGGGTTGCGGGCAATCCCCTCCAGGCCGGCAGCGATCGCTCTGCCCTGGCCGAGCGCTCCTCCGAAGGATGCGATGGCTATGCCAAACCCGGCAGCCAGCGCGATGAAGGTCTTGACGCTGTCGCTCATCCCGGCGGCAGCCCCTTCCTCAGCCGCGAAGGCCACAGCGGCCACTGCTACAAAGAGCAGTGCGAGCAGAAAAGTGAAGGAAACTTTGCGGAACATCGGGTACCCCCCTTTACGTTGGTATGGAATCCCGCCGGGGGTACCGTCCCTCCGGCGGGGGTGATGCCGATTGCCATTACCCCGCTAGTGCACCGTCTCGCAAATACCTTGGCATTCGAGCGCCGCTGCATCCGCTCCCGCTTCGTTGCGCTTCTTACGCGGGGGACACTCCTGATTTTCTCGGCGAATAACCCAGGAGTGTCCCCCGCCATCCTCAGTCGCGCGCCTTGCTGGCGCGGCGCATCGACGCTCTCGGTGCATCAAGCTATTTACGAGACGGTACACTAGTGCTCCTCTTCTTGCGCGACCGCTCCCGCGATGTAGATCATGGAGAGCACCGTGAAGATGAATGCCTGCATGAACGAGACGAACACCCCCAGGCCGTAGAAGATCGACGGGACGACGAAGGGAACCAGCCCCAGGAAGATCGCCACCACGAGGTGGTCGCCGGTGATGTTCCCGAAGAGACGAAGCGACAGGGACAGCGGCCGGGCGAGGTGGGAGACGATCTCGATCGGCAGCATGATCGGGGCCATCCACCAGACCGGGCCCAGAAAGTGCTTGAAGTAGGCGATTCCATGCTCCCGGACGCCGTAGTAGTGCGTGGACAGGAAGATGACGACTGCCAGGCCGACGGTGATGTTCATCTTGTCGGTCGGCGGAACGAAGCCCGGGATGAGGCCCAGCAGGTTCATGAAGAGAATGAAGATGAAGGTGGTGGCGAGCAGCGGGATGTACGTTTTCGCCTTGTGCCCGATGATGTCCTCCGCGAGGTTCATGAGAAACGACATAATGAGCTCGAACAGGTTGCGCATCGTGAGCTTTGGCTCTGGGACGACCAGATCGGCCGCCTTCTTCCCCCGGAAGGATACGGCGGAGACGACCACGATCAGGACCGCGATCATGATCGCGGAAAGGACGTATTGCGGGACGGGGAGGGGAAGCAGCTCGAACCAGGAAAACGCCTCGTGGCCCCCGGCCGCCAGCGCCGTGGCCGGCGAAAGTGCTACCCCGAGAAGTCCAACCCACCATCTGCGCATCGTGTGTTTCCTCCGAAGCATTACTTGGTCTCTACCGCCCGGGAGACCCCCTCGAGCAGGACGCCCAAAATCAGTGCCGACAGGCCGAGCAGGAACCCCAGGACGTCGAAGCGTCCCGACCGGACCACGAGGTACACCGCGGCCACCAGGGCGAGGAACTTCAGAACGTACTGGACGACGAACCCCTTCTTCAGGCCCCCTTCGGCCGAGAACGCTTTTCCCAGGATCTTCCGTATCAGGTAGAAGTTCCCGTAGGCGATCGCCGCCCCGCACGCGGCCCCCGGGAGCATCCGGTACCGTCCGGCGATGACGATCCCGACAAGGATCACCGCGGCGGAAACCAGGATCTTCGTCTCCAGGGACCGGGAGGTGAGGAGGTCCGTTCCGTCCCCCTCGCGAGGGGGGCCGATTCCTGGCACCGTTGCCCCTCCCGTACCGCCAGGCCCATTACCTTCCACCGGGTTTCCTCATGTTCTCTTCGTCCTTTTCCAGATCTTTCTCCGACTGGAGGGCGGCGCGATAGAGGCTTCTCACCCCTGCGGCGAACCCGATCCCGATCCAGACCACCGTCATCCAGGGTCCGGTCCCGAGCCACTTGTCCAGGTAATACCCGATGGCCAAGCCGATAATGACCGCAATGGCCAACTCGAGGCCCAAGGCGCTGTACTTGCCCAGTTCCCGGAAGAGCGCCCTGCGGTCCTCTCTGTCGGTCACGGCGATAAACTCCTGTTATCTATCACAATCCCTCGAGAGCCGTCAACCGGAAAACCGCTCTCCAACGGATGTCCCTCTCCCGACGGCGAATCTACCTTCGTGTCCCCCCTCCCCGAAGGGTCTCCCGCGCCGCCTCGATCGTCTTGTCGAGGTCCTGGCGGGTGTGCGCCAGGGAGACGAATCCCGTCTCGAACTGCGAAGGGGCAAGGTAGACGCCCCGGACCAGCATGCCGTGGAAATACCTGCCGTAGGCGGCCGTATCGCTCTTTTTCGCCGTCGCGTAGTCGACGACGGGGCCATCCTGGAAAAAGGTGGTCCACATCGAGCCAACCCGGTTGGTCCAGGTGGGGACGCCGGAATTCCGGAAGGCCCCCTGGAGCCCCTCGCCGAGGTAGTCGGCCTTCCCTGCGAGTTTTCGGTAGGTCTCCTTTTTCGAAAGCTCGGTCAGGGCGGCGATCCCTGCGGCTACCGCGAGCGGGTTCCCCGAAAGGGTTCCCGCCTGGTAGACGGGCCCTTCGGGAGAGAGGGCGGCCATCACGTCGCGTCTGCCGCCGAAGGCCCCCACGGGCAGCCCCCCACCGATGATCTTCCCGAGCACGGTCAAGTCGGGTTGGATGCCGAACAGTTCCTGAGCCCCCCCGAAGGCCACCCGGAAACCGGTGATCACCTCGTCGAAGACGAGAAGGGCTCCCGCCACCCGGGTGATTTCCCGCAGTTCATCCAGAAATCCGGGGGCCGGGAGGACAACCCCCATGTTGCCGGGGATCGGTTCGACGATCACGGCGGCGATCTGTCCCTGGTTCCGGTCGAAAAGCCGACGCACGGAGGCGGCGTCGTTGAAGGTTGCGGTCAGGGTGTGCTTTGCGGTGTCCCCCGGGACGCCCGGGGAGTCCGGCTGCCCGAAGGTGAGCGCCCCCGAACCCGCCTTGACCAGCATCGGATCGGCGTGACCATGGTAGCACCCCTCGAACTTCACGATCTTGTCCCGACCGGTAAATCCCCGCGCCAGGCGAACGGCGCTCATCGCCGCCTCGGTCCCCGAAGAGACCAGCCGGACCTTCTCGATGGAAGGGAAGGCCCCGCAGAGGAGACGGGCAAGCGCGACCTCTCCGGCCGTGGGCGCCCCGTAGCTCGTCCCCCGCACCGCGGCGCTGCGGATCGCGGAAACGATCTTCGGATGGGCATGGCCGAGGATCATCGGGCCCCAGGAGGAGACGTAATCGAGGAACGTGTTCCCGTCCGCGTCGGTCACGGTGGCCCCTTTCGCCTTCGCGACGAACAGCGGCGTACCCCCGACCGACTGGAACGCCCGGACGGGAGAGTTGACCCCGCCCGGGATCAATTTTTGCGCCTGCCGGAACAGTTTCCGCGAATTCGCCGTTTTCAAACGGATACTCCTCCCTGGCCATCGAACAAATAGAAAGTAAGGTGGGCGAATTGTATCCGCAGTCCGGGCGGTGTGTCAAGGGAAGCATCCATTCGAATTCCAAACGGTTTTCCCTCCGCCGCAAAACGATATTCTGGTTTGGCTTGACATGCCCGGAGGCCGAAGGGTACATATAGACCTCGGGCTACCGCCGCCGGGAGCGGCCAATGCGTTGCGGGGGCGGAAGGGGAAGAAATTGAGCGGAAAAGAGCAGATAGAAAAAGAATTTGGGCCGCTCTGGTCCGGGGAGAAGTCCGTCGCCGTCGGCGACAGGATCTATACCGCGATCGAGTTGAAGCGTGCACTCGACCTGTGGGCTGACGACGTGGTGGTGATCGACCTCCAGACCCTTCCCGAAAGCCTCTTCGCCTTCCGCTTCTACGATGGGGACGACCGGCGTATCGTGGTGTTTGTGCTGGACCGGGAGCTTAACATCGTTCGGGAACTACGAGCCCACATCGCGGAGTGGCTCGAAGACGAATATTACAATAGTGGGATCGAGGCGTTCCTTGCCGACCGGATGGTCGGCATGCTCCGCAAGAAGGTGTCGGGGGAGGGGAAATAGCTGGAATCCAATGCTTTCTTCCGACTTCCGTTATCCGGGAGCAGCCGTTGCGACACCCTTGGGCCGCGTGATGCTTGGTATATTTTCTATATGAGGAAGGATCTTCTCCCCCCTATTCCCGGAAAAGGGGGAATCCGCCGGATTCCTGAGGAGACGTCATTGTTCCTGAAATGCTGTAACATTTCCGTTCGTTCCTCCGCCGCCCAATGGAACCTCGATCCCCTCGTCTCGTGGAAACCGTGCGAAGGGATGGCGGGATGATCGAATCCTACGTCGAACTGGTGTGTCGACGCCTCGAGGATCGGAGCGCCAACATCATGGCGCACCTTGACCAGTTCGTGGAAGGGAATCTCCGGTTCACGATGCGGATCTTCGGGGACTGTCTCGACGAAGAGGCCCGCGCAACACTCCTGGAAGGGTACAGTGAGTACCGGACGGAAAAGGAACTGCGTTCGTTCGCCGGGAAGTTCCTCCCTGCCTACACCGAGTATGCCATAGCGGAACTGCTGGAGAAGAAGAAGGATGGGGAGCGGTTCGTTCCTCCGCACCTTACACAGGAAGAGTATCAGGAGATGGCGGTCCGGGAAAAGTGGCCCAGAATAGCGGAACACCTGGGAGAAGTCTCCCCCTTGCAGCTGCGCCGGGAAATCGCGCGCATGGGGATGCTCTTCCGGCCGTACATGCTCTCGGATCCCGGCTTCAACGAGGGGGTCCTGGAATTCGTTTTGTATTTTGATCTGTTGGACCGGCTTGCGAGGGTGCCTCTGGACGATCTTTGCACCGCCGCCCGCGGGATCGCCCCCTTGGTGGAACGCGCCGTTGCCTCGAAGTCGGACGGGGAGTGTGAGGAACTCCTTCTCCGGATTCGGACCGACGTGGCAAAGATGGCGGGCCTGCCGGCCGACCCGGAGACGCTTCTGGGGCCCGGGATGGAGAGATATCCCCGGGAGGCGCCTCCGGGGTGGCACCTCCGGGAACTTCGCGGAACCCTGGAGACGATGTCGCTAAAGGACTTGCGCCTGTCCGCCCTTGTCCACCTGGACATCCTCACTACCGAGGAGACCCGGGAGATCGTCTCCCCGTTCATGGACCGGTTCCCCTCCTTTTATGAAATCCCGGGCAACGCGTTGCGGGAGCTGATCCCGGCCATTGCCGGATCCGTCAACGACCGGCTGATCACCTACTTTTTCGACCGGTACGCCACGGGGAGGATGGCCATGACGAAGCCGGTCTCCTTCTTCGTGTGGAAGCTTTCGCCAGAGGAGGAGAGATTGCGCCTCCTGCGGGAGGACAATGCCCGGATGGACCAGGCGATGATGGCTCGCCATCTCGCACGGTTCCTTCATGCCGTAACCCCCGCCGACCTGGGGGACGCCGGGAGGCAGATCTCCCTTCTTACGAAAGAAAAGTTTATCTCCGACCACGGTTCGATATTGAAAACCCTGGGGGCCGGGCAGGAAGGGGAAGGAGTGAAGAGGCTCTACGACCAAATCACGATCCTTGCCCTGCGGATGATGACAAACACAGAGGCGAAAAGACAGGAGATTTTCGACGCCATCCGCGCGAGGATCGCGGAAACGGCCGGGATACCGCTCCACAGCCTGGAGGAGGAGGAAGCCGACCTATGACCTTGGAATACATGGAGAAAATCGTGATGTTCAAGGAGACCCCCGAAGGATTGACGACGGAAATGGAATGGCTGCACGAGGCAGGAAATGACGGGTGGGAGCTCGTTTCGGCCATTCCCCTCATCGCGCCGAACCGAGACGGCATCGCCTACGGCACGGTGGGGAGCCACATGATCCTCAAGCGCCAAAAAAAGGTTCTATAAATAAAAATTTGCTTGACACGCTCATCCCTTTGGCGATATAAAATAAAACATATTTCTAAAGCAGTACGTCAGACCCGGCAAAAAATCCTGATCTGTATGGAGTTTTTCCCGTTTTTTAAAAACGGGGGTGGAGGAATCATTTTTCTCCTGTCCCCGGGGAAAGCGGAAAGGGGGGATCAGCGGAGGAAAAGGGAGATACCGGGCGCAAAGCCTACCGCGAATGGTTGGTATTGAAGCGCGCTGTTGCAAGGAAAATTGTCAAGGAGGGGGAGAATGGCTGAAAAGTGGCGTACAGAAAAGAAACGGCCGACAATCAAGGTCCTTCCGTGGCCCGCCGTCCCGCCGCCGACGGTCGATGAGGTGTATGCGGGCGTAGACGAAAAGAAGAAGGCATATTCTCTGTGGGTTGAATCCGCGGTCCGGCAGCAGTTCAACGCGGACAAGCCGGAGTCCCTGGACGGGATCCGTGTCCTTGACTGCACGACCAACATGATCATCGGTCACTGGTGCTCCTCGCACTTCTCGGAACTGGGCGCCGAGGTCATCATGGTCGAGCCGCCGGGAGGCGATCCGCTGCGGAAGCTGACCCCGTTTGGCCGGGAAGAGTACATGTTCAAGGCAGCAAACGGTGAAAAATGCGGTCCCCGGTTCCTCGCCGAGGCACGGAACAAGCTTTCCGTCACCCTCGATCTCGAGAAGAAAGAGGGGCAGGAGCTGCTGAAAAAAATCATCCCCCAGGTAGACATTCTGATCGAGAATGCGCCTCCGGGGCACTATGACAAGCTGGGGATCGGCTACCGCCAGCTTTCCGAGATCAATCCGAGGCTCATCTACCTCTGGGTCGGCCAGCGCGGCCAGTGGGGCCCGCTGAAAGACGACCCCGGCAACATGGACCCGACCGCTCAGAATGCAATGGGGTTCACGCACGGGACGGGAGCCCCGGTGTCGTTCGGCGGCACTCCCACCCGCTCCGGCTGGTGGATGGCCGACCAGGTCGGCGGCACCTTCTCGGCGATGGGCACGATGGCGGCACTCTACGCCCGGGAGAGATTTTTAGGGCACGGCCAGTTCGTGGAAGGGACCGCGGCCGAGGGCGTCATGCGGATCATCGACTACAACTGGGCCTGGTACGGGATGGACGGATCCATCCGGCCTCGCTACGGAAACTGGGACCTGGCGATCAACATCTATGCCGTGAACCCGTGCGCCGACGGGCAGATCATGGTCGGCGGCGGTCACGACCGCCTCTGGTTCCGGATCTGGCGGACCGTCGGGAAAGACAGGCCCGAACTCGAGCAGCATATCTGCGAAGATCCGAAGCTGCGCGTGGTGACCGACCGGCTGCCTCACTACATGCAGGTCGAGACCTACACCACGATGTGCGACTGGACCAAGGACAAGACCCGGGCCGAGTGCGAGAAGGCGCTCCAGGAAGAGGAAGTGGCTTCCGGCGGCGTCTCCTTCCTCGACGAGGTCTGCGAGTTCCCGCACTATAAATACCGCGGGCACATCGAGATGGTCGATGACCTCAATTATGGGAAGGTCCTCCTAGGGGCGTCCAGCTTCATCGGCATGAACACCCCGGGCCGGATCAAGTGGATCGGCCGCACGGTCGGGCAAGACAACGAGGACGTCTTCCGCCGTCTCGCCGGCTTGAACCGCGAGAGCCTGACCACGCTAAGGAAGGGAGGAATCATCTAATGGCGGTCAGTAAATCTGTAAAAGACATGACATTCGAGGATTTCTGTCGCACCGTATTCAATACGGACAAACGATATGAGAAACCCGAGGTCCTGAAAGGGATCCGGTCGATCTCCACCACGCAGTATATTCTCGGGCCCTCCAACGCCTGTTATCTCGCCGAACTGGGAGCGGAAACGATCAAGGTCGAGCTGCCCAAGCGGGGCGAGCCGATGCGGCACACCACGCCGTTCAACGAGCCGTTCCTCTATCCTCTCTCCCGCTGGATGCCCGACAAGGGGACAGGCCTGGGTTTTTTCGGCGCCAACCCGAACGAGTACTTCATTTCGCTCGACTTCCACAAGCCGGAAGCGATTCAGATCATGAAGCGGCTGGCGGCGAAGAGCGACACTTTCTCGGAAAACTACCGGGCGGGCACGTTTGACCGGTGGGGGATCGGGTACCGGCAGCACGCACAGGTCAACCCCCGCGTCATCTACCAGTGGATGGGGGGTTTTGGCGGCTGGGGCCCGGGACGGAACCGCGCCTCCTACGACATCCTCGGGCAGGCCCAGGGAGGCTGCTTCTCCGTGACGGGATGGCACAAGGAGTACGGCGGGATGCCCTCCAAGCAGACCATCTGGATCATGGATTACTGGGGCGGCGCCATCTCGGCGTTCAACATCATCGCGTGCCTGTACTGGCGCGACAACGTCTCGGGCAAGGGGAACTTCCTCGAATACTCCCAGGTCCACGGCGCCCAGAGACACCTGACCGACCTCATCGCCCTCTATGGAAGAACCGGGATCGTCGGCCAGCGGTGGGGGAACTGGGATCCCCTGCTCTGCGTGCACGGGATCGTAAA
Organism: Candidatus Deferrimicrobiaceae bacterium; assembly: GCA_049578085.1. Taxonomy (GTDB): domain Bacteria; phylum Desulfobacterota; class Deferrimicrobia; order Deferrimicrobiales; family Deferrimicrobiaceae; genus CSP1-8. The sequence continues at coordinate 15,365 of JBAULH010000229.1, forward strand.
GTGCGGGAAGTCCTCCTACCCGAACTCGAAGAACCCGCAGGAGCAGGAGGTCGGCTTCTGCCTTGTCTCGGCATACAAGGACGAGGATTTCGCGAAACTCTGCAAGCTGATCAACCGGGCCGACCTGGCGAAGCAGTACCCGACCCACGCCGACCGGGTGGGGGCCGACGCGCAGACGGCCATCTATCCGGAGCTCGACAAGTGGGCGGCGGACAAGACGAAGGAAGACGTAGACAAGGCATGCAAGGCGGCCGGGATCCTCTCCCAGCCGGTGTGGAACTCCAAGGAGGTCTCCAACCAGGAGCATTACCACCTCCGCGGGACGCTCGCGTGGATCGACGACCCGACGTTCGGCGACGTGTTGACCCAGGGAGTGTCGTATCAATTGTCCGAAACCCCGGGAAGAGTCCGCTGGGCGTTCAAGCCGGTCGGCGCGGACAACGAGCACATCCTGGCCAAGCTGTGCGGCTACAGCGGGTCCCACATCAAGGAACTGGAAGAGAAAGAGATCATCTAATTTATAAAGGGGGAAGCGATGCCATTTAAGGAAGCTTCGTTGATTCTGCAATGCCCCAAATGCGAGACGATCAATTATCTCGACCCCTTCACCTTCTGGAACTTCAAGGGGAAGATAAAATGCGCCGGGTGCGACGCGATCTGGGAGTACGCGCTCGTAAACGGCCACCGCCAGGGGCCCCCGAAAGAGGGGAAGGCGCCGCACGACAAGCTGCCCGGATTCGCGCAGTCCAAGGACTGGAAGCCGATCACTACCAAGGGAAAGGTGGCCGACGCGCCGCAGGCCCGGGAAGACTTCCAGGGGAAGCCGATTCCGATCAAGAAGAGCGTCCGCGGGAAGGCCGTTTCCGGTGCGCCGCTTACGGCCCAGGAGCTGGTCGGTAGCATCCCGAAGATGTTCTATACCGGTGTCTGATCGCTTGACCATTTTTTAGACAGGAGGAGATACCGTGGCGAAAATAGTTCCAGACTGCCAGAACTGCAAGAACTTCAATAAGGCCCTCGACCCCGAGATCAGCAAGGTGTACATGGGGGCGTGCACGAAGCTCGAGTGGCCCTACAACGTCAACATCCCGAAGGTCGACGGGATCGAAGGGGAGTGCGGCTACTTCGAGAAGAAGTAAAAAAGTTCTCTTGAACCAACCGTCGCCGGTCTGATAGATTAGCGACGCGGCAAATCCACGGCCGCCTTTGGGGGAAATCAGGTGCGGCCGTGGATTTTGCCTTTTATGAGGGGAATTCTTCCGTCCATCATTTCTTCAAAGGAGGGTTTACGATCATGAAAGTGGAATTCTATTACGACAGCACGGTAGCTCCCGGGTCCGCGTTTTCCTGTGATAATGCGAAGGCGGTCGAACTGGTGAACCAGCTGGCGGCCAAGGGCGTAAACGCCAAGGCCAACGACCTCAAGGGCGAGCAGGTTGCCTTCATGACGTACAACTCGGCGCTGACGGGTCCCAAAGCGCAGGTGCGCGCGGTATTCGGCGCGAAGGGGGCGCTCCAGGAAGATTTCGGGAAGAACGTGCCTGCCCTCCTGGTGTTCGAGAAGGACGCGGACCGCTATCCGACAGAGGCATTCCCCCGGTCCGACAAGGAGCTTTCGCGCACCGTGGGCTGCGAGGAGGCCCTGCAGAATATTCTGGGAAAGGCCTAAACCCCGAACGGCGTGGGCCGGGCCGCTGGGGGCCGCGGTCCGCACCGCCTTATCAAAGGAGGGACGGACGGATGGGGAAGATACCCGAAAGCTACCTGCCGCCGCAGGAGTTGCGGCCGAAGCGGATCTACGCGCTCGACGAGTTCAAGAACATCCCGCAGAAGTTCAATTCCACGGAAGTCCTGCTCGACCAGACCGCCGCGAAGCACGGCGACAAGGTTGCCGTCTACTTCGACGATCAGCGGATCACCTACAAGCAGCTCCAGGCAAGCGTCAACCGGGTCGCCAACGGGCTGAAGAAGCTCGGTGTCGAGGAAGGCGACCGGGTGTTCCTCCGGATGCCCAACATTCCGCCGGCGATCGTCTGCAATTTCGCCATCATCAAGATCGGCGGTGTTTCTCTCCCCACCTCCGTCCTGTTCGCGCGCACCGAGATCGCCCACGTGGCGAACCTCTCCGAGGCGAAGGTCATGATCGTCGCTGCGGCGATGCTCGGCGAGGTCGAGGCGGGAAAGGCCGACCTCAAGACGATCAAGACGATCGTCGTTGTCGGCGGCGACGAGAACGAGGTCCGGGCGAAGGGGTACACGCCGTATGCCGATCTCATGAAGAACCCGGACCAGTGCGAGGCGGTCAAGCGCGACCGGATGGACGTCTCCGTGCTCCTGTTCACCTCCGGTACGACCGGCCTGCCCAAGGGGACGGCCCACTTCATGGAGGAGTCCCTGGTTGTCGCCGACGGGTTCGGGAAGTATTGCTGGGAGGTCACCGACAAGGACGTGATCGGGGGGCCGGCGCCGATCGCCATGGCGGCCGGCTACTCCACCGTCGCGGTCATCCCGTTCCGGTACGGCGCGGCCGTGTCGCTGATTCCCCGGTTCGATCCGGTGGCGATGGCCAAGAACATCCAGAACCACAAGATCACGATCATGTCGGCGCTTCCCACCGCGTACCGGAAGATGCTGGTCGACATCGACCCGAAGAATTACGACTTCTCCTCCCTGCGGTTCTGCACCGGCGGCGGCGAGGCGCTAACCGCCAAGACGTACATCGACTGGAAGGAGAAGTTCGGGCTTGAGACCTACGAGGGTCTTGGTACCACGGAGATGATGTTCGTCTTTATTTCCGCGGCAGTGACCAAAAAGGTCAAGCCGGGGTGGATCGGCTCCGCGTGCCCGGGATACACCGTGAAGGTCGTCAACGAGAACTTCGAGCCGGTCAAGCCGGGCGAGGTCGGCAAGATGATCGTGCAGGGACCAACGGGAACGATCTACTGGCGGGACAACGACAAGCAGAAGTCGGCGGTCAAGGACGGCTGGTGTCTCGCGGGCGACGTCGTGACGATGGACGAGCTGGGTAACGTCCAGTTCCTCTCCCGCGAGGACGATCTGATCAAGTCGTCCGGCTACCGGATCGGACCCGAAGAGATCGAGGAGGCGCTGGTCACCCACCCGGCCGTGACCGACGCGGGCGTCGTCGGTGTCCCCGACCCGGTCATGGGTCAGAAGACAAAGGCGTTCGTGGTGCTTAAATCCGGGACCGCCCCTTCGGATGGCTTGAAGAAGGAACTGATCGAGCATTGCAAGGGGAAGATCGCCGTCTACAAGCTCCCGCGGGATATCGAGTTCATCGATGCGATGCCCCGCACCGCCGTGGGAAAACTGTTGCGACGGATGCTGCGCCAGCGGGAGGTCGAAAAGTCCTGAGGGAAAAGAGGGCGCGGGGAGATCGCGCACTCTCCGCGGAAGAAAACGAAAGGGCCCGGCGGCCGGGAAAGCCGCCGGGCTTTTATTCTTCTACTCCCCGAGCCACTGCCCGATGTGCCGCGTCGACGGCACGTTGTCCAGGATGCATTTCAACACGGCCACGATGGGAATTCCCAGAATGAGTCCCATAGCGCCCCACATCCAGCCGAAGAACATGATCGTGATCGTGGAGGCGACCGCATTGAGCTGGACCCCCTTCCCCACCAACCTGGGCATCATGTAGTTCGCCGCCATGACGTGGAGCACGGAGACGCTTGCCACGATGAACAGGAGCGGCCCGCCGGAGTTGTACGTGACGATTCCCACGATGAGCGCTGGCAGGAGGGCAAGGATAACGCCGAGGTACGGGATGGTGTTCATGATCCCGCTCAGGACACCGAGGACGAGCCAGTACGGCAGGCCGATGGCGAGGAACGCGAGGGACGTCATGACGCTCAGGACTCCCGCCACCAGGGCGTTCCCGATGATGTACCGCTGCATCATGCGCTCGACGTCGTGCATGACGGCGCTCGCGATATCCTGGAACTCCTCGGGGAAGAGATTCCGGGTTCGCCGGGTGAGAGGCTCCTTTCCTTCCAGGATGAAGTACACCAGGAACGGTATGAAGCTCAGGGAAAACACAAGCGTCGTGAGCGAGCCTATGCCCCGGAAGACGGTGTCGGCCCAGGAGTTTCCCCCCTGAAGGACGACCGTGCCGCCCTGGTCGCCGGCGGAGGGTGCCGTGCGCGAGATGCTCTGTCCGGCCTCGCTCAGCAATTCCGTGATCCGGTGCACCTGGTCCGCCGTGCTCTGAACCAGCGGTGCGTTCCGGATCTGCTCGAGAATGAGCGGCAGGTCGGCGAAGAGCTGCCTTGCGCTGTTGTAGGCGATGTACAGGATCCCGTACAGGAATGCGATGGCGAAGAAGACGACGACGATGCTGGCGAACGGGCGGGGGAGCCTTGCCCGGTCGCAGAGCAACCGGACGAGGGGATCCAGTGCAAGGGCGATCAGGATCGACGAGAGGATGGTGATGAATACGGAGGAGGCGACGTCGAAGAGCGTGAGGAGACCCAGGATCGCCAGGATGACCAGGCAGCTGAGGATCGCCCGGTCGGAGCGCCGGCGGATGTAGTGTCCCGGATTCGCCAACGGCGGGATCGCGCCCTCCGAAGGCTGATCCGGTGCGCCCGGCTCGCTCGTCCCTGTGCTTCCGGCGGGATGCCGGGTCTGCTCCTCGTCCCGTCGCATGTGTATACTGTACCGTGTTTTCCCGGGATCTCCTATGGCCCGGTTGGACAGGAGGGAGCCATGGCCACCGCTTCCCACACCATCGAAATCCGCGTCCGGTTCGGCGAAACCGACCCGTACGGCGTGGCGTACTTTGCCGCCATTCTCGACTACTTCAAGCGGGGGATGGACGAGTTCCTGCGGTCGCGAGGACTGCCGCCCGACGAAGTCTATCGGAACGTCGCGCGCAGTACCGGATTTCCCGTGATCGCCACCCAGTGCCGGTACCGCTCGCCGGTCCGGTTCGACGACCTGCTCATCCTGCGGACCCGGCTTGTCCGGGTCGAGGAGAAGGGGGCGACCTTCGGGTTCTCCCTCTTCCGGACCGTGGCGGGAAAGGACGTGCTCGCCGCGGAGGGGAAGATTTCCTGCCGTTCCATCGACGCCTCCTGGAAGCCGATCCCCATCCCCAAGGACCTCAGGAAAGCACTAACCGGGTAAGGTCCCGTTACGAACGACGGGGCCGCCTCCGCAGCCTCGGAGGGGGGCTCCGTTCGTGGCTCGGCGTGCGATGCACCAGCCACGCCTGCGCTTAACCTCACTGCGCCCCTCCTCCTGCGGCTGCTGCACCGGCAGCCGGGGGGGGGCCCTTAGGCGATGCGGGGGGTTCCGCAGAGCGGGGGGACATTCCTATATCGAGTTGTACGTTGAGGAGTGTCCCGCTGAAAGGCGAAAACTACGTCGAGCGGAACCGGCAGTGAGCGGGCGCAGATCGCGAGCGTAGCGGATGCGGAAGCCCCCCGCGAGCCAGGGGCCCCGGGAGTCGTTACTCGCAGCCGGGCGCACGACCGCAGCCCACGCCGCAGGAACGCCCATCAGGAGCGACCTCCCCCAGCGGCGAACGATACGATCGTCGCGTCGAGCTTTTGACGGATCCGGGAGACCAGGTCATGGAGCCGGGAAGGGGACATCTCCCTCCCCTGCACCTTGAAGGCGTCCACTCCGCCGGCGATCCACGGGGCGAGATCACTCTCGATGGAGTGGGACTCCCGGGAAAGGGGGATCGCCCGGCAGACGAGATGGCATCTGCCGGTACGTTTCGCGGACGCGGGCGCCCCTGTCCCCGCCAGGTACGGGCGCTCGGGAGATCCCTCTCCTTCCCGGGCGTAACCGGGCAGTGCGCACTTCCCCTGGAGGAGGATCTCCGGCCGGCAGTGCACGAAAACCTCCACCCGAAGGCCGCTTTCCGCCTTGATCGCAGGGACTTCTTCCGCGCGCAAGGCGGTCGGCAGAACGACCGCGTTCGCCCCGACGTCCCGGTAGAACCGCGCCTCGGGGGGGTTGAGCGTGGAGACCCCGACGGAAGCCGTGATCCGCATGCCGGGCAGCGCCCGGCGCACGAGGGCGATCACCCCGGGGTCGGACAGGATCACTGCGGATACGCCGTTTTCCGCAAGGCGTGTGACCGTGGCCAGAAAAGAGGGGATTTCCGCGGCGCCCGGGATGGTGTTGAGGGCCGCGTGCAGGGGCACACCGTTCTCCCGGCACAGCGAGGCGGCTTCCCGCACTTCTTCGGGGCGAAGTGCCGCACGCTCACCGTCGCGGCTCCATCCCCGGCAGCCGACGTATACGGCGTCGGCACCGGCGGACAGGACTGCGTCCACCGCCGCGAGACTGCCCGCGGGGGCAAAAAGTTCGGGGGTTCGGTTCCCGGGTCCCATTCCTGCTATTATACTCGTTACGGGGAATCGATCGGTCTGCCGCCCTCCCCCCAACTCGACAGCTGGCCCCCGGGGGGGTATTTTTTCGGTTGACTTGACCGGTCGGATGAGTAAGGTAAAGTGTCGATTGTATACATAAGGTATTCCCGAAAAGAGGCGATCTTCTCGCCCCTCTATCGCAGGTAGAGGGGTTCTCCTTTGAATAGAACATTGAGGCGGTGTTCTTCGGATGCTCGCTGATTTCGCAACAGTTCTTGTGTTTATTGTGCTCGGCGCGGTGACCGTGGCGCTCATGCTGGGGATCTCCCGGCTGTTGCATCCGCGCAACCCCACTGCGATCAAGCTTTCCACTTACGAGTGCGGCGAGGTCCCGTTCGGCTCCTCCTGGGTGCAGTTCAACATCCGCTTTTACGTGGTGGCCCTGATCTTCCTCATCTTCGACGTGGAGGTGGCGCTCCTCTACCCGTGGGCCGTCGTCTTCCGGCGCCTGGGCCTCCTGGCGTTCGTGGAAGCGTTCATCTTCATCGTCATCCTTCTCGCGGGCCTGGCCTACCTGTGGAAGGAGGGAGACCTCGACTGGGTGCGCACCGTCCAGGATTCTCCGTCCCCGAAGGAAAGGAAATGAGCCACAATTCCGCACAGAACGGTCCGGCCCCCGTTTTGGCCCCGGGGTCCCTCGGCCCCGAGGCGCACGTGATGGTGGGGAACGCCGACAAGTTCATCAACTGGTGCCGGAGGTCCTCGCTCTGGTACCTTCTCTTCGCGACGGCCTGCTGCGGCATCGAGCTGATGCAGGCCGGCGCCTCGCGGTACGATCTCGACCGGTTCGGCGCCGTCTTCCGGGCGACCCCCCGGCAGTCGGACCTGATGATCGTCGCCGGCACCATCACGCACAAGATGGCGGAGCGGTTGATCCGCCTGTACGAGCAGATGCCCGATCCCAAGTACGTGATTTCCATGGGATCCTGCGCCAACACGGGTGGTCCTTTCTACAAGGATTCGTACTGCGTGGTCAAGGGAGTGGACCTGCTCATCCCGGTCGACGTCTACGTTCCCGGATGCCCCCCCCGCCCCGAGGCGCTGATCGACGGCATCATCAAGCTGCAGAAGATCATCGATCAGAAGAGAAATTTCGCGGCGAAGGCGTAAAGGAAACCGTTGGAACCGAAAGCAATCTTCGAGGCGGTCAAGGCAAGGTTCGGAGAGGCGGCGGTGGAACTCCAGGAAGAGGGTTTCCGCCCCGCGTTCCTCGTCGTGTCCCCGGAGAAGGTCAGGGAAATCGGACGGTTCCTGCGCGACGACCCCGCGATGAAGTTCGACTCGCTGATGTGCCTGTCCGGCGTCGACTACCCGGACCGGTTCGCCGTCGCCTACCACCTCCACTCTCTTGCGATCGGACACCAGATCGGGGTCAAGGCATACCTTCCCAAGGAGACTCCGTCGCTGCCGAGCGTCGACGAAGTGTGGCCCGCGGCGAATTTCCAGGAGAGGGAAGCGTTCGACCTGTTCGGAATCGTCTTCGAGGGGTCCTGGGACCTGCGCCGCATCCTTCTCCCGGAGGACTGGGAGGGACACCCGTTGCGAAAGGATTATAAATACCCCGAGTTCTACCACGGGATCAAGGTATGAAGTCAAACGCCACAGCGCTCCCCACGGAGGAGATGCTCATCAACATGGGTCCGCAGCACCCGAGCACCCACGGGGTGCTCCGGTTGATCCTGCGGACCGACGGGGAGGTCGTGGTCAACGCCAAGCCGGACGTGGGGTACCTGCACAGGGCGCTGGAAAAGATCGGCGAACGGGTCACGTACGCGCAGTTCATGCCCTTCACCGACCGGCTCGACTACCTCGCCTCGATGAACTGCAACGCGGCGTGGGCCTGGACCGTGGAGAAGCTCGCCGGCATCGAGGTCCCCAAGCGGGCGGAATTCATCCGCGTGATCGTGTGCGAGCTGAACCGGATCGCATCCCACCTGATCGCCTTCGGGTCGTTCACCGCCGACATGGGGGCCTTCACGCCATTCCTCTACGCCATCCGCGAGCGGGAGCGGATCAACGACCTGTTCGAGGACCTCTGCGGCAACCGTCTGACGTACAATTACGTCCGCATCGGCGGCGTTTCGGCCGACCTGCCGGACCGGTTCCTCGAGAAGACGAAAGAGTTCCTCGACTACTTCGCGCCGAAGGTCCCCGAGTACAACAAGCTGATCTCCTACAACAAGATCTTCGTCCACCGCCTGGCCAACGTTGCGGTCGCGACGCCGGAGGATGCCGTCGGCTACGGACTCACGGGACCGAACCTGAGAGGCTCCGGGGTTCCATTCGACCTCCGGAAGAACGAGCCGTACTCGGTCTACCCGGAGTTCGACTTCGACGTCTGCGTCGGGACGGGGGAGCGGGGAACGCTGGGGGACTGCTTCGACCGGTACATGGTGCGGATCAACGAGATGAAGGAAAGCGTGAAGATCCTGCGCCAGGCGATAGAGCAGATCCCCGAGGGGCCCGTGATGGCCAAGGTCCCCCGGATATTCAAGCCGCCTGTCGGGGAGGTGTACTTCCGCGCGGAGAACCCTCGCGGGGAGACCGGGATCTACCTCGTGGGCGACGGGACCGTGAACCCGTACCGCCTGAAGATCCGCGCCCCCTCCTTCGTGACGATGGGCATATTCGAGAAGATCACGAAGGGACTGATGATCGCCGACGTCGTGGCGGTCATCGGCAGCTTCGATATCATCCTCCCGGAGATTGACCGGTAGTCATGCTGGAATCCCTCGCGATATCCCTCGTCGACGCCGTGCCGGTGCTCTCGGGCGTCCCGCTGTGGACGATCACTCTCCTGATCATGGTGGTGGTCGCCACGGTCGTCCTCACCTTCGCCCTGGTGTACGCGGGGCTGGCGACCTACGTGGAGCGGAAGGTGGCAGGCGACATCCAGGCGCGCATCGGCCCGAACCGGGTGGGCCCCGTGGGACTGCTCCAGTTCCTGGCCGACGGGATCAAGCTCCTCCTCAAGGAGGACATCATCCCGGCGAAGGCGGACCGCTTTCTCTTCGTCCTGGCGCCGTACCTCGTCTTCATCGGCTCCTTCGCGGCCTTCGTGGTCGTTCCCTTCGGAGTGGGGCTGATCGCCTCCGACCTGAACATCGGGATCTACTACGTCATGGCCATCTCCTCCCTCGTGGTGGTGGGTGTGATGCTCGCGGGGTGGTCCTCCAACAACAAGTGGGCCCTCCTGGGGGGGATGCGCGCGGCGGCGCAGATCGTCTCGTACGAGGTCCCGGTGGGGATGGCGCTCCTTCCCGCGGTCCTCATCGCCGGCTCCCTCTCCCTGCAGGACATCGTGCGGTCCCAGGGGGGGCTGTTCGGGATCTTCGGGTGGAACATTTTCCACAACCCATTCACTTTCTTCTCTTTCTTCCTGTATTACGTTGCCGCGCTCGCCGAGACCAACCGGACCCCCTTCGACATCCCGGAGGCCGAGTCGGAGCTCGTTTCCGGCTACCATGTGGAGTACTCCGGGATCCGGTTCGCCTTCTTCTTCCTCGCCGAGTACGGGGACATGTTCATCGTGTCCGCGCTGGCGACCGCCTGCTTCCTGGGGGGATGGCACGTGCCGTTTATGAACGCGGAGGCGCTTCCCGCTGGCTGGGGCAACCTGTTCTCGCTGGGCGTATTTCTGACCAAGACGCTGGGGCTCGTCCTGCTCATGATGTGGGTCCGGTGGACACTGCCCCGGCTGCGCGTGGACCAGCTGATGCGCATGGCGTGGAAGTACCTGGTTCCGCTGACATTTTTCAACCTCCTGGGCGTCTCCCTCTGGCTTCTGGTATTCCACGGCAAAGGGATCCCCCGGATGATTGCATCACTTATCGGATGACAGGATGGGATTGAAGGCATAGTTCTACGACATCTGGGAAGCCGTGGCGACCACCGCGAAGGGAATGCGGATCACCGCGCGCTACGGGGTGGACCCGAGGGAGACGATCACCCTCCAGTACCCCGAGGAGCGATGGGAGCCCTCGGAGCGGTTCCGCGGTTTTCTCCACAACGACATCAAGAAGTGCACGAGCTGCTCCATGTGCGTGAAGGTCTGTCCCGTCGACTGCATCGCCCTCGAGGCCGTCCGGGGGGCCGACAAGAAGATGGTGCTGGTCTCCTACGAAATCGACATCGGGCGCTGTATGTACTGCGGGCTCTGCGTCGAGGTGTGCCCCCCGAAATCGCTCAGGCATACCAGCGGCTACGAGAAGGCCTCCGTGGACCGCGGCGAGCTGATCCTCCACTTCGTCCACGAGGATGCGAACGAGATCAAATCCCGCGTGGCGAAGCAGGTAGCGGAAGCCGCGGCGAAAGCAGAGGCGGAGAAGGCCGCAAAGGCCGCCGAGGAGGCCAAGGACGCCGGCCCGGCTCCTGATGCCGCAAGGGAAGAGGCCCCGGCGGGCCAGCCCGCATCGCCGCCGGCCGCGGCGGCGAACCCGGCAAAGCAGGACGCCGAGGAGAAAAAGCCCGCGGAAGGAGCAAAGGGGGAGTCCGGCAAGCCGGAGGAGCCCCCGAAGAAGGACGGGGGGGAGATACCATGAAGGGACCGGCGGATCTGGTCTTCTACGTGCTGGCTGCCCTCACGGTCGGGTCCGCGATCCTCGTGGCGACCCTCCCGAACATCATCTACGCCGCCGCGGCGCTGCTGTTCACCTTCGGCGGCGTGGCGGGGCTGTACGTGCTCCTCTCCGCGGACTTCCTGGCGGCCACGCAGGTGCTGGTGTACGTCGGGGGGATTCTCGTGCTGATCATGTTCGCGGTATTCCTCTCGAACCGGATCTCCTCCGTCAAGCTGTCCAACCCGGTCCATTTCCGGCTCCCCGCGGCGGCGACCTGCCTTGCCCTGTTCGGCGTGCTGGCGTACACGGCGGTTTCTCCGGTCTTCGTACTGAAGGAGCAGATCACGTACCAGCCGTCCACGGCCGAGATCGGCGAGCTTCTGATGACCCGGTACCTGCTCCCGTTCGAGGTCGCCTCCGTGCTGCTTCTCGCCGCCCTCATCGGCGCGGCGCTGCTTTCGCGGCCCGACCGGCCCGATATCCAAAGACCCGACATGGAGGAGCCGAAGTAGATGGCCCTGGACAAATTTTTGGTCATCGGCGCGGCGCTGTTCTGCTGCGGCCTGTACACGATCATGACGCGGCGCAACGCGGTGGCTGTCCTCATGGGGGTGGAGCTGGTCCTGAACGCCGCCAACATCAATTTCGTGGCGTTTTCGCACTACGTGTCCCGGCTGATCGGGGGGCAGATCTTCGCCGTGTTCGTCATCGTGCTCGCGGCCGCCGAGGCGGCCGTCGCGCTGGCCATCTTCCTGAGGCTGTTCGCCACCACGGGCACCGTGGAAGTGGACACGGCCGACCACCTCCGTGGTTGACGCCGCATGCGAAATGAAAGGGTGAACCGTTGATCCGATACGCCTACATCATCCCGTTCCTGCCGCTGCTCTCCTTCTTCATCAACCTCGCGGTCGGGAAGCGGCTCCCCCGCAAGGGGGACTGGGTCTCCCTCGCCACGATCGGCGCAGGGCTCGTGATGTCGCTCGTGATCTTCTTCGAGGTCTTCCGGATCTACGATCCGAACTTCCAGTATCACGTCGTGG
>JBAULH010000230.1:0-16838 GCA_049578085.1 Candidatus Deferrimicrobiaceae bacterium
GGTTGTGCAGGCACAACAAAAGCACGCGTCCCCCGGGGGGGGGCGGAACGGATGTCATCAGTGGCTTTCCTCCCCTTCCGCGAACTCGGTGAGGACGCCGAAGGTCGACTTCGGGTGGAGGAACCCGATCTTCATCCCGTGGACCCCGGTGCGCGGCGTTTCATCGATCAGCCGGACCCCTTTTTCTTTCGCGTGCGCGAGCGCCGCCTCCGCGTCGTCCACCCGGAGACAGAGGTGATGGATCCCCTCCCCGTTCTTCTCGAGGAATTTCCCGACCGGACCGTCGGCCGACGTCGTCTCGAGCACCTCGATCGTGCTCTCCCCCACCCGGAAGATCGCCGTGCGGACCTTCTGTTCGGCCACCTCCTCGATCCCGAGGAACTCGAGCCCCAGAACGTCGCGGTAGAAGGGGATGGCGTCGGACAGGCTTCTGACCGCCACCCCGATGTGCTGGATCTTGCGGATCATGGTTATCCTCCCGGGCGATATGTTCCTACTGTAATCCGAAACGACCAGGGGACGCCAGCGTACCCGGCGCTTGCGGCGGGGCAGCCGAGGAAGGGGGGCGCAGTGAGGTTAAGCGCAGCCGTGCGGGTTCCCCGCACGGCGAGCCACGAACGGAGCCCCCCTCCGAGGATGCGCAAGCCGCAAGCACCCTCGGGCAAGGCGCCGCATGGCTCGTTCGCCGGGCATCCGGGGACCCGAGGCGATGCGGGGGGAGACCACGAGGCGGCGGGGACATTCCTGGTGTATTCCGCGAAGGACAAAGGAGTGTCCCCACAACAGGTTGCGGCTCGGCGAGCGGAACCGGCAGCGAGCGGGCGAAGGTCGCGAGCGTAGCCGAGGGGACTCCTCCGATGGCACAACAGCCGGCGCGGAGGGAGAGTTCTTAGGAACGTCCCCGTTCTTGGGGCACTACATCCTCTCGAGGGCGGGAGCAAGCAGGCGGTACGCGACGTAGGACGCCACGGCCGATGAGGGAATGGTGAGGACCCATGCCCACACGATTCTCACCCCCACGATCCAGTTCACTTTCCGCCGGCCCTGGGAGAGGCCAACCCCGAGGATGGCGGAAGTGATGACGTGGGTGGTGCTGATGGGGATCCCCATGGCCGACGCCGTCAGGATCACCCCCGCGGAGGAGGTCTCCGCGCAGAACCCGTGGACGGGCTGCAGTTTCACGAAGTCGCTTCCCACCGTCTTGATGATCCGCCATCCCCCTACCGCGGTGCCCAACGCCATCGCAGTCGCGCAGGAGAGAATAACCCAGATGGGGATGTAAAAGGTCTGGATTGCCCCGTAGGAGACAAGCGCCATCGTGATCACCCCCATCGACTTCTGGGCGTCGTTCGACCCGTGGGAAAACGCCATGACCGCCGCAGAGAGGATCTGGAGCTTCCGGAATCCCCGGTTCAGGGGCGACGGGTGGGCCCCTCTGAAGATCCAGAAGATCCCGACCATGATGAGGAACGCGATAATCGTTCCCGCCAGCGGGGAAATGACGATGGCCGCGACGATTTTCGAGATGCCGCCCCATTTCAGGACGCCGACCCCGCGCGAGGCGATCCCCGCGCCGATGATCCCGCCGATAATCGCATGCGAGGAGGAGGAGGGGATTCCGTAGCGCCAGGTGACAAGATCCCAGAAGATCGCTCCGAGGAGTGCCGAGATAACGATGGTCTGTGATACGTAAGCGGGATCCACGATCCCCTTGCCCACCATTGTCGCCACGTGCGTGGAGACCAGCGCCCCGACGAAATTGAGCCCCGCCGACATGACGATGGCGTTCCGGATCGACAGGGCCCGGGTGGAGATGCAGGTGGCGATTGCGTTTGCCGTGTCGTGGAACCCGTTGATGAAATCGAAGGCGAGGGCTGCGATGACCACCAACCCCAGGAGAATCAGAGGGGTCTCAAGCATTTTTCAACGCGACTCCCTCCAGGACATTGGCGGCGTCTTCGCACCGGTCGGTGGCGGTCTCCAATGTTTCATAGATCTCCTTCCACTTGAGAATATAGATGGGATCCTTCTCCTGATCGAAGAGTTGGGCGATCGCGTCGCGGCTCACCCGGTCCGCCTCGTTCTCCAGGGAGTTCACCTCAACGCAGTGCGCGTAAACCCCATCCATTTTTGTGGACAGGTGGGCAATCCCCCGGTGAAGTTCCCGGGTCGATTTCAGGATCAGGAATCCAAGCTCCTTTGCCTGGGGAGTGGACTCGGTGACCTTGTAAAGTTGTATCCGGTTGGCGGCGCCGTGGATCAGGTCGATGACATCGTCGATCGAGGAGGTGAGCGCCAGGATGTCCTCCCGGTCGATCGGCGTGATGAAGGTCGTGTTCAGCTTCTTGATGATATCGTGGGTAAGGGAGTCCCCCTTGTGCTCGATATCCTCGATCTGGCGTGCTTTTTCCTTGACGTTTTCGAAATTATCCAGCAAATCCTTGAGCACCTCGGCGCCGTCCATCGCGTTCTGCGCCGCTTGCTCGAACATTGCGAAGAATGCTTCGTCGCGGGGGATGATCCGGAACATGGCGTCCGCTCCTAGGCTGGCATTTTCGTGACAGGATATCGATGGCTTAATTGATTGGCAACCCGGGGCGAAACAAGGGCGGGCGGCCCGCGGCAACCTCTTCTGTGCTCCTCGAAGCCATCTCCGCAAGCTTGCTCTCGGCGGAGGCCACCAGCTCCTCGATGATCTCGGCGACGGACTGGATTTTTTTCGCGAAGGCGACGCTCTGCCCCGCCATGAGCGACCCGTGCTCGATGTCGCCGTCGATCACGGCCCTCCGCAGGGCCCCTACCCAGAACTCCTCGAGCTTTACGTGCCCCTCTTCCCTCGACATCTGCCCGGACTTCACTTTGTTCAGGAGCTCGAGCTGGAGACGGTTGAAGTCCTGCGTTCCCTCGTTCGTGATGGCGCGCACCGGGATGGTGGGAAGGGCCGGGTCGAACTGCGAAGTGGGCATGGCGTCCCGCGCATGGGCCCGGATGAAGGCTTCCTTGAACCGAACGTGCGCGATGCACTCCTCGGCGACCACGAACCGGGTTCCCAGCTGGGCCCCCGACGCCCCGAGCGACAGATACTGGGCAATCATCTCTCCGGTGCCGATCCCGCCCGCCACGAAGATGGGAACTTCCGAAACGGTCAGAAGGAACTCCTGCGCCAGGATGGATGTCGCAACCGGCCCGATGTGACCCCCTGCTTCGTTTCCCTCGATGATGATCGCGTCCACTCCCTGCTTGATCAGCCGCTTCGCCAGGGACAGGACCGGCGCGAAGCACAGGACTTTCGCCCCCGAGGCCTTGACCTGTTCGATGTCTCTCCCCGAGGGGATGCTTCCGGCGAAGATGGCAAAGGGAACCTTTTCCCGCACCACGACCTCGATGTGGGACCGGAAGCTGGGCGCTACCGTGATCATGTTGACACCGAAAGGGAACTTCGTCTTCTCCCGGGTTTTCCGGATCTCCTCCGCCAGCATGTCCGGGGGCATGTTCCCCCCGGCGAGGACGCCGAACCCCCCCGCGTTCGAGATCGCGGAGACGAGGTTCGACTCGGACACCCAGGTCATCGCCCCGCACAGGATCGCATGGCGCGTGCCGAGAAAATCCGTCCCCTTTTTCCACACTTTCGGCAGGAATTTCAATGCCATCCGGTCTCTCCTGCGGGGTCTTTCGCTCAATTCCCTGAACTATATCACGGGGGCGCGGGAAAGGACCAAGATAAAGGAAAGTCGGGAACGGGTTCTTTGCTATAGTAATCGGCGATGGTCCTCCAGTCCGAAATGTACGACGTCACCATCATCGGTGCCGGCCCGGTAGGGCTGTACGCGACATACTACGCGGGGCTGCGGGACTGCCGAACGAAGCTCATCGAGACGTCCCCTAAGTTCGGCGGCCGCCTGATCTCCATGTACCCCGAAAAAGAGATCTTCGACGTCGCCGGCCACACGAGGATTCTCGCCCGCGATCTCGTCGCCCAGCTCACCAAGCAGGCGATGCAGTACCGCCCGACGGTCGTCCTCAACGAGAGGGTGACCGGCCTGCGCATCCGCGGAGAGCGGGTGATCGAGCTTTCGACCCCGAAGAGGCGTCACTACTCCCAGACCGTGGCCATCGCCGCGGGATGCGGCGCGTTCGTCCCCCGCAAGCTGGATATCCCGCACCTCTCCGACCTGGAGGGACACGGAATCTACTACTACCTCCCCTCCTTCGAGCCGCTGCGGGGCAAGAAGGTCCTTATCGTGGGGGGAGGGAACAGCGCGGTCGACTGGGCGCTTTCGCTCATTGGGATCGCTGCGGAGGTGACGCTCGCCCATCGGATGTACAGATTCGATGCCCACGAGGCGATGGTCGACCGGCTCTTCGCGTCGAAGGTGACGGTGAAGTTCCCCTACTTCGCCCTGAAGGAGGTCATCGGCGAGGAGAAGGTCACCGGCGCGGTCATCTGGAACGAACGGAGCGGAAAGGAGGAGCAGATCGAGGCCGACGCGATCGTGCTCTCCATCGGGATGCTCACCAACCTCGATCCGTTCCGCGAGTGGGGCCTTTCCATCGTGGGCAGCGGCATCGCGGTTTCCACGGACATGTCCACCAACATGCCCGGCGTGTACGCGGCCGGGGACATCGTCACCTACCCGGGGAAGATCCTGCTCATCTCGGCGGGAGCGGGGGAGGCCGCCACCGCCGTCAACACCGCCAAGGAATATATCGACGCAGGAGACCTCGGTCGATAGCGGGGTCGACCGGACGCTCACCCCTCCCCGCGGAACCGCTCCCGCCACGCGCTGCGCAGCTCCTCCGCACGGTTCGAGAAGACGCCGTCCGCGCCACTTCCGACGAGCCGGAAGAAATCCTCCTCGTTGTCCACGGTGTACGGGATAAGAAGCAGCCCCGCCTCCTTCACCTTCCGGATGCGGAGCACAGAAAGCCTGCGGAATTTCGGGTGGATCGAGAGGGAATGGCGAAGACAGAAGGCGATGTCGGATGCCGAAGGGCGACCGGTCACCAGGCCGCAGGAGAAGCCGGGGCGGACAGCTACCGCGGCCAGGCACTCTTCCCGCAGCCCGGAAGAGAGCACGACCTTCCCCTCGTAACGCATCCCGTCGATCACCCGGAGGGAGGCGTGGACCCCACCAGCCGTTTTCACCTCGATGTTGACAGGGACGGCACCCCGGACCAGGTCCAGCACATCGGCGAGAAACGGAACCGGCTCCCCGTTCTTTAGCCGCAGCGTTCGCAGTCTGGCAACGTCGCAGCGGGCCACCGGCAGGTTTTCCCTCGCGACGCGTCCCGTCCGGTCGTCGTGGATGACCACCGGTTCCCCGTCCGCGGAAAGCCTCACGTCGAACTCGATCATGTCCGCCCGGTCGGCCAGGGAGAGCGAGAAGGCCTCGAGGGAATTCTCCAGGGCGCGGCGGGAAGCCCCCCGGTGCGCGACGACGATCGGGGGGGCATCCCCCCCCCCCCGGGAAAAAATCCTCATGCCTGTAAGATATCCCACACCGGAAGGAGGGGAAACCATCTATAATCCCTCATCATGATCCGCGTCATATACAACCCCGTGGCCGGTCCGAAAATGGTCCGCAACATCGAACGCGTCCGGCGGGCACTCGCTGCGGACAGAGTCCCCTTCGAGGTCCGGGAGACCACCGGACCCGGGGACGCCGTTCTCCTGGCCCGAGAGGCCGCCCATGCCGGGGGGGAGGTGGTCATCGCCGTCGGGGGGGATGGCACGGTGAGCGAAGTGGCCAGCGGGCTCGCGGGAATGGCGACGCGGCTCCTGGTCGTCCCCCACGGCACGGGAAACGTCTTCGCCGCGGAGGTTGGGCTTCCGAAGTCCGTGGAAGGATGCCTGGCGCTCCTGTCCGAGGGGAAGACGATCACGGTGAAGCTTGCCAAAGCGGGGAAAAGGTACTTCCTGCTCCTGGCTTCGGCGGGATTCGACGCCGAGGTTCTGGATCGGATGGATGCCCGGGGGAAGCATTACCTCGGTATCGGGGCGTATCTCCTGGCGGGTACGGCGCATCTTTTCCGGGAGCAGCCGAGCCTCTGGGTGGAACTGGAGGGACAGGATCGCCTGGAGGCGCAGGTCGTCATCGTCTGCCGGGGAAAAACGTACGGCGGAGGGGTAATCCTGGCGCCGTCCGGCAACCTCGAAAAAAACACGCTCCAGGTGGTTATCCTCCGGAGGATCGGTCGCATCCCGATCCTCCGGTTCGCGTTGAACGCCCTTCGGGGGAAACACACCGGTTCTCCGGACATCCTGATCCGGGAGACTACCTCGGTCTTCGTTCGCTCCCCGATCCGCTCCGCCGCCCAGGTGGACGGGGATTATCTCGGACCGCTCCCCGTCCGTTTCGAGATGACGGACGTCCCCGTCCGGATCATCGTGCCGCCCTCCTACCCCGGGGAGAAGCCCGGAGGCGAAACCCCGGCATAGAGGAGAGGGTTTTCCCTTCGGGGGTTCGGAGAGGCAAGCGGTGGTGCGGATTCAAGCCAGGCACAGGATACCCGCGTCCGGGTTTTCCCGGAGGAAGGCGATGAACGCATCCACGCACTTCGTGTCGAATTGGCTCCCTTTGCAACCGAGTAGTTCCTTGATCGCCTCGGATTTCGTCCGGGGCGGCCTGTACGCCCGGTCCGAGATCATCGCGTCGAAGCTGTCGGCCACCGACAGGATGCGCGCGGCCAGCGGGATCTCTTCCCCTTTCAGCCGATCGGGGTACCCGTCCCCATCGTACCTCTCATGGTGATGCCGGACGATCGGGCAGAGCCGGCTCAGCGATCCCACGGGCTTGAGGATGTTCTCCCCCCCTATCGGATGTTCCAGAATGAACTGGAGGCCGTCCGGAGGAAGGACCCCGTTATTGTGCAGGATGTGATCCGGGATCCCTATCTTGCCAATATCGTGGAGCAGCGCCGCTGCCTCCAGATCCTTTACGAATGCCTCCGGCAACTCCATCCGCCGGGCGATCTCCACGGAGAACTCGGTCACACGCCTCGAGTGACCCCTCGTGTATTTGTCCCGCGCCTCCACGGCCGTCGCCAGGGCGGATACTGTCTCCACGTACGTCTTTTCCATGTTCTCCTTTAATTCGGCGTTCTCGAGGGCGCCGGCGATCTGGGTGGCAAGATTCTGGATCATGAGCAAGTCGTCGCCCGTGATCTCCCGCTGCCCTTTGGCCAGCCCGATGCTCATCACGCCGTAGGTCTTCCCATGGGCGCACAAAGGAATATGGATTGCCCAGGGCATCCCTTTTTCGAGAGTCGTCAACCCTTCCGCTCTGGCCCACGGCATCGATTCAGAGGTGGTCACAAGCTGTCCGTGCGTGGCCACCCATCCGACGATCCCTTTCCCCTGGGGGATGGCGGTGGATCGGTCTTCCTCGCGCAACCCGATCGAGGCATGAACCGTGAGCTCCCTCCTGTCGGGAGAGAGAAGGAAAATCGCCCCCATATCGAGCCCCATCAGGGAGAGAAGCGACTTCAGAAAGACCTCCAGCATGCTGGCCATGTCGATGTTTTGGCTGAAGGTGAGGCAGACCTGGGACAGCAAGGTCTGGATCTGGCCCTTGGACGTCTCGAGGCTGTCGATCGTCCTCTGAAGGCGGTTGGTGATCCGGTTGAAATTTCTGGCGATTTCGCTGATCTCCCCTTCCACTTCCGTGTCCAGGCGTTTGTCCAAGTCCCCCTCGGCGACGGCGGAGGCGTCCCTCGCCACGCGCAGCATCGCGTGGACGACGGACCGGATAAGAAAGAACCCTCCCAGACCCAGTGTCAGCACGCACACGGACAACAGGGTTATCTGACGGGTGTCCCCGTTGAGGATATCGGTGTGTTGGGTGAAGAGATACGTCGTCAGCAGCATCGGGATGATGAACATCGCCGAAAACGCGATGACGAATTTCCGCGTCATCGTTCGCCCCGGGGCGTTCTTCGCGGGAATCCCGGCCGCGTGTCTTTCCCTTTCCGGCTGGTCCATTCGTTCCTTTCCTGGCCGGGCGCCAGTTCGCGGAGCGGGAATGCTGACGGTCCCCCCTGCCGTAAACGGCAAAACATCCCGGTAGTTACTGTTTCGGAAAATGGGGGGATATACTTTACGGTATCCGGGCCGGTCCCCGGAGCCTGCCGCTACATGATCCTGCGGACTGTCTCCTCGGACGCGGAGCTATGCCTCTCGCGGGATTCGTGGATGTCATCGGATACGTGAATTTCGATTTTCCTTTTCCTCCTCCTCGCATTACTATGTACCTTTCCTGATAGCATTTCATTCATGGAGGATGTTCTTCATGCGCCACTTGATTCTCGGAAGCGGCCCGGCAGGCATCGCGGCTGCGAAAGCCGCCCGGAAGATGGAGAAGGACGCCGAAGTCGTCATCGTCACCGAAGAGTTCGCCGCCCCCTATTTACGGCCCAACCTCCCTGACATCATCTCCGGCCAGATCGACCCCTCGGCGATTCCGGACCCCCAGGCCAAAGACCTCGCCGCCGAAGGAATCGAGGTCAAGCCCGGCAAGCGGGCAAAACGGGTGGACGCCGCCAAAAACCGAATCCTTTTCTCGGACGGAAGCGAGGAGACGTACAACTTTCTTTGCGTCGCCACGGGCGGAAAGCCGATCCTTCCCCTGGCGTTGATGGGAAGCTTCGGTGCGTTCCTGACGCTCAACTCCCTGAGCGACGCCCTCCGGATCAAGGCGCGCGCTCTCCGCTCCGACGTATCGGTGGTATACGGGCCGGGCTACCTGGGGCTCGAGGCGTCGCGGGCGCTCCGGAAGCTGGGGCAGCAGGTGATCTGGATCAACCCGGGGCTCCCCCGGTTCGGCAATCCGATATCCGGCGAGTTCGAGGCGAAGGTCACGGAAACGCTCCGGAACAGCGGCGTAACGATCAAGGAGGGGACGGACATCGCCGACGTGCTCGACCTCGACGGGGGAACCTTCCTCGTATACACGGCCAGCGGGGAGGAGATACGCTGCCAGATGATCGTGGTCGCCACCGAGAGACTCCCTGTCGTCCATTTCCTCGAGGGCAGCGGGGTGAAGGTCGGCACGGGGATCCTGGTGGACGAGTACCTGCTGACGAACGTATCCAACATCTTCGCGGCGGGCGACTGCGCCGAGGTGTTCGACATCAACCGCCGCGAGAGCCGTATCAATTTCGGGTGGCGCAGCGCGATGAAGCAGGGGCAGCTCGCCGGGGAGAACATGGCCGGCGGGGGCAAGCTCTACATAAAGAACACCGAGGATTACTTCGGGCTGCTCTACGGATCGTCTCTGCTGGACAGGGCGAAGTAAGCGGATGCCCCGGACGCGAAACCGCACCCGGCGACCTGGGAACGAGGTGAACATCAACCCGTGAACCTAAGGCTCGCGGGGGAGCGGTGTCACCTCCCCGCCGATTCACCGGTCGGGAACGCCCAATCGCCCACGGAAAAACGGTCGGAGCAGGACGGGCAGATCAGGAACACGTTCAGGGAGCGGTCCCTCCGGCGGAAGGCAACGTGGAACCCGCTCCCGTACCCGCACCGGGGGCATGACGAAAGCGCTTCTTCCACCCGGACGTTCTCCGGGAAGGGCGTCTTTTCCTTTCCCCTCATATCACTCCCCTTTCCCCTTCGTCCGGAAGAAGAGCCAGTTTTTCCCCTCCAGGGGAACAAGGACGTATTCCCCCCGGAGCCGCCTTCCCCGGAGGGCGAGTTTGAGCCTGCGGCCGTGCTCGGAAAGAAGATCATATGTCCCGCCGTCCCATATCGATACGGTCCCCGCTCCGTACTCCCCTTCCGGGATCTCCCCCTCGAAATCGATGTGGACCAGATCATGGTCCTCCACCTCGACCGCAAGCCTCTTCACACCCGGGTCGACCGGAGGCTCCTTCGGGACCGCCCAGCTTTTGAGCACCCCCTCCCGCTCAAGACGGAGGTCCCAGTGAAGGCGGGACGCATCGTGTCGATGGACGACGAAGCGAGGGCTCAATAGTCGATCCCCTTCTCCGCCTCGATCCCCAGGTCAAAGGGATGCTTGATGTTCCGCATCTCGGTTACGAGATGGGCGAGGCGAATGACCTCCTCGTGGGCGTGGCGGCCGGAGAGGATCAGGTGGACATCATCGGGCCTCTCCCGGATCAGAGCGAGAAGACCTGGCAGGGCGACCAGTCCCAGGTGAACCGCCACGTGGATCTCGTCGAGGATGATGACGTCGTACTTCCCCGACAGCATTTTCTTCCGGGCGGTCTCCAGCGCCTGCGCGGCAGCGGCCGCATGCTCGGCAAATGGAAGGGTGTCTCCCCGGATCCCGACGAACCCTTTTCCCATGGGGGTCAGCTTGAACTCGGGCGCCAGCCGCTTCGCCCCGTCGATCTCCCCGTAGTGGATCGACCCCTTGATGAACTGGATCATGACGACCCGCATCCCGTACCCCACCGCGCGCACGGCTATCCCGAGGCAGGAGGTGGTCTTCCCCTTCCCTTCTCCCGTCAGGACGAGCACGAGTCCCTTCCTCGGCTTCTCCGGAAGCCGTTCGACTTTTCTTCCCGCCATCGCCCCCCCCTCTCCCGATCGTTCCCCCTTCGCCAGGTCCCTGTTATGATGACCGAAGGGTCGCCCCGGTTCACCCTCCGAGCTCGGAGACCCCGGGGGCGGCACCAATCTCGTGCGCTCTCAAGCGGGGCGCCCGGAGGCTTCGCCATGCCGAAGGATGGGGGGCGGAGTGAGGTAAAGCGCAGCCGTGCGGGTTCATCGCACGGCGAGCCACGAACAGAACCCCCCTCCGAGGCGGCGAAGCCGATCCCATGCGCCCTCGAGCGGGGCGCAACGCGGTCGGGCGATCGAGGGAGGACGGCATGACCGAGCGGAAGCAGCGCTGTATGGTGTGCGCGAAGGAAAAGATATTCGAGGGATCGATCTGCGAGGAGTGCAAGGCGATGATCCGCGGCGAGGCCTCGGAAAAGGGAAAGAAGATCCGGAAGGAGGCCGAGAAGGAGATCCGCCGGGAGGGGATCCCCCCGAAGAAGTGACGGGAAAATCCCCTCCCCGGTCTAAATAGCCTCGGCGAATTTCTTTCCGAACTCCTCGCACGTCGCAAGATCCGCCTCGGAAGGGGTCATCAGGAACCGGATCGGCTCGGGGGCGACCTTGAGACGCATCGAGGTCAGGATGTCCTGGACCGTCTTGATCGCCTCGCCGCTCCATCCGTAGGACCCGAACACCGACGCGGGCTTGCCCTTGACGTTCAGCACGACGAGGTTCGCGATCACGTGCAGGATCGGGTGGGGGACGTTCGAGTTGAGCGTGGGCGTCCCGATGAGGAACCCCGCCGACGTCTCGATCTCGTCGATGATCTCGTTCATGGGAACCTCGACGCTGTTGATCAGCGTCGCCTTGACTCCTGCCGACCGCACCCCCTCCGCCACCCTGGCGGCCATGGCGGCGGTGTTCCCGTAGGCCGAGGCGTAGACGACGGTCACCTTCTTTTCCGTCACCCGCGACAGGACGGAGGCGCGCTCCTCGTACCAGGCGATGTAGGATCGGGGATCTTTTCTCAGGATCGGCCCGTGCGACGGGGCGATCATCGCGATCGGCAGGTCCTTGATCTTCTCGCACGCCTTGAGCACGTAATCCTTGTAGGGACGCATGATCATGCCGTAGTAGAACTCGAACGCCTTTTGTACCTTCTCCGGCTCGCGGAGTTCGTCGTTGAAGAACTCGGGGCTGCAGTAGTGCGCCCCGAGGAAATCGCACGGAAAGAGAATCTTGTCCTCGACGAGATACGTGAGGATGGTGTCCGGCCAGTGCAGGAACGGAGTGTTGAGGAACCGAAGCGTCTTCCCGCCGAGAGGCAGCTCCTCGTTGTCCTTGACGATGTGGAACGAGTACTCCGCGTTCACGAGATGGTCGACGAAGGACTTCGCCGACCGGGAGAGGTACACCGTCACCTTGGGGTTTCGCTTGAGGAGCTCGACGATCCCCCCTGCATGGTCCGGTTCGGAGTGGTTGATCACCACGTAATCGAGCTTTTCCACCGGCAGGATACGGGAGATGTTCCGGAAGAGGTCCTCCGTGAACTCTTTCTTCACGCAGTCGATCAGGGCCGTCTTTTCGGTCCCCTGGACCAGGTAGGCATTGTAGGTGGTTCCGAATTCCGTCGGGATGACGATATCGAAAACCGTCAGGCCGGGGTCCTTCGCCCCCACCCAGTGGACGTTTTGCGCCAGGGAAACCGTTTCCATTGATCCGCTCCTCACCCTTAGTCCTAGACCTTCTCGAATTCTTCCTTGCCCACGCCGCACAGAGGGCAGCACCAGTCATCCGGTAGATTCTCGAAAGGAGTCCCCGGTTTCACGCCGCTGTCGGGATCTCCCACCGCCGGATCGTAGACGTACGCGCAAACCGTGCATCTCCACTTGGACATTTTGGCCATGGCGGCTCTCCTTTCAGATAAGGGGGAATGGACACAAGTATAGCGTCAGCGGCGAAGGAATTGCAATGTTGCGGCGGCGACCTTGCCGGGGCTATCCGGTCCCCGGACCCTGCCGCGAGAGCGCAGCCGCTTCCACTCGTCTTCCGGGAACCCGGGGGGAGCAAGCGCGAAGCCCGGCTTCACCATCCCCACCCGGATGTGGGGTCCTAGGATCTTTTTCCACGCCTTCGCCTGGTGCGCGAGAGCCAGCTTGGAGAGGCAGTAGGGGAGGTAGCCGGGCCACATTTGTGCCGCACCCGCATCCCCCAGGAAGAGGACCGCTCCGCGGGGAGTTGCCCGGAGGAGCGGAAGAAACGCCTGGGTGAGAAGAAACGGTCCGCGCAGGTTGACGGCGAAAATTTCGTCCCAGTCACGGGCCCCTACTCCGCCCGCCGGCGTGCGGCGGAAAACCGCAGCATTATGGACAAGGAGGTCCAGGCGTCCGAAATCCCTTTGGATCATGGCAGCGAGGCGGGAAACTCCCTTCGGGCGCAGGAGGTCCAAGGGAACCGCTCTCCCGCCGATCTCCCGGGCGAGGGACCGTGCCTGCCCGCGCGAGGAACGGTAGGTGAGTACGACGGTGAATCCACCGCGGGCAAGCCTGCCGGAAATCGCCGCCCCGATGCGCCGTCCCCCTCCGGTGACCAGCGCGACCTTTTCCCCGGAACGGATCATTTCAGCTCGATGAATCTCTCCGAGGGGGCTCCGCAGACGGGGCAGACCTCGGGCGGTTCGTCGCCCCTGTGGATGTAGCCGCATACGGTGCATTTCCATCTTCTCATCGGTTTCCGGCTCCTCGGGGAGATCCGTCCTGCCCTTATAACACAAACGAAAAAGGGGGATAAAGAACGCCGCGCTCCCGGACCTGCCGTTTATAATGGATGGCATGAGGCCCGTCGGAAAATCCCTGGTAGAAATTCCCTACGTTGCCGTCGACGTGGAAACCACGGGGCTTGCCCCTTCGGACGGGCACCGGGTGTGCGAGATCGCGCTTCTCCGGTTCCTGCGCGGGACCGTGGTGGACTCGCTCGTCTCCTTCGTGAACCCGCTGCGGCCGATCTCCCCGGGAGCGTCCGCCGTCAACGGGATCACGAACGACATGGTGGTCGGCGCGCCCACGTTTCCGGACCTGTTTCCCCGGATCTTCGCTTTCCTCGGGGAGGACATGACCGTATTCCACAACGCCCCGTTCGACCTGTCGTTTTTGCGAATGGAGGCAAGGCTCGCCGGCGGGGAGTGGCCGGGAAACCCCGTCATCGACACGCTGACGCTCGCCCGGCGCACCCGCCTTTTTCGCGATCACTCCCTTTCCGCGATCTGCGGACGGCTGGGAATCGGGGCGGCCTTTCATCGTGCGGAGGCGGACGCATACGCTGCGGGAAAGCTGCTGCTGGCCCTCGCGGCGGGAGGAAAACGCAATCCGGGGCCGGATCGCGCGGGATAACCGGCGTGGTGTTTAACGTCCCCCTACGTGCCGGGGCGCCACTTCCCCCCGGCCTTCCAGGCGATGTAGTTCCGCCGGAACTCCTTCTCCAGTGCGGCAACGAACTCGGCCCGGTGGTCGTAGAGGCGCCTTAAAGGTCGCCTCTTCACGCGGTCCAGAACGTACGCCGTCAGCAGGGGCATCGCCACCGTGGAATCGAGGTAGCAGACGACGGCGTCGGGGAGCCGGTCCGGGTCGACCTTCCCCCATGATACCGCCTCGGAGGGCGTGGCCCCGGAAAGGCCGCCGGTATCGGGACGGGCGTCGGTGACCTGCAGGAAAAAGTCGTGGCCCTTCTCCGCGATTCCCAGGACTTCCTGCAGCTGCGGCTCGGTCTGGAGCACGAAGTTCTTCGGGGAGCCCCCGCCGAAGATGAGGACCGCGCTCTTTCCCTTCCCCTTCTTGGCGGCGTAGACGATCCCCGCGGTCTCGTTCACGTCCGCCGATACGTCGATCATCGTCCCCTTTCCGAACAGGCGCATCGCGGCAACGTTCATACCGATGGAGGAATCGCCGGGGGACGATGTATACACGGGGACCCCGCAGCGGCAGGCCGCCGCGAGGATGCTCACCTCCCCCAACCCGAGTTTCTTCTCCCGCTCGGCAACGTACCGCCCGATCCGGAAGTGGAACTCCGCGGTGCTCATCTCCCCCTGGAACTCCTCCTCTTCGAGCACCCGCCGGAAGAAGGCATCGGTGTCGAGGAGCACCTCGTAGGCGAACAGGATGTCGTAGATCCGGACGACTCCCTCCTCCTGAAGAACCGTGTCGTCGAGAAACGGGGACCCCGCGTGCATCTTCATCCCGAGCCCGAAGTGCACATCGTGGTAGAGATTCGCCCCGGTCGAGACGATCCAGTCGACGAACCCGGCCCGCATCAGCGGCACGATGCAGGACATCCCCAGCCCGGCGGGGACGAGTGCCCCGGAAAGGGAAAGGCCGACCGTGACGTCGGGCTGGAGCATCTTCTCCGCGTACAGCTTCGCGCCTTCCCGCAGCCTCCCCGCGTTGAAGGCGAGAAAATGGTTGTCCACGAGGTCCACCGCCCCGATCCCCTTCGTGATCGGAGGAGGGAAAATCCTTGCCCCCCGGAGAAAATGCCCCTGTTTCTTCCCCATCCCCTGTTCTCCTCGCTCGCGAATGGGCACCGCAGGAAACGGCCGAACCGCCGATTGTTCCGTCCGTGGAAAGGGTTGACCGCATTATACCTCCGGTCGCCCGCTCCTCTTACGATTTTCGTCCTTCCCCCTTCCCCGCGTTATAATCAATTCGTGTCCGACCGCATAGCGACCGAAAAAGCCGAGATCTCCGCCATTTACGAAGTGGGGAAGATCCTCACCTCCACGCAGAACCTCACGAGGGCCCTGGGGACCTCCCTGCGCACCCTCCAGAGCCTGCTCGGGTTCGACCGCGCGGCGATCCTCCTGCCTGACCCCGGCACGCGCGAGATCCGGATGGAGGTGTCCGCCGGCTACACGGCCGAGGAATGCGCACGCGCACGCTACGTATGGGGGGAAGGCATCATCGGGAAGACGATGAAGTCCGGCGGGCCTACCGCCATCCCCGACGTGCGGCAGGAACCGACATTCCTGGACAAAACGCGGGCACACGGGAAGGCGTCCGCGGGCCCCCTCGCCTACATCGCCGTGCCCATCAAGATCGGGAACGAGGTCCTCGGAGTGCTGGCCGCCGAGAGGATCGGGCGGGCACGTACCCAGGCGCTGGAGGCGGACGCGCGCACGCTCACGGTCGTCGGCTGCCTCATCGGCCAGGCGCTGAAGATGCACGCGGCGATCGACCGGTTGCAGGAGGAGTTTCAGCGCCAGCGGCAGGAGTTCGAGAAAAAGATCCGCAAGACCTACCGGATCGAGAACATCGTCGGCCAGAGCAAGCGGATGCAGGAGGTCTTCGGCCAGGTGGTCAGCGTCGCCCCCTCCCGCGCCACGGTTCTTCTGCGCGGCGAGAGCGGAACCGGCAAGGAGATGGTCGCCCGCGCCATCCACATGGCGGGGCCCCGGGCCGAGCTTCCGTTCATTACGGTGAACTGCGCGGCGCTGCCCGAGACGCTCCTGGAGTCCGAGCTCTTCGGCCACAAGCGGGGATCGTTCACCGGCGCCGTCGACGACCGGAAAGGACGGTTCGAACTGGCGTCCGGCGGGACGATTTTCCTCGACGAGGTCGGCGACATTCCCCTCCCCACCCAGGTCAAGCTCCTGCGCGTCCTGCAGGAAAAGAAATTCGAGCGGCTCGGGGACAGCCGGACCATTGCGGTGGACGTCCGCATCATCGCCGCCACGAACGCGGACCTGGAGCGGCTCGTCGAGGAGGGGCGGTTCCGGGAGGACCTGTTCTACCGGCTGAACGTGATTCCCATCTTCCTCCCCCTGCTCAGGAACCGGCGGGAGGACATCATTCCGCTCACGGAGCACTTCCTGGAACGGTTCAACACTGAGCACGGCAAGGGGGTCTCCTTCACGCCCGAGGCGCTCGACCAGCTGGTCGAGCGCCGGTGGCAGGGGAACGTGCGGGAGCTGGAAAACCTTGTGGAACGGACGGTGGTGATGGCGAAAACCTCCGTCGTCGGCGTCCCGGACCTCCCGCGGGCGATCCGCCTGGAAGCGGTGGCGGCGATGCCCGAGGGACGCCGCACCCCGGAGGGCCCCGCCGGGAAGGTCCCCGCGGGTCGGGGGGAAATTCCTCCCTTACCGTCTTCCCGGGCAGATCATCTTCGCAACCTGGAGAAGGAGGAACTCCGGAATGCGCTCGAGTCGACGGGATGGGTGATCTCGCGGGCCGCGAAAATCCTCGGGTGGACCCCCCGCCAGGTCGCCTACAAGATGAAGAAGCACTCCCTCAAGTCCCCCTGGAAATAAGGAGCCGCGGCTCCCTTTCCTCGCAATCAG
>JBAULH010000231.1:0-11055 GCA_049578085.1 Candidatus Deferrimicrobiaceae bacterium
CCATATATTGGGTCCCAACAACGAGCCCTACACACTATATTGATGTTTTATAATATTTCCGGGGGACCTGCCCAGGGGATTCATGAAGCTTAAGAAGCTGGAACTTTTCGGATTCAAATCCTTCTACGACAAGATCAGTTTCGATTTCTCCGACGGAATCACCGCGATCGTTGGGCCCAACGGGTGCGGCAAGTCGAACATCGTCGACGCCATCCGCTGGGTGCTCGGGGAACACGCCCCTTCTTATCTCCGCAGCAAGGCCCTTGAGGACGTGATCTTCGCCGGGTCCGACGCCGCGGGTCCCCTCGGAATGGCCGAAGTCTCCCTGACCTTCAGCAACGAGGACGGGTACGCCCCCCCCGGGTACGAGTCCTACTCCGAGGTCCAGGTCACCCGGCGGACCTTCCGCGACGGGGAAAGCGAATTTTCCATCAACCGGATTCCCTGCCGGCTGAAGGACATCGCGGAACTGTTCCTCGACACGGGGGCCGGCGCCCGCGGGTATGCCATCATCGAGCAGGGCAAGATCATGACCATCGTGAACGCCCGGCCCGAAGAAAAGAGAATGATCATCGAGGAGGCGGCCGGGGTGGCCAAATTCCGCGTCCGGAAAAAGGAAGCGGAGCGGAAGATGGAGAGCACGCGGCAGAACCTCGCCCGGGTGCGGGACATTCTTGAAGAGGTCAGGCGCCAGCTGGGGAGCCTGGAGCGCCAGGTCCGCAAGGCGGAGAAGTACAAGGTGCTGAAGGACGAACTTCGCGAGCTCGACCTCAGGGTCGCGAAGCGGAAATACCGGATCTTTTCGGAGGAGAGATCCCGCATCGCGGGGGATCTTTCCGGTCTGGGGCACGCGCTCGTTTCCCTTCGCGCGGAGATTTCGGCCCTGGAGGCGGACCGGGAATCGGAAAGGTTGCGCCAGGCGGAGGCGGAAGCCGCTCTGGGGACACTTCGCGCTGGCCACGCGGAACTGAAAGAGGAAATCGCACGGAAACATGCGGAATGGGAGGGGAAGGGCCGCGAGGCAAGACAGCTGCGGGCCCTGATCGCCGAAACGAAGGAGGAGGTTTCCTCCCTGGAGGGGGAAATCGCCGAACTTTACCGCCGGATCCGGGAAGCAGAGGAGCTGGCGCTCAAGGGACGGGAATCTCTTGCGTCGTCGCGCGAACAACGGACGGCTTTGGCCTCGGAGGCGGAACAGGCGCAGGCCGCCTATAGCGAAGCGCACGCGCGGGCCGAGCAGGCGAAGTCCGATCTCATGGTGCGCGTCACCCTCCACTCGAACGCCCTCTCCGGGACGGAGTCGATTCAGAAGCTGATGGATGAGAACGCAAGGTCGGTGGCACGCCTCAATGACCGGGTCGCGGAGGCGGAGGCCCTCGCACGGAAAGCGGAAGCGCAGTTCGCCCGCGCGTGTGGGGAGGAGGAGGAGGCCAGGGAAGCGCTGGCTTCGGCGGAAACGGCCTGGGGGGAGACGGGTTCCCTCCGGGGCGAACAGGCCGCCCGCCTCGACATGTTAGCCGATGTCCTCAGGAAGGCGGAAGGCAGGCTCGAGGCGACGGGATCCCGTTTGTCAGCCCTCTCCCGGGTACAGGAGCACCGGGACTGGGCCTCTTCCGGCGTCCGGGCCGTCCTGCACCACTACCTCGGGGAAGGGAACGGCGGCGGCGGAGGCGAGCGGGGGATATTCGGGGTGATCGGCGAACTCATCGAGACCGACGCGCCCTACGAAAGGGCCGTGGAAGCGGTCCTTGGCGAGCGGATCCAGTCCATCGTGGTCCGGGACCACGCGGAAGGCCTCTCCGCCCTCCAGTACCTCAAGGATTCCCGCGAGGGAAGGGGTGCGTTCGTACCGGTAACCCTGCGTACGCGGGAGGAACCTCCCCCGTACGGGGGGGAAGAAGGCGTGATCGCCCCTCTCCTCGAAGTCGTGCACTCCCCGGAAGAGTGTAGAGACCTCCTGCGGGGCCTGCTGGGGAGCACCCTGCTGGTGTCCGACCTCCCGTGCGCCCTGCGGCTTTGGAACCGCAACGGGGTCTGGAGCTCCTTCGTGACCCTCGACGGAGACGTGGTCACCGCCGACGGCATTCTGGTGGGCGGAGCGCAGGAACAGGGGGAATCGAGGGTCCTCGCGGTGAAGCGCGAGATTCGGGAACTCGAGCAGGAGATGGCGCGGCTCGCGGAGGAATCGGCCCGCATGACGGAGGAGGTGGAGGAGGCGAGGCGTACCCGGGCGATGCTCGAGGACAGGCTTGCTGAGATGTTCTCCCTGCGCGAGGAGCGGAAAGGCCGGTACGCCGGAGCGCAGCAGGGAAGGGCCGTGGTCGAGGTGGCGATGTCCCAGGTACGCACAACCCTCGGGGCGCTCGTCCAGGAGCGGGAGTACCTCGAGGCCGAACTGGGTCGGATGACCGCGGAGCACAGAGCGTCGGAGGATGCCGCGAGGGATTCCGGTCATGCCCGGGGAGAGGAAGAAGAACGCGTCAGGACGCTGGTTGCCCTCGTGGAGGAGAAACGGACCGCGATGGAGGCGGTCCGGGCGAAGCTCCACGCGGCGGAGATCGAATGGACGGGGCTCGAGGAGAAGTTCCGATCCGGCGAGGTGCTGCTCGAGGGCCTGCGGGAATCGTGGAACGGCAGGAATGGCACGGTCGAAGAACGAAGGAAGCGTATCGCGGCGTACGAAAAATACGCCGGCGAGCTGGAGCACGCCGTCGAGGAGGGGCGGGAGGCGATCGAGGCCGCCGCCGTCGACCTGGCGGGCAGGCAGGAGGAAATCGACCGGCACCTCGAGGAGAATGCGGCGCTTTATGCGCGACTGGCATCGATGGAGGGGGCGCTCAAGGAGAAGCACCGGCACGAGGCCGACGGGGTCGCCCGCCTTTCGGACCTGCGGCTTGCGGCCCAGCGTGTGGAGATGGATCTCGAACACCTGGACAGCGCGATCTATCAGAGGTATGAGGTCCAACCCTCGGAGATTGCCGGCCGGGAAGGGTCCGGGGAGGAGGAGGACGGGGACCTGGCAGAATGGGAGGGCCGGGGCGGGGAGATCCGGGCCCGTATGACCGCCATCGGCGAGGTGAACCTCGCGTCCCTGGAAGAGCACAGGGAACTTGCCGAGCGGCATTCCTTTCTCTCCTCCCAGAAGGAGGACCTCGAGAAATCCCTCGAGGACCTCGCCAAGGCGATCCAGAGGATCAACCGGACCACAAGGGAACGGTTTTCCATTGCGTTCGACAACATCAACCGGAAGTTTCAGGAGATCTTCCCCAAACTGTTCCTGGGGGGACGGGCCTACCTGAAGCTCCTCGACGAAGGGAACCTTCTGGATTCGGGCGTGGAGATCGTGGCCCAGCCCCCGGGGAAGAAGCTCCAGTCCCTGACTCTCCTTTCCGGCGGGGAGAAGGCACTGACCGCCATCAGCCTCATCTTCTCGATCTTCCTCGTCAAGCCTTCCCCCTTCTGCCTCCTCGACGAGGCGGATGCTCCCTTGGACGACGCAAACATCGACAGATTCAACTCGATCGTTCGGGAGATGTCGTCGAACTACCAGTTCCTCCTCATCACGCACAACAAGCGGACGATGGAACTCGCCGACGTGCTCTACGGAATCACCATGGAAAAGCCGGGAATCTCCAAGGTGGTTTCGGTGAACTTTCAGTCCTGACGCAGCCCCTCCCGAGACGGATTTCCATGGCTGTCCACGACGACAAACCAAACGGATCCTTTCTCTCGCGCCTCAAGACGGGCCTGTCGAAGACCCGCGAGCTTCTCTTCATGAACGTCGAGGCGATCGCCCGCGGGATCGGTCCCGTGGACGAAAACGTCTTGGCGGAACTGGAGGAAGCGCTCATATTGGCGGACGCGGGAGCAGACCTCGCCCACAGCTATGCGGAGGCACTCCGGGCGAAATGGCGACGGGGGGAAATGCCGAACGTCGAGTCTCTTCGCGCGGAACTGAAAAAGATGGTCACCGACACCCTTGCCCCCTGCATCGCCCCTCTCCCGGTGGCCCCCCCCTATCCCTTCGTCGTTCTCGTGGTGGGTGTAAACGGCGTCGGGAAGACGACGACGATCGGGAAGATCGCGCACCATCTCCAGGGAGACGGGCATCCCGTCCTCCTTGCCGCGGGAGACACGTTTCGGGCCGCCGCCATCGGACAGCTTCGGGTATGGGCCGAGCGGGTGGGGGCCGACGTCATTCACCACAAGGAGGGATCCGACTCCTCCGCCGTCGTGTTCGACGCGCTCCGGGCAGCCAAGGCGAGAGGGTCGCACGTTGTTCTGATCGACACGGCAGGCAGACTGCACACGAAGACGCACCTGATGGAGGAAATGCGGAAAGTCGTACGCATCATCGGAAGGGAAGTCCCGGGGGCTCCCCACGAGGTGCTCCTCGTTCTCGACGCGACCAACGGCCGGAACGCGATCGCCCAGGCGAAGACGTTCCGGGAGGCTACCGGGGTCACCGGCATCGTGCTCACCAAGCTGGACGGCACCGCCAAGGGGGGGGTGGTTCTCTCGGTCACGAAGGAAACCGGCGTCCCCCTCCGGTACGTCGGGGTGGGAGAGTCAGTCGACGACCTGAGACCTTTCGATGCCGCAAGTTTCGCTTCCGCGCTTTTCTGATATTCTCCTTTCATGATGGATGCCTTGCCCGCCGCCGGGATTACCGAACCGGCAGGCCGACCAGCCTTCGGCATTGATTCCGTCCGGGCGACGAGGTATTGTACATTGTCGAAAATTCCCCGACTGGCGGTGTCCGGAATGCCCGCTCCCGTCTGGGGGGAACGCCTCAAGGGTCGACTGCCGGGCGACGATACGCATACGGAGGAGGGGAAGAGGCACATGGTGGAATCGTCATTTTCGGTGATCGAAAAAAAGATCTCGGACCTCGCCGCCCTGGTGGTAGCGTTGAAGAAGGACAAGACGACCTTGGCGGCCCAGCTGGAGAAAAAAGAGGCCGAAGTCAAGGAGTTGACGAAAAAGATCGCCGGACTGACCTTGGAACGGGACCAAATCCGTGACAAGGTGGAAACGATCCTGGCCCGGATCGAAAGCATTGAGTTATAGCGTCCGGGTCGTATCGTTGTATAATTGAGGGTGTGGGGAGATGGGCGACCGGTTCAATGTGAATATCGCCGGGTATGCGCTCACGATCACGACCGAGCGGTCGTCGGACCACATGGAGCGCCTGAGCGAACTTCTGAACGAGAGGGTTCGCGAGGTCCAGAAGACAGGCGGGACGTCCAACTACCTCCACGTGATCCTGCTGGCGGCCATGAAGCTAGGGGACGAAATTCTCGAGCTTCGCGAGGAACTTGAAAAGGAAAAAGGACGTTTTGAGGAGAAAAGCCAGGACCTTCTGGCGGTGCTGGACAAGGCATTGAAGTAGGAAGGCAAGGCAGGTGGCCCCTGCCGTGCGCGTGATTGGCAGAAGTGTTTGAGCCAACACGAAGAGAACGGGATCCCTTCCTGGCGCCGGTGAGCATGCCCCCGCACGGGGAAGCCTAAAGGCGCCATCCCAGGGAGCCCACCTGGTGAGAGCCAGGTTCAACTCGGCTGCCGACACGGCAAAGCGCAGGGGCTTTCCCCCATGATGGGCGGGCACCGGCCGTTCACATAGATTCGGGCGACAGGGGTACTGGTTGCGTATGTTCGACTACGAATAAGGAATGATTGGTGTTTCGATAGACTGCAACCTCAAGCGGATCCGGGCCTTCCCCGCCGGGTTCTCGCCTTATTCGCGGTTCCTGTCTCCCAGCAGAACCCCTTAGTCGGAAGGACGATTCATGTTCGTCGGAGAGCGGAAGGCGCTTCTTCGCCTGAACGAACGAAGACGCCCAGGTTTCGGAGAACCGGACCGCGAGCGTGCGGAGAAAAGTCTCCTAGTGCAGGAGCGCTTTCAGTCGGCCTTTCCCGCAACGTCCGGGCAGAAGATTGCCTTGTATTCGGCGGTTCGCGGGGAGGTCGGAACCGACTGGATCCGCGAACGCTGCCTTGCCGCCGACGCTTGGCTCTACTATCCCCGGATGAGCGAAGACGGCAACCTCACCTTCTTCCGGCACGAGGAGAACGACGGCTGGGAGCGGGGGAGGTTCGGGATCCGGGAACCTCGTATCGTCCCGGGCGGGGAAGGGATTCGGAAAGGGTTCGACCTGGTCGTCGTTCCCGGCTTGGCGTTCGACACGGCCGGGCGGAGACTGGGGCAGGGCCACGGCTACTACGATCGTTTTCTCTTCGCCCTCGGCGGGACGGCGATGACGGTGGGGCTTGCCTTTTCCTGGCAACTGGTACCCGAGGTCCCCGTCGATGTATGGGATGTTCCCGTCAGCGCGGTAATCACGGAAAACGGCGTCGTGGGGCGGGACATAAATATAGATGCGGTATGAGGGAGGAATCCTTTGGATACGATCATGATCGTCATCGTCGTCCTTTCGATATTCGTGGCTGGTCTTATGTTCGTGGTGGTTTCCCTGCTGTCGAAGAAGAAGTTCGCGGAAGACCGGGCCCGGGAAGCCTCGGCCAAGGCAGAGGAGATCCTCAAGGCCGCAGGAAAGGAAGCCGAGAACACCCTCAAGGAGGCTGTGCTCCAGGCGAAGGATTACCAGCTCCAGGTGAAGCTCGATTTCGAGCGGGAAACCCGCGAGCGGAAGAACGAGATCAGCCAGCTCGAAAAGCGCCTCCTGCAAAAGGAGGACGTGCTCGACCGGAAGACGGAAGCCCTTGAGACCCGTGCGCAGGAGTTCGGGAAGAGGGAGAAGGAACTTGCCGAGCAGGAGCACAGAATCGAGCACGGGAACGCCGAACTCCAGGAGATCATCCGCGGGGCGAAAGAGAATCTCGAACGGATAGCGGGGGTGACGGCCGAGCAGGCGAAGGCCGAACTCGTGGAAATGGTATCGAATGAGGCCAAGCTCGAAGCCGGGAAGAAGATTCGCGCGATCGACGAGGAGTTCAAGGAGGAGGCGGGGCAGAAGGCGAAGAAGATGATCGCGCTGGCCGTCCAGCGGTACGCAGGCGACTATGTCGCCGAGCGCGTCGTGACGGCGGTTCCGCTCCCCTCGGAGGAGATGAAGGGGAGGATCATCGGGAGGGAGGGCCGGAACATCCGCGCATTCGAGGCGGCAACGGGGATCGACGTCATCATCGATGACACGCCGGAGGCGGTTATCCTGTCGGGGTTCAATCCCGTACGCCGCGAGGTCGCCAGGATCGCCCTCACGCGCCTGGTCCAGGACGGACGCATCCATCCTGCACGGATCGAGGAAACGGTTGAGAAGGTGACGAAAGAGGTGGAGGAGATCATCCGGGAGGCAGGGGAACAGGCCTTGTTCGACCTGGGTCTTCACGGCCTCCACCCCGAACTGGTCAAGCTCATCGGGAAACTCAAGTATCGGACATCCTACGGCCAGAACATCTACGCCCACTCCATCGAAGTGGCGTTCCTCTGCGGGATGATCGCTTCCGAGCTGGGGCTGAACGCGAAGATCGCCAAGCGGGCGGGGCTTCTGCACGACATCGGCAAGGCGGTGGACCACGAGGTCGAGGGGCCGCACGCACTGATCGGCGCGGACCTGTGCAAGAAATACGGCGAGCCCAGCCGGGTCATTCACGCGGTTGCCGCCCACCACGAGGATGAGTCCCCGCGGGACATACTCCCCATTCTCGTCCAGGCCTCCGACGCGCTCTCCGGGGCACGGCCGGGGGCGCGCCGGGAGATGCTGGCCAACTATCTCAAGAGGCTCGAGGACCTGGACAAAATCGCGAAGTCGTTCGCGGGCGTGGAAAAATCGTACGCCATCCAGGCCGGCCGGGAGGTGCGCATCATCGTCGACAATCAAAAGATAACCGACGATGTGGCCATCATGCTCGCACGGGACATCGCGAACAAGGTCGAGGCCGAACTGTCTTACCCCGGACAGATCCGCGTCACCGTGATCCGCGAGACGCGCGCCGTGGAATACGCTAGATAGGGACGGTCCTGTGGCAAGACGTCTTGATGGCTTAGGGAATCGTAGTCCACGAACCAGGGTGGTGGAGGAGAGAGGCATTCTACAGGACCGTCCCTGCTTTTCCTCCAGGACCGTCCCTGCTTTTCTATGTGGATCTTATTTTTAGGAGACGTCGTCGGTAAACCCGGCAGAAGGGCGGTGCGGGAATATCTCTCCCGGATCCGCTCCCGCCGGGACGTCGATCTGGTCATCGCCAACGGAGAGAACGCGGCGGGAGGGGTCGGAGTGACCGCACCGGTGGTTCGCGAACTCTTTGATGCGGGGGTGGATGTCCTGACGGGAGGAAACCATACCTGGGACAAGCGGGAGGGGCTCCCGCTCGTGCGGGACGAAGAGAAGGTCCTTCGTCCCGCGAATTACCCTCCGGGCGTAGAGGGAAGAGGATGGGGCGTTTACCGGGGACGGAGCGGATCCCCGTATGTGGTGGTCTCCCTGATGGGGAGGGTATTCATGGGGCAGTACGATTGCCCCTTTCGGTGGATGGACGATACACTTCCGGAAATGAAGGGGCATGCCGCCGCGGTCATCGTCGACTTCCACGCGGAGGCAACCTCGGAGAAGCGGGCGATGGGGTTCCACCTCGACGGGAGGGTCTCCGCAATCGTCGGCACCCACACCCACGTCCAGACCGTGGATGCGCAAGTCCTGCCCGGCGGGACCGGATACATCAGCGACGCCGGGATGTGCGGCCCCGTGCATTCCGTGATCGGGATGGATTCCGTCGACGTTTTGCGGCGGTTTCTCACCCAGGTTCCGACCCGGTTCGAGGTGGCCTCCGGCGAGGCGGAGGTGGCCGGCGTCTTCTTCGAGATCGACCCGGAGACCGGGACGTGCCACGGCGTGGAGGCGTTCGTGATGAGGGAAACCATGATGAGGAACCGGGAAGCATGGACGCGATTCTGACATCCCTCAGGCGCGGTACGGTCGACCTCATTTCCACGGAGGAGCTAGGCGGAAAGCTCCGGCGGGCGCAGAGGGAGAAGAGACCTCTTCGCGTGAAGGCGGGGTTCGACCCGACCGCTCCCGATCTGCATTTGGGGCACACGGTTCTCATCCAGAAGCTGAAGCATTTCCAGGAGGCCGGGCACCAGGTGGTGTTCCTCATCGGGGACTTCACGGGGATGATCGGCGACCCCTCGGGGAAGCTCGAAACGCGCAAGCCCCTGACGCGGGAGGACGTGGAGCGTAACGCGCAGACCTACCGGGAGCAGATCTTCAAGATTCTCGACCCGGAGAAGACCGAGATCCGGTTCAACTCGGAATGGCTGTCGCCGCTTTCCATCGAGGAGTTGGTGCGCATCGCGGGCCAGATGACGGTCGCCCGGATGCTGGAGCGCGATGATTTCCGGCGGCGCTACGAGGAGGAGCGCCCGATTTCGATACACGAGTTCCTCTACCCCCTCCTTCAGGGATACGATTCGGTCGCCCTGCGGGCGGACGTGGAGCTGGGGGGTACCGACCAGAAGTTCAACCTCCTCGTGGGGCGCGATCTCCAGCGGGTCTGGGGGCAGGAGCCCCAGGTCGTCATCACGACGCCGCTCCTCGAAGGTCTGGACGGCGTGAACAAGATGAGCAAGAGCCTGGGGAACTACGTGGGGATCACGGAGGGACCCGACACGATCTACGGGAAGATGATGTCGATCTCGGACGACCTCATGCTCCGGTACTACGAGCTGCTGTCGGATATCTCCGTGGCCGAACTGGAGCGGCTCAAAAAGGGAATTGCGGACGGTTCACACCACCCGATGGAGGCCAAGGTGGCGCTGGCCCGGGAGATCGTCGCTCGCTTCCATGGCGCGACGGCCGCGAAGAGGGCGGAAGAAGGATTCCGGAAAAGGTTCTCGCGGAAGGAATTTCCCGAGGATGCCCGACGCGTACCCGGCAGTGCGCTATCCGGGAAGACAGACCTGGCATCGGTTGTCTCCACGGTTTCCCGATCCTTCCGGTCGAAGGCGGCGGCCCGTCGCCTCATCGAGCAGGGGGGGCTGGAAATCAACGGGGAGCGGGCGTCCGACCCCTCCGGAGAGATCTCCCCAGGCGGGGAAATCCGATTGAAAATCGGTAAGAAAGAGTTCGTCATCGTCGCGTTCGACTGAAAGTTAGGGCGCCCCGATTTTTCTCTTGCCCCCGTCGGGGAAATGGGCTATCTTCTTTTGTCGCGTTAAGCAACGCCCGTGGCATCCCTCCCGTATCTTCCGGCAGGAAGCCCCGTTGTTTTGCGGATGGTCCCCGGGGTACAATACTGTCGGGATTATGCGTATATGTCTTGACAGTTGGAGTTGTTTTTCCTATATTGTTTAGTCCCCCCCGAGTATCTGGGGCTGGCCAATTTCCAAGACGGATCTTTGAAAACTGAACAGGGAATGCGAGGCGTGAATCGGATCTTCGTCTTTTCCGCTATTTGTTTCAAGTGGAGAGTTTGATCCTGGCTCAGAACGAACGCTGGCGGCGTGCCTAACACATGCAAGTCGAGCGCGAAAGGGGGGGCAACTCCCCGAGTAGAGCGGCGCACGGGTGAGTAACGCGTGGGTAACCTACCTCCGGGCGGGGGATAACCACTCGAAAGGGTGGCTAATACCGCATGAGACCACGGGGTCCTCGGATCCTGGGGTTAAAGGTGGCACCGGCTTGCCGGTGCTGTCACCTGGAGATGGGCCCGCGTACGATTAGCTAGTTGGTGGGGTAACGGCCTACCAAGGCTGCGATCGTTAGCTGGTCTGAGAGGATGACCAGCCACACTGGAACTGGAACACGGTCCAGACTCCTACGGGAGGCAGCAGTGAGGAATATTGCGCAATGGGGGAAACCCTGACGCAGCAACGCCGCGTGGGTGAAGAAGGCCTTCGGGTCGTAAAGCCCTTTCGGACGGGACGAACGCTCCGCGGGGATAATCCGCGGAGTCTGACGGTACCGTAGGAAGAAGCACCGGCTAACTCCGTGCCAGCAGCCGCGGTAATACGGAGGGTGCAAGCGTTGTTCGGAATTACTGGGCGTAAAGCGCGTGTAGGCGGCCTGGTAAGTCGGATGTGAAAGCCCTCGGCTT
>JBAULH010000232.1:0-4601 GCA_049578085.1 Candidatus Deferrimicrobiaceae bacterium
ACTGATACCATCATAGCAATACGGCGTTTTATGGTCGGAATCCTCCCAATAGCGGTTCGGATGGAAAATATTCGGTGTGGAAAGGATAAGTTTTCCCCGGCTATTCAGCAATGAAAGAAGCTTGAACAGCATAGAGATTCCATTCTGAAATTCAAGGTGTTCTATGACTTCGACCAGTATGATCATGTCAAAAGATTCCGATATCTCATCCAGGCTGTAATAATCATGATCTTGTGCCTTGTCGATATCCATGGATTTATACACGACGGAAGGGAGCCGCTCTCTGATTTTCTCCCCAAGAGATCGGTTGGATGCTCCTACATCCAATATCTTATCTCCATTCTTGAGTTCCTCTGTAACAACATCGAGTGTTTTCTTCTTAATTGTTAGGCCAAACACGGAAGGATAGTCCTTCCGGATCTTTTTCCGATAGGAATAGAATTCGCTCCAGCTGAAACTCTGCTCCGGTTTTCCCATTGGAATAAACCTCTTAATTTCGAGATGGCATTTTCCGCATGTCGCGATGATATAGTATCCGCCCTGAAGTGTCGTGTTAATATCAGACCGTTTTC
The DNA here is from genome assembly GCA_049578085.1 of Candidatus Deferrimicrobiaceae bacterium. Classification (GTDB taxonomy): domain Bacteria; phylum Desulfobacterota; class Deferrimicrobia; order Deferrimicrobiales; family Deferrimicrobiaceae; genus CSP1-8. Next base: position 573 of record JBAULH010000232.1, read on the forward strand.
TTCCTTGCCCGGCAGGAGGCCATCACGATCTTGACCTCACCAGACAACAGCTATGAACGGAAGAAGACCCACTACCAGTCGGGAAAGGTGGCAACGGATTACGATTCGGATCGATGGGCAAACCGAAGCCGTCTGCGGAGCAACCGCCGAAAATTGGCCGCCATTGACAAAGCCATCGCCCTGGCAAACGAACAAGGCCGTCCTGTGCGGAGTGCCCTGGATCTGCCTTGCGGAACCGGCCGCATATTCCCCCTGTTGCTCACCCACGGAATCCATACGATCGGATCGGATCTGTCATTGGAGATGATGAAAGTGGCAAGGAGCAAGTTCCCAGGGGAAAAACAGCTCCGAGATTTTGTGCAGTGTGACGCGGAACACCTCCCCTATGCAACGGCCAGCTTCGACGCCGTATTCAGCATCCGCTTTTTTCTTCATCTTCCGGACAAGGTTCGCCAGAACGCACTGAAGGAGATGGCGAGGGTAAGCCGCTGCTGGTTGGTCGTAGACTACCGTCATCGGTACACCTTTTCCTACTGGGGAAAAACCCTTCTGTGTCGAATTGGCCTTGGGTCCCAACCGCCCCACCGGGTTTCGTCGGAGCAGATCTCCGAGGATTTCCGTATTGCCGGCGCCGAGATCGTGAAGATCTTCCCCACCTCGCCGATTTGGTCCGACAAGTGGGTCATCCTCGGATGGAAAAAAGAAGGTAATACCTAACGATTCCGGACCAAAATCGGGTTGATTTCGTTCGTGCCCGTCGACCGTAACAACTTATAAAGCCAAGGGAAAAGGTCCTGGGTCCGATGGTTGAACCGATAGCAAATCTCCCCCAAGAAAAGATGAAGGTGTTTGCGGGCGGGAACGGCAAACACCTTCACCTGACCGTTGCGTTGCAGGATCCCCAACACGATGACCTTGCCGGCGGCTCCCCAACCCCGCTTCCCCCGCCGAGCCCCGCCAATCGTGGTCTCGTCGCACTCGATGGCTCCCTCGAATAATATATGAGAGGGATGTGATGAGACCATGTGCTACGGGTTTAGAGCCGGAACTTCGCCCGAACGAATTGAAATTCCTGATTGATACGCTAAAGGAAAAGCATTTCACAGGAAAGTATTTAGAGATTGGCACGGCGGCTGGAGGGACGCTATGTCAAATGATGACAATCTTTAAGGACATTGAGCGTCCTCAATTTGTGGTGGTAGATCCGATGAAGTACTTTCCCAATCAATTTGAAATAGTGAAAGAAAATTTGAAGAATCATGTGATTCACCCTGATACTATAGATTTTCGGATCAAAACAAGTTTTGAGGCATTTTTTGAAGCCCAGGAAAATGGGGAACAGTTTGATTTTATTTTCATAGATGGAGCGCATAAGATACGTTATGTCATGCAGGATTTAAGGTGGACCCGGTTATTGAATGAGGGTGGGATATTGATGATGCATGATTATAGTTCGAAATACCGAGGGGTATTATTGGCAGCAAATCATTTTTTAAGAAGATACCGAAACTATCAAGTCATTGGACATGTTCATACGTTATTAGCCATAAGGAAGACCGGGAGATCTCCAATAAAGGAGGTAAATTTACTGGATCGTTTTTGGGCTTGGTTACTTTCACCAGTGCTGCAGGTGGAGCGTTCCGTAACAAAACGTTTAAAGAAGTGGGAATTGAAGTCTTAGATGCTTTCAAGGAATCGCAAAAATAATCATATGCATTGTTATTACTTAAGGTAACCCTACGCGGCGGGACCTCTACTTTTCCCTGCTGTCAGCCCGGTCACCGCTTCGGCAACGTCTTCCGCACGTATGCTCTCCCGGCACTCCGCGTCCCGGTCGCAACGCTTCCGCAGGCATACCGTGCAGGGCAGTGGCGCCTGCAGGAACCGATGGTCCGGGCCAAGCGGCGCGTTCCGGCGGCCGTCGGTGGCGCGGAAGACGGATACGGTCTTCGCGCCCACCGCCGCCGCGATGTGGAGAGGGCCGGTGTCGGGTCCGACCATATGCCCGCAGACCCGGCAGATCGCGGCCAGTTCCCGAAGCGATAGCGACGGCAGGACCCTGGCCGAGCCGCCGACAAGCCCTCGGATCGTTTCCGCCTCCCGTCTCTCCTCCTCGTTCCCCCAGGAGAGGAAGACTCCCAGTCCCGGAAACCGGTTCCGGAGAGGAAGGACGATCCCTGCCCAGAATTCGGGATCCATTTTCTTGGTGTTCCAGGTAGTGCCGGCGTGGAGAAGCAGGCGAGGCGCCGTCCCGGGAGACAGATCCTCGAGCAGACGGGCCGCCCCCCGCTCCTCCTCCACCGACACGGCGATCCCCCGATGGTTCCAAGAGGTCGGGACATCGTCTCCGAAAGGCGCGATTACCACCCGCAGGATCTTCTGCGTCACGTGCACGTCCTCCGCGCGGGAGGGAACCTTCCGGTTTGTGAAGAGGAGGTTCAAAGACTCCCGCGCTCCGCGCCGATCGAACCCGAACCGCAGGGGCGCCCCGGACAACCGGGTCACCACCCCGCTCTTCGTGTTCCCCTGGATGTCGAAGGCGGCGTCGTACCTTCCTTCGCGCAGGCCCCGGATCGCCACGGCCGCCTGTCGGCGGGTTCCTGCCGTCGTCCACTTCCCTTTCCACGCCCTGAGATCCAAGGGGATCACCCGACGCAGTCCCGGGTTGCCCTCCAACAGCGGCGCGAACCGTTTGTCGACCACCCAGTCGATCGCCGCACCCGGTACCGCCTTCCCCAGGTACTCGACGACCGGCAGCGCGTGCACCACGTCTCCCAGCGCGGAGAGCTTGACGATCAGGATCCGCTGAATCCTCCCCGGTTCCACCTCACCGGGCCTCCGCGATCAGTTCCCGCCCGGCGGTCACGACCATATCCGCGGTGATTCCCCGCATGCACTCGTGCCCCCGGTTGCACTCCCTCAGATGGCAGGGAGAGCAGTCGACATCGACACGGACGACCCGGGCCCGATCGGTCCACGGAGAGGTCTTGGTCCAGTCGGTCGGCCCGAAGATGGCAGCGATCGGGACAGCGAACGCCGCTGCGATATGCATGGGGCCGGAATCGTTCGTCACGAGGAAGAAGCATCCAGACAGGAGGGCCATCAGCTCCCGCACGGTCGTGCGCCCGGCGAGGTTTACCGGTTTCCGCTTCATCGCCGCCTCGATCTCTGCGGAGAGGGGCATCTCCGGGATCGACCCCATCAACACCACGGCGGCATTCCACTCTTCCGAAAGAGCGTCGGCCACTTCCGCGAACCGCTCGGGGAACCATCGCTTCGCGGATCCGTAGGTTGCCCCGGGGTTGATCCCGAGAATCCTCTTCCCCTCCGGGATTCCCGATGTTGCGAGCCGGTCTTGCATCGATGCACGTTCCCCGTCGGTCACCAGGAGGGAAAGCCGCGGTTCCTTCGGCCGGGGAACGCCGAGCTCCGCGAGGAGGCGAAGGTAGTACTCCGCATGATGCAGGGAGAGGACCTCCTCCGTCACCGGTACGGGCCTGGAAAGGAGCAAGCGCCTGCCGTCCGTAGCGTATCCCATCCTCTCGGAGATCCCCGCCAGAAAGGCAAGCGCCGCGGCATCGAAGGCGTTCTGCAGGAGGAGCGCGGCGTCGAACCGCATGCGACGCAGTTCCGCCGCCTTCCGGAGCATGCCGAAAGCCCCGGCGTGTCGGCCGTCCTTGTCGTACACCTCGATTTCGTCGATGTCCGGGTGGTGCCGCAGGAGTTCCGCGACGAGGGGCTTGGCGGCGAGCGTGATCCGCGCCTGGGGGCACGCAGCCCGCAATGCCGCGATGGCAGGAGTCGTCAGGACCGCGTCCCCCAGCCAGTTGACCGCGCGCACGAGTAGCCTCTCCGGCCGGGAGGAAGGAAACGGCTGCATCGGATGAGAATATCAGATTGAGATTCGCCGGGGTAGCTCGCTCTGGCGCCCGGGGACCCGGGGCGATGCGGGGGGTTCCGCGGAGCGGCCTGTGGAGCGAATGGGCGGGGACACTCCTCTCCCGCATCCCGGAGATGAATCAGGAATGT
>JBAULH010000233.1:0-2133 GCA_049578085.1 Candidatus Deferrimicrobiaceae bacterium
ACCATGATGCTTTCAGCGGCATTGGGTATCCCGGAAAGACCCATTTTGGTTGCAACCTCACCTTCATTCATGTCACCGTCTGAAACCAGATCAAGATCCTCACAATGGGAAATAACCGGCAACTTGAATCCACTTGAATATTCTAATGCCCTTCGCATCAATTGACTGTTCATCACCGGGTTGCCATCGTCGGATACGGCGATAGCCCCTGCGTCCTTTAACTCTCCATATTCACAAAGATTATCTCCTTTTAGCCCTTTGCTGATCGCGGCAACCGGATAAACACGGACAGTATCTGCCTTGACGGCCTTCTTAACGATATATTCTGTCACCTGCCGGCAGTCATTAACCGGATTTGTATTCGGCATGCAGCATATCGCAGTAAATCCCCCAAACGCTGCTGCACGACCACCTGTTTCAATGGTTTCTTTGTACTCATATCCCGGATCCCGAAGGTGAACATGCATATCAATCAATCCAGGGACAACGATTTTACCGGAAGCATTAATAATTTTAAATTCTTTCTTTTCATTCCCCGAAATGGCATCTTTTTTAATTGCAGCGATGTTGCCATCCTCTATGACAATATCCAGAATATCGTCTAAGTTTCCGGGATCAATGACCCTTCCACCCTTAATCACCGTCTGCATTGCGTTTTCCTCCTGTCACAAGGTATAAAAGGGCCATACGGACAGCAACACCATTTGTTACTTGTTCAAGAATAATCGAGTACGGTCCATCAGCAACATCGTAGGCAATTTCAACCCCTCTATTTATTGGTCCCGGATGCATAATCAGAACATCATTCTTTGCTTTTTTCAGTTTGGCATTTGTCAAGCCGTATATATTCGAATATTCACGTTCGGACGGAAACAAAAAATGCTGCTGACGCTCTTTTTGTATCCGAAGCATCATGATAACATCTGCATCACATATCGCTTCTTCCATATCATGTGTTACAGAAACGCCAAGGGTTTCTATGCCTTTTGGAATCATCGTTGGGGGCCCTGCCAGAACAACATCAGCTCCCATCTTGGTAAACCCGACACTGTTAGACCGAGCCACTCTGCTGTGGGATATATCGCCGATAATGGCGATGCGAATATCAGAAATTTGCCCTTTTTTTTCCCTTACCGTCATCAAATCGAGAAGAGATTGAGTAGGATGAGCGTGCATACCGTCACCGGCATTGATAACAGGCGACTTTAACATTCTTGCCAGCAAATGCGGAGCGCCAGCTGAAGTATGTCGGATCACAATCACATCAGGATTCATGGCTTCCAGATTCCGACCCGTATCGATTAAGGTTTCTCCCTTAACCATGCTACTGGTACTTGCGGATAAAGTCAGGCTGTCGGCACTCAAACGTTTGGCGGCAATATCAAAAGAAGTTCGCGTCCGTGTGCTCGGCTCATAAAAAAAAAGTACAACGGTTTTGCCCCTTAACGTTGGAACTTTTTTAATAGGCCTTTCGGATATTTCCTTCATTTTGTCCGCTGTATCCAAAATCAGGGTGATTTCCTCAACAGAAAGGGATTCCATATCCAAAATATCTTTTCTCAACAGCTCCATACTTCTCCTGTCTTATTTCAATAAATGCCCAATCCTGTTCCACCGAACGCCAAAATTGTCCTTATCCCAGGACCAGTAGATAATTAAGGCTTTTCCTTTGACAGCCTTCAAATCAACAAAGCCCCAGAATCTGCTGTCATAGCTTTGGTCACGATTATCTCCCATTACAAAAAGTGAATGCGGCGGAACGACGACAGGGCCAAAATTATCCCTAGGTTGGACACTTGCCGGGAAGATGTAGGAGTCGGTATGCATACCGAAGTCATGATTTAAAAGCTTGTTGTTCACATAAACCTTTTTATCACGAACTTCAATCACATCTCCCCCAACACCGATGACCCGTTTGATAAAGTCCTTGCTGGGATCTTCAGGAAACTTAAACACCACAATATCTCCCCGTTTCGGATTTGTTATGGGAATAATTGTTGTCTGCAAAAATGGAATCTTAACCCCGTATATAAATTTATTGACCAGGATGTGGTCTCCGATCTTTAATGTCTCTTTCATGGATCCGGATGGAATTTTAAACGCCTGAATGACAAACGTGCGTATGAACAAGGC
>JBAULH010000234.1:0-6381 GCA_049578085.1 Candidatus Deferrimicrobiaceae bacterium
CTGTACCACATGCCGCCGACGCTCGAGCACCTGCGGGCCCTGTTCTTTGACACGTTGTACGTGCAATGGCTCTGGAACACGGCCTTTGTCGGGTTCCTCGTGGTGCTCATCACCCTCGTCACCGCGATCCCCGCAGGGTACAGCCTCGCCCGGCTCACCGGTAAAACCGGGGAACGGCTCGGGATCGGGATCTTCCTCACGTACCTCGTCCCCCCCACCATCCTGTTCATCCCGCTGTCCAAGGTGATCGGTTACCTGGGGCTGCAGGACTCTCTCTACTCCCTCGTGCTCGTCTACCCGAGCTTCACCATCCCCTTCTGCACCTGGCTTCTGATGGGGTTTTTCAAGGTCATTCCCAAAGACATCGAGGAAGCGGCCATGATCGACGGGCACAGCCGCCTGGGGGCGTTCTGGAAGGTCGTCATGCCGATGTCCATCGCAGGCGTCCTGACCGTGATCATCTTCACCTTCACGCTGGTCATGCAGGAGTTCGTCTACGGGCTGACCTTCATCACAGCAGCCTCGAAGTTCACCGTGAGCGTCGGCGTCCCCACCTTTCTCGTTCGCGGCGACGTCTACTTCTGGGGCTCGCTCATGGGGGCCTGCTTCATCGCCTCCGTCCCCATCGCCATCCTGTACAACCTGTTCGTCGACCGGTTCATCGCTGGGTTCACGGTGGGCGCGATTAAGTAGCAAGCCGGCGACCGGCTCCACCGGATCATCCGAGTGATCGTACAACGCATGTAACCATCTCTTCCTGGTCTCTGCGCATCAGACGCGTGCACGAGACACATTTTGCCTGCTGGGGAGTTCCTCCTCCCCGATGACGGATCCGGTTTCCTTTCCCTTCGGTACTGTGATAATGGTTTCGAAACCGGACGCACGAGCCCCGGGAAAGGAGAGGGTGTCCGATGAAACGGCCCGAAGGCCCATGCCCGCTGATGTTCGGGTTCGAGGGAAAGGCGGTCCCTCCGCGTCTCGGGCGATGGCTCCGGGAGGGGACGGTGGGGGGAGTGGTCCTTTTTTCCCGAAATGTGGAGAACCCCCGCCAGGTCCGCGACCTGTGCCGGGAGATCCGCGCCGCCTCCGGGAGGGAACGTCCCGCTCCGCTCATCGCCATCGACCAGGAAGGTGGCAGGGTGATGCGCCTCACGGAACCGGGATTTACCCGCTTCCCCCCGGCACGATGCTACTCCCTGTTCTGCTGCCGTGCTTCGCGAGTGGCGGAGGCTGTCGGCGAGTCGATCGGGGCGGAACTGCGCGCCGTCGGGATCGACATCAACTTCGCCCCCGTCCTCGACGTCGACAGCAACCCGGATAACCCCGTGATTGGGGACCGGGCCCTTTCCACGGACCCGCATACCGCGGCGGAGCTGGGGGTCTCCTTCCTGCGCGGGATTCTGTCCCGCGGCGTTCTCCCCGTCGGGAAGCACTTCCCGGGGCACGGCAATACCACAACGGATTCCCACGTGGAGCTTCCCGTCGTACGAAGCTCCCGGGACACGCTCCGCAAGAGAGACCTCCACCCGTTCCGTCGCGCCATTCGTGCAGGGATTCCCGCGCTCATGACCGCCCACGTGCTCTACCCCGCGCTGGATCGCGAGTTCCCCGCCACCCTGTCGAAAAAGATCCTCCGGGGTCTCCTTCGCAAGCAGCTGCGGTTTCGCGGCGCGGTGTTTTCCGACGCATTGGAGATGAAGGCGATCACGGGCCGGTTCGGGATCGGCGATGCCGCCGTACGGGCCGTTTCCGCCGGGTGCGATGTCGTCCTGGTCTGCCGGGGGGAGGGAAACCAGGAGGAGGCCGTGGAGGCGATCTCCCGCGCGTGGGCGGACGACAGGGAGTTCCGGAAATGCGTAGCGGCGTCTACTCGCCGGGTGTACCGGCTTCGCCAGGCCCTTCCTCCGACGGGACGTCCTTCCCCTGCCCATCGGGCGTCCCTGCGGCAGGTGGGGACGCGGAAGGCTCGGGAGCTGTCCCGTCTCCTGTTCGATCACTGGGAAAATAGCGGGCAAGCATCCCGGGGCGGTAGATCCGGTAATATTGGAGAAGGTTGAAGAACACTCTCCTGAGATAACCGCGCGTTTCCCGGTACGTCACCGTTTCCAGAAAAGTCGCCGGGTCCCCGTTCGCCCCCTTCCACCACCTCTCCACCGCCTTCTCCCCCGCATTGTACGCGGCGACGGCCCGCACGTAATCGCCGTCGTATGCGGACATCAGGTGCGCGAAGTAGGCCGCTCCGAGGGATACGTTCAACTCGGGGTTCAGCAGGTCGTAGCGCCGAACCGTTTTCCCGATCTTTTCCTTCCGGGCAACCTCGGCGGCCGTGCGGGGCATGAGCTGCATCAGTCCCACCGCCCCCGCCGGGGACAGGGCGTCGTATTGAAACAGGGATTCCTGCCGTATGATGGCGTGAAGCACGAGGGAGTCCACGCCGGACTTCTTCCCGTCGCAATCACCCAGGTATTGCGGCGCCAGCGGATACTGCAGCCGTTCGATCAGCCCCCCTGCCGTCCGGCCGGAGGAAGCTCCGACGGTCTCGCGGATCGCTCCCCGCAGGTCGCCCGCCAGGTACCGGAACAGCCCGGGCGTCCCCCCGTCGGCCAGTCCCGTCGCTCTCCGGACGGCGGCCCGGTCCACCCGGTCGGCCTCCAGGATGGCGTACTCGACCAGCCCAAGCCGGGCGAGGCGCTCCGCACGCCGGACTTCCTCCGCATCCTTGTTCGACCAGTCGGCAGCCCGTATCGTTTCCCAAAGCCTCTCCTTCTCCTCCCCACAATGGGAGGTCTCGCCGCTGGAGGGGGCATTGAACATTCCGAAGGGATCCCTGCCAAGACGCATGCTCGAAAATATCGCATACGGTCCCGCGTCGTGATCCGACGCGAGAATTCGAAACAGTGCGTCCCCCTTCTGTTTCTCCCCCGATTCGAACAGGGCCCGCGCCCTCCAGTACGCGTGCCTCCCCCGCTCCACCGGAGCCACCGCCGATTTCTCCCCTGATTCGAACGCCACGATCGCATCGGGATATCGTTTCTGCCGGTAGATCCCGAAGGCGTGGCGAAATACCGACTCCTGGCGGATCTGCTCGTCCCGGGCCTCGAACAGCTTCCGAAACTGCTCCGCGGACCCCTCCCAGTCCTCTTCCTCCTCCGAGATCCATGCCGCTTGGTATCGGGCTCGCTCCGCGGTATCCGGAGGCGCATCGCTTTCCGCGATCTCGAGGAATCTCCGGCGGGCTTCCGCCGTCCGCCCCGCCATCCACTCCACCCTCGCGAAGAGAAAGTCGACTTCCGACCGGAACGGAACGGGAGCATCCTTTACCGCCCCGGCCAGCAGAGACCGCGCCCCGGAAGCTTCTCCCTTCTTCCTGAGGAACTCCGCATAATCGAGAAGGAGATTGTAGTAATCATCCGAATGGGAGAACTTCTCTGCAGCCTCCTGGTAAACGGCGCGGGCGCGCTCGTCTTCCCCGGCGCGAAACAGGGCCTTCGCGTACTTTCCGTAGAATGACACGGGAAGATCCCACTCCGACAGCTTCCCCTCCCGATACCATTCCCACAGGCGTTCCATCGACAGGAGCCCGCCTTCCTGGACCGTGGAAGAAACAAAGTTTTCCAGGTACGCCTCCGCGGCTTTCCGGCGAACCGTGCTCTTCCCCTGTTCCCCCTCCTGTTCCCCCTCCTGTTCCCCCTCCGATTCCCTCTTCGGTTCCCCCTCCGGTTCCTCCATCAGGCGTGCGGCGAGATACCCCTCGGCCGCCGTCCGCCTGTCCCCCGTGACCTTGCCCCGGGAAGAGCGGAAATACTTCCTCGCGGACGGGATGTCCCCCGCCTTTGCTGCGGCAAAGGCCAGTTCGTGCGCGAGGTACGGAATCAGGGGGGATTGCGGGAAGGCGGAGGTAAGCCCATCGAGAGTCGACGCGGCCTCCGCCGGCTTCCCCTCCCTGGCCAGGGCCAACCCCGTGAAATAGAGAACGTAATCCCCGAGGTCGTATTCGCCGGGAGAAATTCCGCCGAACGCCTCTCTCGCCTCGGCAAACTTCTCCTCGGAGAGAAGGGACCACCCTGCGCGGAACGTGTTGTCCGGGGAAGAGGCAGATGCGGCATGGGCGAAAGGAGCAAGGGAAAGCAGGAGAAGAAGCGTCGCGAGTCGTTTCAATTTCCTCAACAGGTCATACCCCGCGGAGAATCCGGAAACAAATCCCGGTATGGTATTATCGCGGAAGTTTCGCCGAGAACTCAAGGATACGGCCGACACTATGAATTTCTCCCTTTCGACCCACCTGTTCGTCTATCGGGAACTGGACGAATCCATCGTGTCGCTTTTCCCGAAGTTCGGGTTTTCCTCGGCCGAATTGTGGGCCATGCCGCCCCACTTCCCCTATGGCGACCCGGTTGCGTCCGGAGAGGTCATCTCCCTCCTGGCCCGCCATGAAGTCCGCGTGGCCAGCCTCCACGCCCCGCTCTATCCGGACGTCCGGACGTACAAGAAGGACCGCTGGTATTCGCTTTCGTCGGAGGACGAAGCGCACCGGCGGGTATCGGTTAGCGCCACAGCCGCGGCGGGGACCTGGCTGTCACGGAACGGCGGGGGAACCCTTGTTCTTCACACCAGCTTCCCCGCGGAGGACTGGTATCCGAGGAGGTGGGGAACGTTTCTGGGATCGATGAACGATCTCCTTGCGGAGATTCCGGAAAATGTCCGGATCGCAGTGGAAAACACGCACCTTCCTTCGGGACATGTGGAGATCGTCATGGATATCGCCGACCGGTACCCGGAGGACCGGGTCGGGGTGTGCCTCGACCTGGGCCATGCCAACATCGAAGGCGATGTCCGGGACGCCATCCGGGACTCGGCGCCCCGACTCATCCACGTGCACGCTTCGGACAACCACGGCGACCGGGACGTTCATCTCGTCCCGGGGCGCGGCGCGATCGCCTGGGGAGAGGTGTTCGCCGGGCTTCGCGCAATCGGCTTCCCGGGCCCGTTCACCGTGGAGATTCGCGACTACACCCGGGGCGACGATCCCCCCTATCGGAGTTTCGAGGAGATGCTTGCCGAGTGCCGAAGCGCGCTCGAGCGATTCGCCGGCGAAGGAGGTTGACTCCGCACGTGGACGAACGGGCCATCGCGACGATCCTTTCCGCGCACTTTCGCGCCCCGGCACCGGTGATCGGGGTGAGCGAGCTCGCGGGGGACGCCTCCACCCGCCGGTACTACCGCGTCCGGATGGCCCCGTCGTTTCCCCTTTCCTCCCTCATCGTGATGCACTACCCGGACGAGGTCACCCCGGGAAGGGAACTCCCCTTCGTGAATGTACACCGGTACCTGGCCAAGGCGGGGATCCCCGTGCCCGGGATCTACCTTGCCGTGCCGGATGCCAAACTCCTGTTCCTGGAGGACGCAGGCGACACGATGCTGGAAGGGGCCGTTCGCTCCGCGCGCTCCGTGGACGAGATCCTTCCGCTCTACGGACGAAGCCTGGAGATCCTGGTCCGAATCCAGTGGGACGGCACGAGGGCGCTCGACGAGGAGGCGATCCCGTCCCGCCTTGCCTTCGACGTGAACAAGTTCGCAGAGGAAATCCGGTTCTTTTTCGAGAACGCCGTCCGGGGATACGGGGGTATCGCCCTGTCGGAAACGGATGAGCGCACCCTCGAGGACCTGATCCTGCCGTTCCTTTCGGAACTGGCCGCACTCCCCCGGGTTCTCGCCCATCGCGATTACCACAGCCGGAACATCATGGTGATCCCCGGCGGGGCAGGAGGTGCGACGACGGAATTGCGGATCCTCGATTTCCAGGATGCCAGGATGGGAAACGTCTTTTACGACCTCTGCTCCCTCCTGCGGGACTCCTACGTGACGCTGCCCGAGAAGGCGGTCGACGAACTCGTCTACGCTTACCGCCACTTAGCTCCCGTCAAGCTCAGGCAAATGGGAGGTGACCCGGCCTCCTTCCCGTACCATCTCGACGTCTCCGCGCTGCAGAGGAACATCAAGGCGATCGGCACGTTCGGGAACCAGGCCCACAACCGCGGGAAGAAGTTCTACCTCCGGTCCATCCCTCCGACCGTGGCTCATCTCTCCGCGAACTTCGACCGGAACCCCCGGATGAAGGCGCTGGCCCGCAGACTCCTCCCGGTCCTTTCCGAGCTCGCGGATAAGGCGGCTTATGAGGCACCGTCTTGAGGGGGATGATTCTCGCCGCCGGGCTGGGGACCCGCCTTCGCCCGCTTTCCTACGAGCTGCCCAAGCCCGTCGTCCCTGTCCTGAGCCGGCCCCTGTGTACCTACAACATGGAATTCCTGCGCCGATCGGGGATCAAATCGTTCGTCATGAACCTCCACACCCAACCGAAACTCATCCAGCAATCCGTGAAGG
>JBAULH010000235.1:0-24908 GCA_049578085.1 Candidatus Deferrimicrobiaceae bacterium
TATTGATATTTGAATGATCACATGATAATGTGTTATATCGTCAACTGTCAATATGAAGGAGAAAGCATGTCCCTTCGGGAATACGAGATGGTGATGAAGGCCGTGGCCGATCCGACCCGTGTCCGGATCCTGAAGCTTCTTGAGGCGGGGGAGATGTGTGGCTGCCAGATCGTTGCCATTCTCGAACTGAGCCAGTCCACGGTTTCCAAGCACCTTTTCCTCCTCAAGATGGCCGGGCTGGTGAAGGAGCGTAAGGAGAAGAAGTGGGTCCACTATGCGCTCGCCCGCTCCGGGAGCAGCCCCTATGCGGGGAAGATGCTTAACACCTTGAGGGGTTGGCTCAATGACGATCCGGTGGTCGAACGGGACAAGAAAAGAGAAGCGCTGGCCCGGGAATTGGGACCGGGATATATCTGCGAGAGGGGGATGACGCTCCCATCCCGCCGGGCAGCGGCGTGCTGCCCTGCTCCTCGGAAAAAAGCGGTCGGGTTGAAATAACATGGGGGAACACCTGATAATCTCCATCGCTGCCGCGACACCGGGAAGACGCTTGCAGAGGTCGTGGGGGAGCTTACGCGCGAGTGCAAGGAGACCGGCGTACAGGTCGTTTTCGTAGAAACGTTAATGGGAACGAGCCGGATCCGGGAATCGAACCAGATCCTTTTCAACGGAGTGCCCCTGGAGGACCTCCTTCCCGGTGCCGTCGCGGGGGAGAATCCGTGCCATTCATGCTGTGACTTGCTCGGACAGGAAACCTCCTGCCGCACCATCGTGAGGGAGGGGAGGACGTACGAGGCGATCCCGGAAAGTCTGATCCGGGCAGCCGCTTGCCCGGCGGTCGGGTGTTGTTAGGCGGATGAGAGGATCGTGGCGTGGAAACGAAGCGGATCTACAACGTCCTGTTCCTGTGTACCGGGAACTCGGCGAGGAGCATCCTGGCCGAGTCGATCCTGAATCATGTCGGGGAGGGGCGGTTCCGGGGATACAGCGCCGGCAGCCATCCGAAGGGAGCGGTTCATCCACTGGCCATCGAACTGCTGAAATCTCTCGATATGCGCTCGGAGGGGTTCCGCAGCAAGAGCTGGGATGAATTCGCGGCGGTTGGGGCCCCCGAGATGGATTTCGTCTTCACGGTCTGTGACAACGCGGCGGGTGAAGCCTGTCCGGTCTGGCCCGGAAGGCCAGTCACCGCTCATTGGGGGGTGCCGGATCCTGCGGCGGTCGAAGGGGACGACATGACGCGGAAGAAAGCCTTCTGGGCCGCCTTCCGTCAGCTTGAAACCCGGATCCGTCTTTTCGTTGCCCTTCCGATCGCCCAGTTGGACGGGCTGAGCCTGAAGCGGAGGGTGGAGGAGATCGGGAAAACGTCGATTTAGACCCCTTCCGCGATCCCGATCGTTCCGTGACTGCTGGGGTCGGGGAGCAAATAGACAATGTATGGATTCTTTCGTGTCCAAGCGGAGTGGTTCCTCATCAGAGCAGTAACCGAAGAGATCAAATTCCTGTGTAGTAGGAACTGGTATGGGAGGTATTTACGTGGAGTAATTTGATTGAATATATAGATAATTTTAAATATAAAGATATGCTTTTGCTGAGGGATAGGTTGGGTCTCGGAATGGACATATCTGAGGGAAACCATGAACTGGAAATCTGAATGGAAACCGCTGGCGGCGATCCTTGGGGCCTTCGGGATTATCTATTTTCTCCCCGTGGGGACCACACGGTTTGACAATGCACTGATGGAAGGTCTTTCCCTTGCCCGCTGGTACGCCCGGGAGCATGTGATCCTCTGCCTGGTTCCCGCCTTCTTCATCGCGGGGGCGATCTCGGTCTTCGTTCGGCAGGAAGCGGTCATGAAGTATCTCGGGAGCGGGGCGAGCCCCTGGCTCTCCTACCCCGTAGCCTCTGTCTCGGGGACAATTCTCGCCGTTTGTTCCTGCACCGTCCTCCCACTCTTCGGCGGGATCTACCGCAGAGGGGCTGGGTTGGGCCCTGCGACCGCATTTCTTTACTCCGGCCCCGCAATCAACGTCCTGGCGATCATTTTGACCGCCCGGGTGCTCGGCATGGAGATGGGGGTGGCCCGCGCATTGGGGGCCGTGACCTTCAGTGTCGTCATCGGGATGGTGATGCATCTGATGTTTCGGGATCCGCACGATGGAGCGGTTCCCGCTAGCGCGACATCGGCTTCGGGGGGACCACCGGGCGGGAGGCCGCTCTGGCAGACGGCGTCCTATTTCGCTGTGCTGGTGGGGATCCTCGTGTTTGCGAACTGGGGAGCGCCTTCGGGAACCAGCGGCTTCTTCGGGGCGATTTACTCCGCCAAGTGGATCCTGACCGGCATTCTCTCCGCCATGCTCGCGTTCCTGCTCGTCCGGTGGCTCCAGATGGCGTGGGGGCGGGTGCTAGCAGCATCTCTCCCCGTACTTCCTCTGGCCGTCGCATTCCCGGGGCATCCGGTTGTTCCGTTTTCCGCCGGAGTTATCGGGCTCTCGGCGATCACCTCGACGGACAGGGGAGAGGCAAGGGAGTGGTTTTCCGCCTCTTGGGATTTTACAAAGCAGATCCTTCCCCTCCTGCTGGCGGGGGTGCTGGTCTCCGGTGCCCTTTTGGGCAGGCCGGGGCACGAGGGATTGATCCCTTCGGAGTGGGTAGCATCCTCGGTCGGCGGGAACTCGATCTTTGCGAACCTTTTCGCCTCGGTGGTGGGCGCCTTCATGTACTTTGCCACACTTACGGAGGTCCCCATCCTGCAGGGACTGATCGGGAGCGGGATGGGGAAAGGACCTGCGCTGGCGCTCCTTCTGGCGGGACCGGCCCTGTCGCTGCCGAGCATGCTGGTGATCCGCAGCATACTCGGGACGAGGAAGACGGTCGTCTACCTATTGCTCGTCGTTGCAATGGCCACCGTGTCAGGGATGATTTACGGGGCCTGGTTCTAATACTTCGGAGAGGGATGGAAAAAAGGAGGCAAGGATGAAGAAGCTGCAGATCCTGGGGACGGGATGCCCGAAGTGCAAGAAGCTTATGGAGAACACGGAAAGTGCCGCCAGGCACCTTGGGATTCCTTATCAAGTGGAAAAAGTTACCGACATCAAGGAAATCATGGTGTTTGGAGTAATGATGACCCCCGCGCTTGCGGTAGACGGCGTGGTCAAGGTTTCGGGAAAGGTGCCTTCCCCGGAGGAACTTGAGCGAATTCTTGCCTCGGCCTGAAGCATGTTGCCTTGTGGAGCGTTCGCAATGCACCAGTACGGTTTCGATGGATCCCGGGAGGTGGACTGTGAAGGCGAAAGATTTCGAAAAGGAGTTTTTTGCGATGACAGAGAAGGAACAGATGAAAATCCTGCGGAAGATCATGCCCGTCTTCTGCCAGAACATGACGCAGGACCCGGGGAAGGCTCGGGAATTGTTTTCCCTGTTTACTGAAGAATGCTGTGGGCCGATGCCCAACATGGGTTCCATGACGGGGATGATGGGGCGCAAGAAAGGAGGTTGCTGCGGGTAGGACGGCGGAAGTGGTGGGGAGACCCGTGGGGGTTCGAGTCCCCCCTTCGGCACCATCCCAAGATTCAAAGGGAATTTGGCCTCCCGCCGGATTACCGTTTTTCTTAATAATGGCCCGGCTGGCTCAAAGATGGCTCATGGAGTTTTTCACGCTATAATCCAACGTAACGCCTCGCACCGCCACCCTTCGGGCCGCTTTCTTCTGTGCTTGTCTTGTCTGGGCGCGTAGTTTCATACGGGGGTGAAATCATGCCTTGAGAAAAAGACTAACACCGCAACCGACCGTGCAAAAGACGCTGATAAAGGGGCATCCGCAGAAGAGAAAGTAGGAAAGATCCTCGACTCCTTACTGGAGGGAAATTTTATAATCCACGACTTCAACTCCGGGAGGGGGAATATCGATCATGTCCTCGTATCCCCGAAGGGGATATTCACCCTTGAGACTAAAAGCCGGGGTGGGGAGATCACCTTTAATGGAGAAAAACTTCTTCAGAATGGACGTCCATTTCCAAAGGATTTTATCAGCCAGGCTTGGGCCGAGTGCCATGTTGTTCGGGATATTCTTGCCGCTTGGAGGATCGCTACACCTGTTGCGGAACCGGTGATTCTCTTTTCCAATGCTTTCGTGAAGGTTCGTGGAAAGGCCAAGGGAGTTGAAATAATCAGTCTCAAGTATCTGCCTAAATTCCTGGGCTGTTTGCCGGATCGTCTGACAATCCCGGAGGCCGGAAGGATCTATAACCGGATAAAGGCAGCCAGTAAACCAAACTGATTTCGGGCCATGGGAACCTGATTGACCCCGGGTTCTCTTTCTTCTTATTCTCAACTCATATGGCTGAAATTTACCCTCGGGCCTTGGAGGTGGTTTGAGTTGAGGCATAAGTCACAGTATCGCCGCGAGATGGTTGCACGATTCTGGAGGTACCAGAAAGAAGCCCTCCGAGGCCGTATGGATTTTTTTGAGCGGCCCGAGATGCCTGACGGAAGACCCCCCGTTTTCCACAAGCATGCGGCTGCTTTAAATGTCCTCATGGCCCCCGATATATCCAAGGAGGATTGCAAACGTCTGTTGAACGAGATCCCGCTTCGGGAGAGACACCGGTGGTTCAGGAGCATGACCAGTTCTCAGGCGATCGCGGTGAGCGTGTTTGGAAACCTGAAGATGTATGGTTTTCTGGGGTTGCTGAACGAACTTCATTGTGAGGATGGGCAACCAATCTTCGGTAAGGAAGCAATTACCTCGAAGAACTTCAGGATGGAATATAAGATTGATTTGCTCGGCGAGCCGAGGCCGACGAGTTTGGATGCACTCATCACGGGGAAGCACCCCGTTGCGATCGAATGCAAGTTGTTGGAACAGGAGGTGGGGAGTTGTTCCCGTCCCCGCCTAAGGAGAAGTGCTTCCAACTATAAGAAGGATTTCTGTAACGGAACCTATACCGTCCAGAGAGGCAGAACCTCACGGTGTTCCCTCACCGAGATCGGGGTCAAGTACTGGAAACACGTCCCCCGTGTTTTCAAGTGGACATCGGATGCGGATCTTATGCCGTGTCCCTTGCGAGCCAATTACCAACTCGTGAGGAACCTGCTTGCCGTATCCGTCCCGAGCGATGTCATGCCCTCCGGAAGTGGACACGTTGTGTTGGTGTATGACGAGAGGAACCTGGCCTTCCAAGAGGGCGGAAAGGTATATGCTGCTTTCGAGGCGACGAGAAGCGCTCTCCTTGAGCCAAAGAGATTGAGGAAGTGTTCGTGGCAGCAGATCACGCGCAAAATTCGTGGGGAAAGGCGACTGTCATGGCTTGCAGATCAGATAGGGGCGAAATACGGAATTACATATTTTTAAACCCCGTTATGCAGTTGGAGAGGATTCGGGGGAAGTCAGTTTGCTAACGACTTGGCGACGTTTCTGGATTGGGACGTGGGTGAATGTCCGCGGGACGAAGACGAGGCGACCTATTACAGTAATGGCTACCCCGGCATATGATGCTGAAGTTGCTATAGGACCGATGTGGTCCGATCACCGGAGTGGGTCAGATGGGTTTGTATTTCCATGATGCATAGTTCTTGGTTCGAGATGGCCGAGTTCAGACGACGTAAGTTCGCTGCCGCCGTGTGGATTCCCCTCCGGGCGATCCACCTTGTGATCAGGGAGGGGGAGCGAGGTAGTCTGGGATTCCGACAGGACTTCTTTGGTGCCGGATCATTGGCCGTCCCAGTCGGCAACAAGGAGAAGGCGATTCGCCTCGGATGGGAAGACATCGGCATTATACATGGACATAGATCCGGCGTGGATGCTGGCCGGTATATCCCTTCGGATATTCACGAGTCCGATTCCAGAGAAGTGTTCGGCGTTCCCCTGGTGCTCGAACAGAGAATCAATAGTTCCGAGCACTCAGTGTGGCACCTGCATCAGGATCTCGTAATTGCCTTGGGTCTGATAAGAGAAAGCGACAAATGGATCTGTCCCGACGAAGATTACACGGAAGTCGTAAAATTATGCCGCCGCGCCGATGGACACCCAGACCTTATGGAAATCCGCACTGAGTTCCTTCGCGATTATCTTTGCGCAAGGAGCATGGGGCTCTACATCACCTCCTACCGAGGCCGGGAGGAAGTGGTAGAGGCCGCCGGGCATATCGAGTGGCCAGCCAACCCCTTCGTCCAACGAACCGACGGAGAGCGGTGGGAGGGACGGATTACAGCGATCCACGAAGGCGGGATGCCATACGGCGAGGAAACAGCTGTATTTCACGCCTCCAGAACGGATGTCGACCCGGGCGAGGATGTCCCAGTGTTTGGCGCCGAGACTGAAGAGAATGTTTCATCAAGATCCTGGAAATTTGGACAACGGGGACGGAAGCTCTTTTTTATCCAAGGGGAGTGTTGGCGAAACGAATGGATTGGCCCCGGGGAATATAGCCCACGAATACGCAGGGACCGGGTGCCGGGTAGAGTGTTTTTCCTGACTGACGCAGCAGGCAAGCGCGAGTCGAAAGACACGCTGGTTGGTGCTACACGTTGGCTCTGGTTTAAGCCAGAGGTGATCCCAACCTTAGCCCACCGCCGCGGAGGCGCCCTCGGCTGGTACACGAGAGATACCGGTCACATTCGGTGCTCACCCGACTACCAAGTGCACTTCGGTGTAAACGCCATCGGACTGGTCAACGTCTTTGCCAAGGACATCGCGCTACTGCCAGAATGGCAGCAGCAGATCTGGGCGGGTTTCAACGTCAGCCCCGAGGGAGGAGTCTCCGAGGAACTTCTCGCATCCCAGATGCGCGCCGAGCCGGCGGATACCGTTGCCCCCGAAGTCCTTTTCGTCGCCGCTATGGCTGCCCTAGATAAAACGTTCCAAAAGGAGGCCGGAGTTCCGCTATTTCGCAGCCACCCGCAGCGCTCCGAAATGCTGCACAAGATTCACCGGTTCCGCTCGCATGATCGGAACGGTCTATTTGCCTTGGCGAAGGACGTCGCCCGATTGACTACGGACAGTCTGGATACGAAGACGTTGCAGAATCTCGTCCCGCCGCCGAAGGGCGAGAAACGGGCTTCGCTCAAGTCTTTGGAAAAAGTGCTTGCGACGAAGGTCTCACCCGACGATGCCCACACCATGATGACTCCGCTGTTCGGCGTATACGAACTTCGGCTCGCCGATGCCCATCTTCCGAGTAGTGACGTTGATCTCACGCTTCACAACATTGGCATTGATCCGTCGAAATCCGCGATCGTCCAAGGGATGCAACTGATAGATAGGTGCGCTCAAGTCCTTGAGACGGTTCGGTTTGCCTTTGAATCTTTGTCAAAACCTGGTCCGGAGGACAGCGCACCGTGAGAAAGCACACGATCTTCTATTCTTGGCAGTCTGACCTGCCCTCTTCAGGTCGGTCCGGGATGTGTTCATGCCCATCGGACCGATTTTGGACGGGGGAAGGTTTGAAAGCGGAAGCCCGAACGGACTGCAAACCCCTTGCAAACAACCGGCCTTTTCGGGGTGAATTGAGGGTTCTTCGGATGAGTGGTTGACGCCGGAAACCCCTCGGTTAAAGAGGTTTCAGGGGAACAGGTCAACGAATCGAATGGGAATTATAGGAAAACCGTGTCCGTGGAATATCCTTTGGGAAGTCCTTCACAGGTCCCTGAGCGGCCGCCCGGAACAGACAAGCGGTTCCTCCGCAGATGAAATCCTTTTCTCTGGGGGGAGAGCTTGCCTTCTAATCCTTCCAATAGATCTGAGCATGCGCCTCGTGCGCGGCGACGGCTGCCTGCGCCACGGCCGTAATGATCATCTTCAGACGGGACGTGACGTCGCCGATCGCAAGGATCCGGGGCATGTTGGTCTTCTGCCAGTCTTCCGTCACGATCTGCCCTTTCGGGTCCAGGGCCAGCCCGAGGTTCCGGAACAGAACCGAGTTCGGCACCCTTCCGGCCGCGATGATCACCGCTTCCGCAGGAAGGTCGCGGGTCTGCCCATTCGCCCCCTGCCTCAGTCGCACTCCTTCCACCCGCGACGTGCCGAGGATCTCCTCCACGACGGTGCCGGGGAGGACTTTCAGATTCTCCGCCCGTAACGCCTCCGCGGACAGTCCCTCGGCGCTTCGAAGGAGGGGTTTCCGGTGGACTAAGGTGACCCGCTCCGCGACGCCGAGAAGTCTCTGGACATGGGATATTGCTGTATCGCCCCCGCCAAGGACTACGACCCGTAACCCCCGAAAGCGGGAAGGGTCGTAGACCCTGTAATGGACACCCCGCCCTGAGGCGAACTCCCTTTCCCCAGGGATTCCCGCCTCCGCGGGGTTGCTCCCGCAGGCAAGGATCAACACCTTCCCGGCCACCTCGAGATCCTTTGTCCTAATGGTTCTGTCCGGGGTGATCTCCTCGACCCCCTGCTCGATCAGATCTGCTCCGGACTTCTGGGCTTGTTCTACCAACAGGGCGGCAAGCTCTTTGGCCAGGATCCCTTTCGGGACTCCCGGATAGTTGTCGATCCGCTTGTCCGGGCAATACCGGGTGAGGATTCCCCCCCAGCAAGTTCCCTCGAAGACAGCCGTCCGGAGGCGTTTTTTCCCGCAGAACGCCGCCGCGGATAGACCCGCGGGCCCCCCACCGACAATCACCGCATCATATTCTTTCGGTCGAGACGCAAGGAAGGAGGCCTTCCTCTGCGTGCCGTACTCCAGCTTCTCTGTCTCCCGTGTTTCGAATACGTCCTCGACGGACCGAAGCAAGTTCCCTCTCATCAGCCACCCCACTACCTTAAGTATAAAGGATTGAAGAGCCCCTCGTTGTTTCCAGCCGCATTTTCCTGGTGAAGGTCAAATCGGTCCGGTGGTTAGCGACTTGGGCTATGAATTTAATAAAAATTGTCTTCTCCGGCCAACTCAGCGGCGATTTACCCTGCTCATTCGTCCCCGGTTATCTTCCGAGTACGATACACATCATAATCGGGCACAAGACGATCATATTGGTTATCCATCAAGGGGGAGGAGATCATGAAATCGGCGGAGGCGCGATTGCAGGCAATGGGAATGTTCCAAACGACTGCCATGCGCAAGAGCGCCTTGACATCTGGATCGTGAGGCATCGGTTCAAGCGGATCCCAGAAAAAGATGAGAAAATCGATCTCGCTGTCAGCTATCTTGGCGCCGATTTGCTGATCACCGCCCAACGGTCCACTCTGGAGTTTGGTGATTTTGACGCCAAGCTCTCGTTCCAAGATCTCGCCGGTTGTCCCTGTCGCATATATTCTGTGGTGCGCCAAGAGCACTCGATTGTATTTTACCCATTCAATCAGATCGCTCTTCTTGTTGTCGTGCGCGACAAGACCGATCTTCTTATCATGTTCCATGGCGATTTTTTTGTGAGTCATACAAATTTCTCCCCTTTCCCTGCAATAGTGAAACAGTCCTTATATCTTCGTATATTGAGTGACCAACAGTTGTATCACGTACTATAGTGAGATATCGCTTACCGATTTAGATGGTATGCTGGTCATCAGGAGTTGTAATTAATCTCTTTTTCCAATGTGGCTAACGCGCCGGTTAAGCTGCGGGTCCTAAAGCCCCGTCCGCTGCATACTGAACACAACCCGCGATCCTACCATCGGCCGTCGCGCACTTTCCTCCCGTTGTCCGCGGGGTATGGCGACGCCTCGTCGGCGGGGATCCCTTCTCCCGGCCTTGACCCGGGCATGATGATCCGCACCGCGCGCTCGAAAAAGAAATAGTCCCAAGCCCAGTTGATCATCACGACGAGACGGTTTCGGAATCCGATCAACTGGTAAATGTGGACGGCAAGCCAGACGAGCCACGCCGGGAACCCCGTATACTCCCGTCCCCGATGGTACGCAACCGCCGCATTGCGCCCCAGGATCACCATGGAACCGTGATCCCGGTATCGAAACGCGAGCGGGGACTCGCCGGCAATCCGCCTCAGGATGTTCTTTGCGGCCGTCCCGCCCATCTGGATGGCAACCGGCGCCATCATCGGGAGCGGTTTTCCGGCCTCCTCGAAGTACGCCAGATCGCCCGCCGCGAATATCCCGGGATACCCCGGCAGTTCGAGGGAAGGCATCACTTTCACCCGCCGGTCCGGAGAAAGCGTCACCCTTTCGTTCCCCCCGAACGTCTCGCCGCGCACGCCCGCAGTCCATACCGTCGTCTCCGAGGGGATGAAGGTGCCATCTTCCAGCCGGACGCCGTTTTCTGTGACGCCCCGCACCGTCGTCCCCAGACGCACCTCGATCCCTTTCCGGGCCAGCTTCTTCAGGGCATACCGCCTGAGGGTATCCGGCATCCCGGGAAGAAGGCCGTCCTTCGCCTCGATCACCACCACCCGTGTTTCCCGGAAATCCAGGAAAGGGAAATCCTTCCGCAGGGGGCCGTGGATCAGTTCCGCGAGAGCGCCGCTGAACTCCACCCCGGTCGCCCCTTCGCCCACGATGACGAATGTGAGGGCGGCTATGCGCCGTCCCGGATCCGACTCCCGCGCGGCCCTCTCGAAGGACCGGAGAATCCGATTCCGGAGAACGACGCCCTCGGAAAGCGTCTTCAGGGGGAACGAATGCTCGGGCGCCCCGGGGATGCCGAAGAAGTGGGACGTCGACCCCGCCGCAAGAACGAGGTAATCGAACGGGATCCTGCCGCCGTCGGTTTCCATTTCCCGTGCGTCCGGGTCGATCCGGCGGACCTCGGACAGGATGAACTTCACGTTCGGGACGCTCCTCAGGATACTCCGCACGGGGCAGGCGATGTCTTCCGCCTCCAGCTCCGCCGCCGCCACCTGGTAGAGCAGCGGCAGGAACAGGTGGTAATTGTTCCGATCGATGAGCAGTACGTCCATGGGAGAGAGGGCCAACCCCCTCGCCGCCCACAGCCCCGCGAATCCCGCCCCGACGATCACCGTCCGCGGCCGCCTCTTCCCCGGTTCCTCCCGCGAACCCCTCATTATCCCCCCGCCGGCCACGAATCCTTCCCGGTCCGATGGAACGGAAAGAACCCCCGCTCGGCTACTCGACGACGAAAATGGGTGACGCGCCCTCGCCGGAAATCGCCCGGCGTAAGGTTCCATCCTTTGTCGGCGGCGCCCCGCTCGGGAGTTTGGACGTCCCTCGCTAAGGCGACACCGGGATGAGCGTCACCCTGATATTGAGATTCTTCTCGAGGCGGTCCGGTTTCCCCAAGGAACCGGCCCGGAACACGCGGCGGATCTATCCCAGCAGCGCCATGAGGTCCTTCACGGCGATTTCGTCCAGGTGCTTCACGGCATCTATGATTTCCCGTCGTCGCAAGGACTCGATCACATCTTCCGCGAGTTCCTCGAACTTTCGTATCACCGGCTCCCACGACATCGGTCGGGTGTGGAACCCCTCGTAGTCCGTTTTCTCCTTGGTGAAGAACCGCCCGTCCTTCATGGTGACCGTGATCTTGCAGCAGTGCTCGTCCGGGAATCGCCTCGAATATTCCGGGTTCGCAACCACGTTCACCCTGCGCAGGAACGCCTGGATGTCATTGCGGGATATCCTCTCCGGCTCGTACTGCGCGGGCATCACCTGCCCGTCCAGCGCGGCTGCGGCAGCCATGTAGTGCAGGCTGTGGTCGGCCTCCTCCTTCGTCCGGACGATCGTCTTGTTCCCCTCCACGCCTCCCCCGATGATGAGGTGGGCAACGTCGAAGATGTCGATGCGGATCCGGTCAATGTCGGCCCCGGAGAACCCCTTCTCCCGCATCATCTCGATCAGCCCTTCCAGCGCCGACTGGGAGTGGATTTCGGCGTTGTACTTCTTGATGATGGTGCGCAGGACCCTCTCGAGGTCTTCCCGCGTCCAGTCCAGCTCGAAGTCGACCGCGATCGTCTTGCACCACCCCTTGTTGCCCTCGAAGACCTCCCGGGGACCCGTCACCCCCCGCATCGCGAGAAACGCCGCGCGCAGTCCGTTGAAGGCCGTGTCCGGGTAGGCGAGCCCCTTCCAGTGGGACAGCTCTCCCGTGCGGGTGACGCGCAGCGCGATGTTCGCCGTCCCTGACATGCCCAGGGCGTTTGTTACCTGTGCCGTGCGCAGCCCCAGCGCTTTCGCCACCCCGGCCGCGCTGGCAAACGCCCCCTGGGTCGTGTGGTCGAACCCCCGGACCCGGACCGGTGCCTCGTCGCAAAGACGGCATTGTACCTGGTACGATACGGCCAGCGCCGTCAGAAACTGCTGCCCCGATGCCCGGACGTACTCCGACGCCGCGAGGACGGCACCGATGTTATCGCTGGGGTGGCACGTCTCGCCCGGAGCCAGGTAGGAGTCATTGAAGTCAAGATACCGGATCAGCGCCCCGTTATAGAAGGCGGCCCGGTCGGGGGGGGTCTTCCCCCCCCCGATCAAGGTGCACAGCGGGTTTCCCCCGAACTCGTCGATGCCTTGGCGGATCATCCGGACGGGCTCCCCCTGCAATGCCCCGAGGGCGCACCCCAGGGAATCGAGCACGCGGATCTTTAACGCATCGCGCGCCGCGGGAGACATCTCTTCCCATTTCGCCCGTTCCACGAACGCCGCCAGTTCCTCCGAACGCGACATCGTGCGCCCGTTGCCGATCTCTTCTGCAAGATGATCGAAGCGCGGCATGGTGATCACCTATTACCGCTCTTGGCCGCCGGCTCGACCAGCTTCGGCCGGGCGTCAGCCGCCTTCCCCGGTTTCCCCCGGTAGGTCACGATTCGGCCCCACGTGCTCTTCGTCCCCCAGATGCCGGAGCGCAAGGCTTCCAGCTCGACCACCTGGGAATGGTCGACGAAGAGGTTCACGTCCAGGCCGAAGTTCTTGATGTACCAGCTGAACACCGCCGGATCGGCAGCCTCGAACATCACCTTCTCCAGCCCAAGCTCGCCCGCGATCTTCGCGACGACGTCGGTCCGCCAGCTCCGGACGTTCTCGGTGATCCCTTCAGACTCCACCATGATCATGTGGGCGCCGGCATCCAGATACCGCCTTGCCGCCCGGATGGCTTGGGACGGGTCCAGAGTCCCTTCCGCCTCGAGTTCTTCGACCGAGCTTGCACCCCCGGCCCCGAATTGGATGCCGATCTCGGGCTTCGCCTTCATTCCGAGCCCGTGGGCCTTCTCCACGATGCCCAGCAGGTCATCGAGAGGCACGCTGATGAAGCCGGCGGATACTTCCACAACGTCGAACTCCATCTCCCGGCATTCCTCGAGATACCGGTCCACCATGTCGGGACCGTAGGTCAGCACCCTTTCGATGAACCCTCCCGTAGACACCATGACGTCGTATTCGTGGCATGTCCCGATCAGGTCCTTTACCGCCTTCTTCGGCATCAGGGAGAAGGACCCGCCGCTGAACTTGAAGATATCGACGTACGCGCCCATCGTCTCCATGATGTCCTGGAGATATCGCTTCCCGACCGGCGCGTAATACGGACCGCGCATTTCCGTGATCCCGATTTTGCGCGGTTTCTGCCCCCGTTCATTTATGGGAAGAAAATCGAAACAGCGATCCTTTGTCCGTTCCATTTCCGCATCCTCCCTGCATTGCTTTCGCCGGTTGCGTTCCCGCCGCCAAACCTCTATCTCTATATTATTGAGATGAATTCCTGAAAGGCAAGGTTCCACGCTTGCGGCGGGCAATTCACAGCAAAAATTCTAATTAAATATCAAGTAGATGGGGGCGACATGGGACCGGAAGGAAATTTACCGGGCAAGGGGTTCGATCAGGGCCGGGGCATCCGTTTTTGGGTTGTTCACTGCCGTCCCGACCGGGTGTTGATCATCCGGTCCCCGAAAGAAGGATCTTTCGCCCAGGAGGGGATAAGCCCCCAGTGCAGCAGGGCAAACTCCCGCGCCCGTCCTTCCGCGGGAATCCGCACCGCGGCAACCTCCTGGGACGGAGAGATGTTGTAGCGCGGGGAAAGGGACGGCACCTCCGTGTTCGCCGTCATAAGAAGTGGGAATCGGGTTGAGACGAAGATAAGGTACGGGTCGGCCTGCCGGGGAGTGGAATCTCGAGGTCTTGACAGATCCCTCCGGCTCCGGGAAGGGTGCCGAGAGTCAACCGTCTCGGAGCCCGAGGGGACTGTAAACCCCGTGCAAACAACCGCTGTGTTCGGGGTGAAAAAGGGGTTTCTCGGAACCGCGGTTGACGCGGGATTTCCTTTACAGTAAGATGACTTTCCTCTCGTGCGCGCCCTTAGCTCAGCTGGATAGAGCACTTGACTACGAATCAAGTGGCCAGAGGTTCGAATCCTCTAGGGCGCGCCATTTTACTTTTTATTAATCAAATTGTTACAGGCATCTTTTTCGCCTCCCTCACCCGGCCCCTCGTCTGGTTGTGTCTGGGTTGCGGATTTTCTACCTCTGCGTCCCCAATAGCGTGGCGATCTGAGCGTGAAGTCCTTCGATTACCAGATTGCAGGTAGGAAGTTCCGGGACCAGCGGGCCAAGCCACTGGTTCCACGTTTTCTCGACATCCGTGAGCATGGCATCGGGGAAAAAGCTCTCCGGACCCGAGAACGTGACATCCCGAATCGCGCACTTCTCGCGAAGGAACGCCGGGAAACCCGCGACGTTTAATCGATCCCGGTAGGTATCGAGGATCCGCCAGAGATCGTAATAGTCGCGGGCGCGGGACCTGACCCAGCCCCGGGTTTCAAGCGCCCGGGCGTGTTGCAGGATGGCGCGAAGTTTCTCCGCCACGATTTCCTCCAACGAGTACACCTGGACCTGGATCTCCAAAGGCTCGTCGTAGCCGTGGAGGACATTGCGATATGGATGGGCTTTAAGCAGCTTCTCATCCATCGCGACTTCGACCATCACGCGGGTCTGCAATCGCCGATGCCAGGGGAAACGAGCCCGGATGTCGAAAGCCTCCTGGCCGCCGGGATGTGGATCACGTTCCACGTGGCGCTCGCACACGATCTCGACAGGGGCGTAGGGATCCAGGAGTTTTACGGCGAGGGAGCAGGCATTCTCCATCGCAGCCATCATCGCGCGGCCGGCTGGCGCAGATCCCACGCCGGTAAAGTCCAGGTCCTCGGAGAAACGGTAATCTCCGAAGTAGCATTTCTTGAGCGCCGTGCCGCCCTTGAAGACGAGAGTTTCCCGCAGAGCATCCACGCGAGAAATCCCGGCCAAAATCCAGGACAGCAGGTAGTCCCGCTCGAGGACTTCCCAGGGCAGTCCCGTTTGTTGGCGGGCCTCCTGAAGGCGAATTCGTAAGGGCTTCATCCGTTCACCTTCCCGGGGAGGTTCTCCTGGATCATCCACCGGCTGTCGCAGGCACCGCGCCGAGGGCCCGTCGGGTCGAGGACACGGTATCCCTTGATCGGGACCGCTTGAAGATCCTTTAATCGGGTTGGCTTTACCCCTTGATGTTCCAGAACCCAACCGAGCCGCTTTGCAGTAGCGGCATCGAGCTTCAGCGCATAACCGACGATCCGTTCCAGGTCAAGCTTGGGCCTTCGCATCTCGAAAGCGTGGAGCACTTCGGAAAAGTCACCAAAGTACTGCGGCGCCGTCAGGCCATCGATGAGCGTCCGCTCCGGGTCGGTAATCCTTATCCGAGCTTCTTCGACCCAGACTTCCTCGGTTCCGAAGAAGCGCTCCGGCTTGACCTGCACGAATCGGTAGATCGTGTTGCCTACCGGGTATCCCGGGTCCGCGAGCTTCTTCTTTCCCCTCATGCGTGGTACCGACCGCGCGGGGGTCAGGACGAACACATGACGGGGCGTCTGCTCGGTCAGGCCGTGGTAGCTCAACGCGGACCAGTGACTGATGGCCGCCGGTTGGACGAGGGCCATCGCGATCTCGAACTCGTGGAGAGGCAGGCTGCCTGGTACTGCTCCCGAGAGCGCGTAGGTACCCCTTCGCAGACGGACGATCCATCCGGATCGGGCCAGGTGATGTAGTGCTTGGCGCAGATATCCGGGGGAGATTCCTAGCGAGGAGGCGAGTTCCCTTGCCCGTTCAGCCGTAAAGATCCGATCTCCGATTTCTACGAGCATGCGAACGAGTTCGATTCCCGCAGTGCTATGTGTTAGATGTCTTCTTGTCATCGTTCGCCATTATCGAACATGTGCCTATTTTAATCTATTTCGCTTGTGTAGATATAATATGGCAACAGTACGATAATGTCAAACTAGTGCAATATTATATCTAAATTGATTTAGAGGCGGGAACGGCTATTTCCGATATTGTTTGGGATGCTCCCAGGTCTCATGACCCGAAGGGATCATTCATGCTCAACCTGCTAAGATGTAACACTTTTTCAGAAATCTTGATGTAAGCTGGGATCGAATCTTCGTCCATCAGGTTCACCTCGATTAGGATTTTCGAAACGGTTCGAATCCTCTAGGGCATGCCATTTTTGTCCAAACAAGCCGAATTCGGGTTTGCGCGCAGGAGCGGTATCGCCCCCCGGGCGGTCACGGATCCCAGGATGATCAGACCGCCTAATAGGGACATCCCCCCCGGGACTTCCGCAAGGAACAGGAACGCCCACAGCGGGTTCAGAACCGGTTCGACCATGGGGATCAGCAACGACTCGACGGCGGAGACGTGCCGGATCGCGATGGCGTACAGGATGTAGGGAAGGCCCAGCTGAACCACTCCCAGAAGCACGAGGCCGATCCAATCCGATGTCCCCGGGACCGATCCGAACATGAAGGGCAGACCTGCGAGAGCCGCGAGCACGTTTCCGAGGAATACCGATTCCATGGGGGATCCGGATTTCTGCCTGCGCAGGAAGAGGGCGAGCCATCCGTAGCTGAGGCCGCTTCCCAGAGCGACGATGTTCCCCCAGAATCCCGCGGTCGTCAGGTGGTCGAAGAAAAAGAGCGACATGCCGGCGAGGGCGAAAAGGATCGTCGCCCAGTCGAGGCGCGTCGCCCGCTCCTTCAGGAACCATGCCCCGAAGAGGGCGGCGTGGATCGGGGCCGTGTACTGCAACAGGATGACGTTGGCGGCGGTGGTCATCTTGTTGGCCACGACGAACGACAGGACCGTGCACGCATACGCGACGGCTCCGCCCACCTGGTCGAAGGACCACGTGAAGGACATCTGGCGGAAAACGACGCGGATCAGGACGGCCGCAATGGCGCTGCGCATGCCGGCGATGGCCATCGGGTGCCAATGCACCACCTTGATGAGGGTTCCCCCCAGGCTCCACAAGAACGCCGCGAGGAGGAGCAGGACCAGGGCGCGGGGGCGTTCCCGGTTCGGCTTACCGGTCGTCAGGGACGCAACTCCTTGCATGGCCTCCGCTCCGTGATGGTGTCTTTCCGGTCCCGATACGCTCTCCGTTTATCAATTATAGGAAGAATCCCCGGTTTTCGTGGAAGGCGAAACGGGGGGTATCCGTTTATCGTCTCAAGCGAATGATGGAGATCTGGGGGAGGCGCTCAGTGCGTCCCGGGAAGTCAGAGAGGTGAAGCATGGA
Organism: Candidatus Deferrimicrobiaceae bacterium; assembly: GCA_049578085.1. Classification (GTDB taxonomy): domain Bacteria; phylum Desulfobacterota; class Deferrimicrobia; order Deferrimicrobiales; family Deferrimicrobiaceae; genus CSP1-8. The sequence goes on from JBAULH010000235.1 coordinate 17,438, forward strand.
AAGCAATAGAGGGAACAAGGTCGGTTCCTGGTGGTTACCGTTGTTTCTTTCCCTTCTCTGCTTCATGATACCGGGTCATGCCGCGTACTCCCATAGTGAAGGGAAGCATGGATTTTCTGACGAGACGATCCTAAGGGAAAAGGGAAAGGTTCCCCTGGTCAAGGGGCTATATTCCCTCGACTACTTCGTCACAACGAAAAGCGACATGGCCAGGGCGTATTTTAACCAGGGATTGGTGCTGACCTACGGGTTCGACCACGCGGACGCGGAAGTGTCGTTTCTTGAAGCCGCCAAACTCGATCCCGAATGCGCCATGTGCTATTGGGGGGCGGCGTTCGTGCTGGGGCCGAACATCAATGCTCCCATGGATAACGAGGCCGTTCCGAAGGCCTATGAATATTCCCGCAAGGCTCTGGCGCTGATGGACAAGGCATCCGACCGGGAGCAGGCGCTCATCCAGGCTTTGGCAAAACGCTATGGACAAGAGCCGGTTACGGACCGCTCTTCCCTCGACCGGAGGTTTGCCGACGCGATGCGGGAGGTTTGCAGCCGCTACCCGGAGGATCCGACCATCGCCGTCCTGTACGCGGAGGCGCTGATGGACCTCCACCCGTGGGACTATTGGACGGTTGACGGCAAGCCGCAAGCGTGGACTCCCGCAATCGAGTCGATCCTGGTAAAGGTGATGGCGGATCATCCCCGGCATCCCCACGCGCACCACCTCTATATCCACTTGCTGGAGAACTCTCCGTTCCCGGAGAAGACGGTCCGCAGTGCCGACAGGATCAAGGACCTGGTCCCGGCGTCAGGACACCTGGTGCACATGGCGGGTCATGCCTACTATGCGGCCGGTCTCTACCATGACTGCAGCGAAATCAACGAGAGGGCTCTCGAGGTGGACAAGCTGCTCACCTCTTCCTTCCATACACAGGGATTCTACCAACTGGCCTACGTACCCCATGTCCTTCACTTCCTGCTGGCGAGCTACATCATGGAAGGACGCTCGGAAGATGCTCTTCGTGCAGCGCGGACGCTGGCCGGCAGCGTGGACCCGTCGAAGATGCGTCAACCGGGTATGGGTTTCCTGCAGCATTACTACGTGGCCCCCTATACCACCCTCGTCCGGTTCAGGCTGTGGGAGGATATTCTGAACGAGTCGTCACCGGGGGAGGACCTGTTGTATCCCCGGGCCATGTGGCACTATGCCCGGGGCATGGCATTCGCGCGCATGGAGAGAATCGAAGAGGCAAAAGGCGAGCTACCCATGCTGAAGATCATCGCAGGAAAGCCGGAATTGGAAACCGTGACGGTCTGGGACCTGAACAAGGTCTCGAGTCTATTGGACATCGCCGTCGCAGTGCTGGCCGGGGAGATTTCTGCCTCCCAGGGGGAATACGATGCGGCAATTGCGCACCTGGAGCAGGGTATCGCCCTGGAGGAGGCCTTGACCTATGACGAGCCCCCTCCCTGGTACTTTCCGGTCCGCCAATCCCTCGGGGCGGTTCTCCTTGCGGCAGGACGTCCTGCGAAGGCGGAATCGGTGTACCGGACGGACCTCAAGAAGAACTCCGAAAATCCGTGGTCCCTACACGGACTTGCCGTGAGCCTCAGAGCACAGGGCAAGACCGACTTGGCCATGGATGCCGAACAGCGGTTCCGTCGCGCTTGGGCCCGTGCGGACAGGGAAATGCACTTACCGTAAAATTGCGTGTTACGGTTCTTCCTTCCAGGGCATGAAAATTTTCTGGAACTTCTGCTCGTAGAAGGCTTTCAGTTCGGGAAAGCGATCCGTATTGGGCGTGAACAGGTTCCCCCCCAGCGCGAATATCCCGAAGACGATGAGAAGGGAGAATGTGACAAACGCCGTCCAGAACGGTTTCGATTTCCCTTCCATCGCCCAGCGGGGCAGCCTGACGCCGAACACGCCAAGAGAGAGGAGCGTTCCGTGTATCAGGTGGAAAGCGGCGCTCACCCCGTAGGCCAGGAGGTAGGGGTAGAAAACCCAGGGCCAGAACTTGATGCTGAAATAGACGAACGAGAAATCGGCCGGTAATCCCTCCAGCAGACCGGGCACCCTGGTTCCGGAAATGTGGCCCGGGATGATCAGGAGGATGATGTACCCGCACCATCGGTGCAATCGCATCCGCAGGGGCAAGACGAAGCGCGGGGCCTTCGGGTCGAAGAATTTTTTCGTCCTGCGCCAGATGCGTACAAGGCCTGCCCAGGCGTGTACCGTTGCGGCCAAGAGAACCACGATGATCTCGACGGGGGGGAACTGGTAATACCACCGTACCGTGTTCTGAAAGGAGTCGTAGGTCGTCTGTCCCGCGCTTGCGAGAATGGTGTTCGAAAGGTGAAGAATGAGAAACGTGGCGAACAGCAGGCCCGAACCCGCCTGGATGCGGAGCAGCGTAAGATCCGGAATGGCTGTTGTTGACCGGGGACTGGGCATTTTTCCTTTATAGTCTCCACCGGACGAAAAGAGAAGTAAGGATCCGCTCCCCGAACCGGGGATCCTGCCGATCCGCTACGGATACAGCTGCGTTGCCGCCCACCCCTCGGGTGTACGGCCATACCGGAGGCGCTCGTGGAGGCGATTTTCGCGGCCCGTCCAGAACTCGAAGACGCAAGGGATGACGCGGTAGCCCCCCCAGTGGGGCGGGCGGGGGACGGGGCCTCCCTCGTGGCGCATCTCGATATCCCGCATCCGTGCGGTAAGCGTCTCCGTGGACGGGAGGGGCCGGCTCTGCTCCGAAGCCCACGCGCCGAGCTGGGCGCCCCTCGGTCGTCCCGCGAAGTAGGCGTCCGATTCTTCCGGGGATGTTTTCTCCGCAACTCCCTCGATCCGAACCTGGCGATTCAGGGGTTCCCACCAGAAGAGAAGGCCCACCCGGGGGCAAGACGCGATTTCTCCTCCTTTGGCGCTTGCGTAGTTCGTATGGAAGACGAATCCCCGCCGGTCGAAGGAAGAAAGAAGCACCATCCGCGCCGCGGGGATTGCGCCGGCACGTACGGTTGAAAGGCACATCGCGTTCGGAATCCCGAGGGGGGAGAGACACGCCTCTTCATACCAGTCTCGGAACCGATCGAACGGGTCTCGGTTTCCCCCCTTGTGGCCCATTCTCTTCTCGTTCCTCCTTCCCGGATTCCGGGCATGCTTGGCCCGTTGTGTCCCCTCCGGAGCGAACCGGCGCATTTTGCTACCGCTGGGCGAAGACCGCCTCCGCTTTTTTCCTGCCGAAGTCGATAAGCTCGCGTGCGCGGTACATTTCGTACGCGCTGCAGATGTCTCGCGGAATTTCGATCACCACGTCGGGCGCGTAGGTCGCCAACTGGAATCTGGCGATCATGTCCTGCATGATGTCCATCGAACGGAACATGATATCCATCAACCCTAAGTCTTCTTCCCTGACATGCCGGTGATGGGTGAGATCGGCGATGAAGGTGGCGATCCGTTGGCGAATGCTTCCTCCCTCGTCGTCGTCCCGAACCGCCTCCCAATCGGGGGACTGCAGTTCCCCCGCCGGCTCTGCGCTTGCGTTCACGGCGACCGTCAGATCCGTATGAACGTGGAGGGTCGGCGCGATCGGGACGGGATTGACAAGGCCACCGTCCACGAGTTGCCGACCATTCAGGGTGTGGGGGGTAAAGATCATGGGAATCGCAATCGAGGCACGGATCGCGTCAAAAAGGGGACCTCGGGAAAGCCAGACCTCCTTGCCGTTCTGGATATCCGTGGCCACCGCCGTAAAGGGAACGGGAAGGTCTTCGATGTGGCGATCTCCGATCAGCTCCTTGAGGGCGCCGATCACCCGTTCCCCCTTGAACAGCCCCGTGCTCCCGAAGGAAAGATCCAGAAGGCGGATCACGTCCAGACGCTGGAGACTGGTGACCCACCGGGTATAGTCGTCTAGTTTCCCCGCCGCCAAGACACCACCGATCAGGGCCCCCATGGAGGAACCGGCAAGGGTGCGGATTTGGTATCCGTTTTTAACGAGGTAGTCGATAACCCCGATGTGGGCAAGACCTCTGGCACCACCGCTTCCCAGTACGAGCGAGACGGTGCGGTTGGGGTGCGCCATCTTTTTTATCTCCTGAAGGCGGCGATGGAGGAAAGATTCCCACCGGAACCGGATGTCGTCGCCGAACGCCCGGGATTGCCCTCACGGTGCTATCGTTTAGTAAATGATATCGCATTCCGGGCTTGTTCCGTGCGGGAATGACTTCTATCATAACGGGAACCCCGCAGGCACATCTGTGGTTTTGTGCTTTTCGTTTATTGGGATTATGATTGACGCGGATTGCTGCGCAACGGACGAAGACGGCATGAGGTCCCGATCGGGGACACCTTCTGGTGAAGAGAACAATCAACGCGTACGGAGAGGAGAGGAGATCATGAAAAAGCTGGCGGTTTTGTTGTTTATCGTAGCTCTGGTCCCGGCTGCCATTGCATCGGATCTCTCCAAGGCAAAGGAGGAAGGAAAAACCAACTTTTACGCCAACATCACGGCGGTGGAACCGATCATGGAGGCGTTTACCGCCGCCAAAGGAGTAAAGGGCGTCTACACGCGCATCTCCACCTCCAAGTATCTCGCCACCGTGCTCACGGAGCATGAAGCCGGCAAGCTGGAAGCCGATGTGCTCCAGGGGCCATTGCCGATCCTTCAGACGCTGAAGGAGAAGGGCGTTCTTGCTGCGTACCGGTCTCCCTCTGCCGCCGGGTACCCCGAATGGGCGCGGGGAGACGACGCGATCATGCAGTTCGGCATCGAGTATGTCGCCCCGATATACAATAAGGATCTGGTCAAGCCCGGGGACGTTCCCAAGAGTTACCAGGATCTGACCGACCCGAAATGGCGCGACAAGATCGTCATGCCGGATCCGTCCTCACACGCCACCACCATCAGCTGGCTTGTGGGTTTGAAGGAAGCAAAAATTTTCGCAACCGATGCGGAGTGGATGAATTTCGTCAAGGGGCTCGCGGCCAACAAGCCGATGTTCGTCAAGTCCTTCGGCCCCACTCCGGCTCCCGTGGAAAGCGGCGAGAAGCTTCTGGCCATTTCCATGCCCAAATACATCATCACCCATGCGCCGGCCCCGCTGGATTGGGCCAGGGTCGGCACCCTGCTTGGTACGCCACGCGGCGTGGCGATTGCCGCCAAAGCGCCTCATCCCGAGGCCGCCCGGGTATTTCTGGACTACTGGTTGTCGAAGGACGCCATGAAGCTTCTTGCGGACAAGGTGGGCGAGTACGTGCTGGCACCCGGTGTTTTTCCTCCCATCGACGGCATCAGCGAGGCCAAGGTCCTTCCGATTCGCGAATTGTCGGATGAGGAAATCCGCTCCTGGGGGGAGAAATTCAAAACGATCTTTTTCGCCAAGTAAGCGAAACCCCCGCGTCGCACTCGAACAGGCACATCCTCACTCCCGGGGCCGGTCAAGCCCGGTCCCGGGAGTTTTTTTAGTTGAGGGATATATGGAAATACGGATCAACGACCTGACCAAGGACTTCTTTTCGGAGGGAAAGAGGATCCGGGCCCTGGACCATGTCGACCTCACCATACCCGCCAACCAGATATTCACCCTTCTGGGCCCGAGCGGTTGCGGCAAGACCACCCTGTTGCGTTGCATCGTGGGGTTGGAGTCGCCCGATTCGGGCGAGATCGCCATCGGGGACGAGATCGTGTTGTCCAAGGAGAGGTCGATCTTCGTGCCGCCGGAAAAACGGGGGCTGGGGATGGTGTTTCAGACCTACGCGATCTGGCCGCACATGAATGTTTTCGACAACGTGGCCTATCCCCTGAAAAGCCGAAACACGCCAATGGAGGAAATACGGATCCGGGTGGCCAAGACGCTTGCCTTCGTGCAGCTTACCGGATTCGAAAACCGGCCGTCGACAAAGCTCAGCGGCGGGCAGCAGCAACGAGTGGCCCTGGCACGGGCGTTGGTCGCCGAGCCCAAGGTCATTCTCTTCGACGAACCCTTGAGTAACCTCGATGCCAAGCTCAGGGAAGAGACCCGAAAGGAACTACGCCGTTTTCTCACCGAGCTGAAAATCACCGCGGTATACGTGACCCACGACCGGGTCGAGGCGCTGGCCCTCTCGGACCGCATAGCGGTCATGCGTGCCGGCAGGATCGTTGAGGTAGGCGACCCAAAGAAAATCTATTTCCGCTCCGACAGCCGGTTTGTGGCCGATTTCATCGGTCGAGCCAACCTGATCAAGGGAAGGGTTGTGAGGCTCGAGGGCTCGCACGCCGTCATCGACACGGAAATCGGCACGATCGTCGGCCTGAACAGCCAGAAGATCGCACCCGGCCAGGAGGCGATGTTGTGCGTGCGTCCCGAGTTCATCAAGCTGGCGGCAACCGACGCGGCGGGTGGGAGAAACATCTTTCGGGGGAAGGTGGAAACGCTTCTCTTTACCGGTGAGGCCTATGAGGGCGAGATCCGGATAGGCAACACGCTGGTCACCACCACGATTTCCCCCACCGTCCATGTCGTGGAAGGAGGCGAACTGTATCTCTCCTTCGACCCCGACCACTGTTTCCTGCTGCCGGCCTAGGCGCTGCCATGGGGAAACGATCGCCGCTTACACCAACCCTGATTGTCATTGTCGGCCTTCTGACGATCAGCCCCGTCCTGATGCTCGTGGTCGGGAGCTTTTCGGAAGGGTTTGGCGGTTTCGGGAACTTCACGGTCGACAAGTACGTCGAGGCCTATACGGACCCGGAACTCGCCCTCGTCCTCTGGAATACGTTGATTTTCACATTGGGGTCGGCCGCCGTTGCCACGATGCTCGCGCTGTTCCTGTCCTATATGAACACCCGGACCAACATTCCCTTCAAGTTCTTCTTCGGGATCATCTCCATTGTTCCGATGATGATCCCGCATATTCTTTTCGCGGTCAGCTGGGTTCTCCTCCTGAACCCCAGCAACGGGATCCTGAACCGGTTACTGATGGATCTCTTTGGACTGAACACCGCGCTTTTCAACATCTATTCGCTTCCGGGAATGATCCTTGTCGAGGGGCTTCTGGACCTGCCCATCGCCTATCTGATCATCGCGCCCGCCATGAGCGCCTTTGACGTTTCGCTGGAGGAATCCTCCAAGGTGTGCGGGGCTTCCTCTCTGCGCACGCTCACCCGGGTGACGCTTCCTGTGCTGCGGCCCGCCATATTGGCCTCGGTGATCCTTGTCATCGTCCGGTGCATCGCGTCTTTTGCCGTGCCCTCGGTCATCGGCATGCCGGGAAGGATCTACGTGCTGGCCACCCATATCTACCGGATCATCTCCACGGGGTTCGCGGCCGACTACGGCAAGGCTGCCGCGGTGGGCATGAGCGCTCTTGCCGCATCGATCCTTCTGATCTACCTGTACCGCTATCTGACCTCGGAGAGCGGGAAATACGTCACCATATCGAGCCGGGGGTTCAAGCCCGCCCTGATCGACCTGAAGCGCTCCCTGTATC
>JBAULH010000236.1:0-14134 GCA_049578085.1 Candidatus Deferrimicrobiaceae bacterium
ATCGGAGCCTGCCGCGTCACCGGGAGGGGGAGAGTCGGTGTCCGTCTCTTCGTTATCCGCTTCGCGAACGGCTTCGTCGATCCCCTTCCGTACTTCCTCGGACGCCTTCTTGAATTCGGCGATCCCCTTTCCGAGACTCTTGGCGAGGTCCGGGAGACGCTTCGGTCCGAAAAAGATCAGGACCACGACAAGGATGACGAGCATCTCCTGGAAACCGATTCCGAACATTTCCCGACCTCTCTTCCTTAGGTACAGAGATACTATACCGCGGGTCCCCGGCCAAATCCATGCTATCCGAAAGGATAATCTACCTATCCGATCGGACGATTCTCCTCCCCGGCCATTCCCGGGGAAAGGGCGTACCCGGTTGTCTTTCCTGAATATACTAAGGTGGGCACGGCTTTTGATAGATACCCCTAGTTGTCATTCCGGGGAACGTGAGTCTCGCCTTCTGCGCAAGGAGGCACTTTGTGTATATAGGCATCGATGTCGGTTCGATCAGCGTGAAGTTCGCACTTGTCACTCTGCCTTCGGGTTCCCATCTTCCCGAGGAAATCCGGAACACCTTTCTCTCCGCCGAACCGGCGGCGCTTCCGGGAGATGCGCGTGCCTATCTCCTCTCCTACGACCGCCTCCTCGGGGACCCGAACCGGAAAGTTCCCGAGCGCCTGGGAGAGTGGATCGACAGTATCGGGGCCGAAAGGGTTCGGGGAGTGGCATTCACCGGGAAAAGCGGCGCGCGACTGGCCCAGAATCTGGGAGCCCGGTACGAGAATGATTTTCGCTGCCTGGTACGGGGTGTGACCGCGGTCCAGCACGATGTGCGGACGATTTTCGAGATGGGTGGAGAGAACGCGAAGGTCATCCGTCTCGCCGCGGCGACCGAGGGGGGAGCGCTTCGTATCCGGGACTACGATACCAACGGAGAATGTGCCGCCGGGACGGGCTCGTTCATCGACCAGCAGGCCAACCGGATGCGGCTGGCCGTGGAGGACATCGGGGAAATGGTGGCACGGGCCGGCACTCCAGCCCGAATCGCCGGAAGGTGTTCGGTGTTCGCCAAGAGCGACATGATCCACGCCCAACAGAAGGGGTGTTCTCCCGAGGAGATCCTCAAGGGGTTGTGCGAGGCGGTCGCCCGAAATTTCAAGAGCAGCATAAACAAGGGCAAGGACCCTGTCCCCCGGGTGGCACTCGTGGGGGGGCTGTTCGCCAACCAGGGGGTGGCGCACGCCGTTCGAGACGTGTTCGGGTTCTCCCCTGACGACGTGATGCTCCCCTGGGGATTCGCGCACCTCGGGGCGGTCGGCGCGGCGATGCTTGCTGCGGAAGACGCGGCATCGGCGGGAAAGCCGCAGGGTGAGGCGTTCGTCCTTTCTGCAAACGCCCCCGGGGAGGGGGAGTGGTCGTTTCCCTCCTGGCCCCCTCTCGCCACCGAAGATGTCGTATTCCTGAGGGACAGGGTGGCCAACCCGCCTCCCCTCAAAACCCGGCACGAGGTCTTCCTCGGAATCGACGTGGGATCCGTGAGCACGAATTTCGCCCTCGTCGATGGGGAGGGGAACCTCGTGAAGGAAATCTACGTCCGCACGCAGGGACGGCCGGTGCAGGTGGTAACGGAGGGTCTCCGCGACCTGTGGGAGGAGTTCGGGGAGAGAGTCCGGATCCGCGGGGTCGGCACGACGGGGTCGGGGCGGGAGCTTATCGGAGAGCTCGTAGGAGCCGACACTGTCCAGGATGAGATCACCGCCCACAAGACGGGATCCTCCTTTATCAGCCAGCGGTACTTCGGGCAGTCGGTGGACACCATCTTCGAGATCGGCGGGCAGGACTCGAAGTTCATCAGCCTGGAAAACGGCGTGGTCGTGGACTTCGCGATGAACGATGCCTGCGCAGCAGGAACGGGATCCTTTCTGGAGGAGCAGGCGGAGCGGCTCGGCATCCAGATCAAGGAGGAATTCGCGGAGATGGCCCTCTCCTCCCGGGCCCCAATCCGCATGGGAGAGCGGTGCACCGTGTTCATGGAGCAGGACCTGAACACCTACCTGAACCGGGGGGCCTCCAAGGTGGACATCGTGGCGGGGCTTGCCTACTCCGTGGTCATCAATTACCTGAACCGGGTCGTCCGGGGCCGCAAGATCGGGGAGACGATCTACTTCCAGGGGGGGACCGCATACAATGACTCCGTCGCGGCGGCCTTTACCCACGTCTTGGGGAAGAAGGTCATCGTCCCGCCGCACAACGGGGTCATTGGGGCGATCGGGATGGCCCTCCTCGCGCGCGACAAGGTGTACGCGACGGGGGAGAGTACCCGCTTCCGCGGCTTCGACATGGGGAAAGTGGACTACCGCAGGCGCGAGTTCACCTGCAAGGGGTGCAGCAACATCTGCGACATGCAGGAGATCCGGATCGACGGCACGAACACCTACTGGGGGGACAAGTGCTCCGAGAGATACCGGAAGAGCGCCCGGACAGGCGTCAAACCGGTAATCGAGGACCTTCCCGCGAGTCGGGCGGAGTGGTTCGAGTCTTACCTTCGAGAGGAGACGCTAGGTCCCCGGGGAATCGTCGGGGTTCCCCGGGCGATGTACTTTTACGAACGGTTCCCGTTCTGGAAGACGTTCCTTTCCTGTCTCGGGTTCGGGCTGAAGGTGAGTCCGCGGACCGACAAGGCGATCGCGAGGGAAGGGTCCGAGAAGACAGTGGCAGAACCGTGCTACCCGATCCAGGTCGCCCACGGCCACGTGGCCGCACTCCTGCGGGACGGGATCGATTTTCTGTTCGTCCCCAACGTCATCAACGCGGAGACGGTCCACACCCACACCGAGTCCCACTTCTGTCCGTGGGGGCAGACTCTCCCGTTCGTCCTCGCATCGGTCCCCGGCTGGGAGAAGCAGGTGCGCCAGAAGCTCCTTTCCCCGACCGTCCGCTTCCGGGACGACGAGCGTCTGCTGGTCGAGGACCTCTTCGAGTGCTTCGGCCCGCTGGGAATCTCCCGCCGGGAAATCCGGGAGGCGATCCGGGAGGGCTGGAAGGAGCAGCGCCGGTTCGGCGACTTTCTCGCCGACCGCGGTGCAGTGGCGATATCGGAAGTGGAGAAGGCGGGCGCCCACGCCGTCATCCTGATCGGGCGCTCGTACAATCTCTATGATCGGGATGTCAATCTCAACATCCCCGCGAAACTGCGCGATCAGTACGGCGCAAACGTGATTCCGATCGATTTCCTGCCCGTAGACGGGATCGACATCCGGGAGATTCACGACAACATGTTCTGGAACTACGGAAGGAAGATCATCGCGGCGGCGAGGTGGTGCAGGAACCGGCCGAAGCACCACATCATCTACATCACCAATTTCAAGTGCGGGCCGGACTCTTTCATACGGCACTTCATCCAGAAGGCCTCCGGTGCCCCGTACCTGACACTTCAGTTCGACGGGCACGCCAACGACGCAGGGTACATGACACGGTGCGAGGCGTATCTCGACAGCAAGGGGGTATTGCGATGGTGGGCGGAAACGTGAGCGGGTCGCCGCTTTCCGGCAGGACGGTGTTCTTCCCCCCGATGACCGAGGCGGGGGTGCGCACCATTTCCGCGGCGTTTCGTTCTGTCGGGATCGATGCCAGGCCCATGCCGCCGTCGGACGAGGAGACGCTTCTCCTGGGGGGACGATTCTCCTCGGGGGAGGAGTGCCTCCCCCAGAAGGTGACGCTGGGTGACACGCTGAAGCTTCTGGTGCACGGGGAAATCGCCCCGGGAAAGATGGCGCTCTTCATGCCGTCCTCCAATGGACCCTGCCGGTTCGGCCAGTACGGAACCTTCATGAAGATGGTTCTCGAGGAAATGGGGTACGGCGACGTCCTGCTCGTCTCCCCCACGTGCGCGGACGGGTACAGCGGAGTGGGAGAGCATGCCGACGAACTTCTCCGCACCGCCTGGAGGGCCATGGTCGGCGGGGACCTCCTCCAGAAGCTTCTCCTCCGGGTCCGCCCGTACGAGACGGAGAAAGGAGCGGCCGAACGTGCATTCGATGATGCGGTAGGGATCCTGTGCCGGGCCGTGGAGGTCCCGGGAGAGAAGAAGGGAGAGAAGCTCGCCCGGATCGTCGCGGCCCTGCGGAAGGGGCGGGAGCTGCTCCTCCGCGTGCCGGCGGACTTCTCCTCGCCGCGCCCCCTGATCGGGATCGTCGGGGAAATCTTCTGCCGGCTCAACGCCTTCAGCAACGACGATGTGGTGCGAAAGGTCGAAGAGACAGGAGGGGAATGCTGGATATCCGATGTGACGGAGTGGGTTTGGTACACCAACGCAGACCACCACAGGGATCTCAAACGGTACGGAAAAACCCTGAGCTTCGAAATGCTCGGCGCAAAGCTGAAGTGGCACTTCCAGAGGAAGGACGAGCACGCCCTGCTTGACGTGTTCGGGAACGGTTTCCGCGGGTACGAGGAGCCGCACGACATCCGGGAGGTCATGGAGCTTGCCCGCCCTTACCTGGTGCCCGAGGGGACCCTGGGGGAGATGCTGCTGTCCGTAGGAAAGGCAGTATATCTGTATCGCAAGGGGGCAGACGGAATCCTCGACATCAACCCCTTCTCGTGCATGAACGGCATCGTTTCCGAGGCCGTGTATCCCCGCCTGTCCCGCGATTGCGAGGGGCTCCCCGTCCGCGTGTTGTACTTTGACGGGACGCGCGTGGACCGCCGGTACGAGCTGGAGATCTTCATGGAGCTCGTCCGGGAGTATTCCTCCCGGAAGAGGATGCAGCGCATCCTGCCGGAGGATTTCGGGGCGGCTGCGGCGACCGGCGCCTAGGTATTCCATGTCATAATTGTGGTCTGCACCGGGAGCGTCGATGCGCCGCACCGGCAAGTCGAGCGGATACGACGTGCCCGCAGCGGAACGGCGCAGGGAGCCCAACGCCGGGAATTCGCGCGGGTTCGGCCCGCGGCGAGGCGAGGAGGCGATAAGCGGAGTGAGGATCGCGGTCGTATCGGATATCCACTCCAACGGGGATGCCCTCGACACCGTCATCCGGGAGATCGATCGGCAGCGGGCCGACCGGGTGCTCCACCTGGGCGACCTCGTGGGGTACAACGCCGAGCCCGAGAAGTGCGTCCGGTGGGCAAGGGAACACGCCGCGGCGGGGATCATGGGCAACCATGACGCTGTCGTTACGGGCAAGGCGAGCGGGGAATTCTTCCACGCACCTGCGCTGCAAGCCGCCCGGTGGTCAGGGGGCCATATCTCCCCGGAATCGGTGGCGTATCTCTCGGCGCTTCCGGAAAGCCTCCGGTTTTCCGAAGAAATCCTCCTCGCCCACGGGGCCCCTTCCGACCCGGACCGCTATCTTTTCCTTCTGGAGGATGCGGAGCAGGAGGTCGATATGCTGTCCGGGGGCTCCCCGCCTCGTGTGGTGTTCTTCGGGCACACTCATATCCCCGCCGCTTACGTCCGGAAGAAGGACGGGAGCACCGTTTCCGCTCCCCTGGAAGGTTTGCGTATCGAGAAGGGCGAAACGGCGATGCTGAACCCGGGCAGCGTCGGCCAGCCGCGCGACCGGAACCCCCTCTCCTCCTTCCTGGTATTCGACACCGGCAGTGGCGAGGCCTCCTGGATCCGGGTGCCGTACGACGTGAAGTCCTGCCAGCGGAAGGTTCGCGCCGCCGGACTCCCCGAGTTTTTCGCGGCGCGGCTGGCGAACGGGACGTGAGAAGGCGCCGGTTCCGTCTCCTCCCTCATACAGCGGATCTCATGATAGAGGTCCGCGGCGAGGACCTTCCGCAACTGTTTTCCTCTTGCATTCTCGCCCTTTTCTCGCTCCTCGTTGACAGACGGACCGTGCGGGAGGCGGAGGCGCGATCCGCGGAGGTGACCGGCGACACCGTCGAGGAGCAATTTTTTTTCCTGCTGCGCGAGGCCTTCCTGCTATTTGCCGCCCACGAGTTTCTCGCCCGCACCGCGCATGTTACGATAGAGGGTAAGCGGGTGGTGTTGACGGTTACGGGGGAGATTCTCGATTCCTCCCGGCACACCGTCCTACGGGAAATCAAGGCGGTGACGGTGCACGCCATGGTCGTGGAACGGTCACCGGGGGGGTATCTCGCCCGATTCGTTGTCGACGTGTGAGCCTTCCCTCGTTCGGATGGGCGGCAAGATCCGCGTGGCAAGGGGGACCAGACATGCGGTTCCAGGAAGTGGAAATCCGAAAATTGTCCGAAACGACTTGGGAAATTCCGCGAGGAAACGGAATGCGGGTCCCGGGGCTCATCTTCGCCTCGGAGAAGATGATGGAGGACATCCTGCGCGACGAGGCCGTCCGCCAGGTCATGAACGTGGCCCACCTCCCGGGGATCCTGAAGTACAGCATCGGGATGCCGGACATTCACTGGGGGTATGGCTTCCCGATCGGCGGAGTGGCCGCGATGGATGCCCGGGAGGGAGTAGTCTCTCCCGGAGGGGTGGGGTACGACATCAACTGCGGGGTTCGGCTCCTCCGTTCCGAATTGACCGCCGACGCGTTGCGCCCGAAGTTGCGGGAACTCGTGTCCGCCTTGCACCGCGAAGTTCCCTCGGGGGTCGGATCGACGGGATTCATCCGTCTCACAGCACAGGACGAGGAGAAAGTCCTGACCGAAGGCTCCCGCTGGGCGGCCTCCCGTGGTCTTGCCTCCGGGGAGGATATCGCCTGCACCGAGAGCGGGGGAAAGCTTCCGGGTGCGGACCCCGACGCGGTTTCCGCCGTTGCGAAAAAGAGAGGGCGTGACCAGCTGGGAACGCTCGGCTCGGGAAACCATTTTCTCGAGATCGACGAGGTAGAGGAGGTGTTCGACGAAGAAGCCGCACGGGCGTTCGGCCTCTTCCCGGGGCAGGCGACCGTCCTCATTCATTCGGGATCCCGGGGTCTGGGATACCAGGTGTGCGACGACTATCTGGTGACGATGGCCGATTATATGCGCCGGAATGCGATCCATCTTCCCGACCGCCAGCTCGCCTGCGCGCACATCCGCTCCCACGAAGGGAAACGATACCTGTCCGCGCTGGCAGCCGCGGCAAATTATGCCTTTGTCAACAGGCAGATTCTCGCGCATCAGACCCGGGAGACATTCTTGCGGTTCCTGGGGATGGGACCGAACGACCTGGGGATGCGGATGGTATACGACTGCGGGCACAATAACGCCAAATTCGAGGAGCACGAGGTCAACGGGGAAAAACGAAGCGTCCTCGTTCACCGGAAAGGCGCGACCCGCTGTTTTCCTGCGGGGAATCCGGAGATTCCGCAGTCGTACCGCCATGTCGGGCAGCCGGTGCTCATCCCGGGCGATATGGGGAACGCGTCCTATGTCCTCGCGGGGTCTCCGGAGGCGATGCGCTGTTCGTTCGGATCGACCTGCCACGGAGCCGGCCGAAAGATGAGCAGGACCCAGGCGAGGGGAAGCGTGCGGGGCAAGTCGATCATCCAGGAGATGGAGAAACGCGGCGTGATCGTCGCCTGCGCTTCCCACAAGACCCTCGCCGAAGAGATCCCGGAGGCGTACAAGGACGTGTCCGAAGTCGTCGGCGTCGTGCACGATGCGGGGATCGCCAGGCGTGTGGCAAGACTTCGGCCGGTGGCGGTTGTGAAGGGATAGGGGGCCCGGGGATGTCGGGTGCTTGGTTCGAGGCGATCTTCGATGAGAGATACCCGGAGCTGTTCGGGCCGCTCGAGGGGAACGCCGAGAAGGAGGTGGAGGAGATCCTCGCCCTCCTCGCCTTGCGGCCCGGGGCGGCTGTGGAGGATCTGGGGTGCGGCCGGGGAAGGCACGCCATCCCGATCGCCCGGCAGGGGTATCGGGTTACCGGCGTCGACCTTTCCGAGAAGATGCTGGACCTCGCACGCACGCGCGCACGCAAGGAAGGGGTCTCGGTGGAATGGGTGCGCGAGGATATGCGGGTCTTCCGCCGGCCCGCCGCGTTCGATCTTTGTCTCTCCCTGTTCACCTCCTTCGGGTACTTCCCGGACGAAGAGAACCAGATGGTCCTGGACAACGTGAGCGTGAGCCTGAAGGAGGGGGGTACCCTTCTTCTCGACCTGAGGAACGCCGGGAAGGGATTATCGCGCCTCGAGAATTGGGACCAGACGATCGTCGTTCCTTCGGGAATGCTCCGGATGTCGATCCGGTTCGACCACCGCACCATGCGCGCTACCGCGGAGCATATGCTGACCCGGCAGGACGGAATCCGGATATCCTCCACCTTCGACGTTCGTGTCTACTCGATGGAGGAGCTCGAGGCGATGCTCCGGAAAGCCGGGATGCGGGTGAGGAATTTCTACGGCTCCCTTACGGGAGATCCCTTTACGGACGACTCCGGGCGGATGGTAGTCGTGTCCGTCAAGGAATAGGAAACACGACTCCCACCGGGTATGCCTTTCCTACAGGAGGTCGTCCTTTAGGGAGGGGGGCGATCCGTTCCCGCTTCCGGGAATTGCCATTTCGGGCACCGTCCCGACCCGGAAGGGAAGAAGCTCCCCCCCGGAGAAGGAGGAGGGGAGCGTCTTGCCGGTACCGGGGTCGACCCGGGCGAACGTGATCCCCAACGGTATGGGGAAGTTCCTGTTGGGGAAGAGAGGCAGGACCTGCCCCATGAAACGCATCCAGATGGGCAGCGCCACGGCGGCGGCCGACTGGCGGTCACCCAGGGGGCGCGGCGTGTCAAACCCTATCCAGACCCCCGCCACGAGGTCAGGCGAGTAGCCGATGAACCACGCGTCCGTGTTTTCATTCGTGGTGCCGGTCTTTCCCGCGAGATTGTGTCCGAGTCCTCTCGCGGCCCTGCCCGTACCGTTCAGGATGACCTCCTGCATCATGCGGACCATGAGGTAGGCCGTGTCGGGCGGAATCGCCCGTTCGACCATCGGCGCCGTCCTCTCGAGGACATTCCCCTTTGCATCCCGCACCTCGCGCAGGAAGAACGGCGCGGGCCGAAGGCCTCCGTTGGCGAACGTCGCGTAGGCGACGCACATCTCCAACGGGGTCACCCCCGAGGAACCCAGGGCGATCGAAAGATTCCTGGCGATCGGCGAGGTGATGCCGAGGGCTTTCGCCGTCCTGAGGGCGGAATTGACGCCCACCTCGTTCAGGAGCCGGATGGTGGCCAGGTTGCGGGACCGGGCCAGGGCCTCGATAAGCGGGATAGGGCCCAAAAACGTTCCATCGTAATTTTTCGGCTTCCAGAGTTCCTCCTCGGTCCTGTCGAACTCGATGGGGGAGTCGTCCGTCATCGACACGAGCGTTTTTCCAGTGGAAAGAGCCGCGGCATAGACGATCGGCTTGAAGGCTGAACCGGGCTGTCTTCTCGCCTGCAGAGCGCGGTTGAACTGCGACTGCTCGAAATCGGTTCCCCCCACCATGGAAAGGACCGCTCCGGTGTGCGGATCGAGGGCAAGGACCGCTCCCTGGAGCCCTTCGTACTTGTTCTTTTCCTCCGTTGCCCTGATCCCTTCGATCAGCGCGTCGTGGGCCACCTCCTGCAGACGCGTGTCGATCGTCGTGTAGATGCGAAGGCCGTCCCGGGACAGGGCCTCCGTCCCGTATTTTTCCGCCAGGACCATTCGGACCTGTTCCAGAAAATAGGCCGCCTTGGACCGGAAGGTAGACGGGGGCGCGAGGACGATCTTGGCGGCGTAGGCGTCGTCCGCCTCGGCCTGGGAGAGGAATCCCGCCTCCACCATTCTCCGGAGGACATACCGCTGCCTTCCTTTCGCGAGGTCGGGGTGCATCCTCGGCGAGTAGCGGGTGGGGGCCTTGGGAAGGCCGGCGAGCAGCGCCCCCTCCGCCAGCCCGAGCTCGTTGACTCCTTTCCCGAAATACGACCGCGAGGCTGCCTCCACCCCGTACGCTCCCTCCCCGAGGTAGATCTGGTTCAGGTACAGGTACAGGATCTCCTCCTTGCTCATCTTTCGTTCCATCCGGTAGGCAAGGATCAGTTCCTTGAGCTTGCGGCTGATGCTCTTTTCGCGGGTGAGGAAGAGGTTTTTCACCGTCTGCTGGGTGATGGTGCTTCCCCCCTGGACGAAGCTCCCCCCCAGGAGATCCTTGATAGCGGCGCGTGCGATCGCGGCGAAATCGAACCCCCGATGCTTGAAGAAGTTGGCGTCCTCGGCGGCGACGAAAGAGTTCACGACCTGACGGGGGATCTTGTCATATGGGGCAAGGGTCCTTTTCTCGATGTAGATTTCCCCTATCATATGGTTATAGCGGTCGTAGATCTTGGAGGATACGCTCGGCTGGTACTCCTGCACGGAATCGAAGGAAGGGAACGTTCCGAACATCGCCAGGAGGACGAGCCCGGCCCCCGTTCCCAGGAGAAAGCACAGGAGGAGGGTGGTCGCCAGAAGAAACGGCCTTCTCCGGGGGCGGCCCCCCGGATCTTTGTCAAGAGACAGAACCTGGGATGTCATTCCTTTTCCGAGGGAACTTTCATGGTTTACTAATTATGAACCAAGCAGCCGTCCCAAGGAAAGGGTGGAGGATGAGACCGTGTGCGGCCGCCATGCTTCTGGTCCTGTGCCTGGGCACGGGGTGCGACCTCTCGGTATCGCTTACCCTTTCGACCGACAGTGACCCGCCGCCGGTGACCGCGGGCGTGGGAAGCGACCCCGCCACGGACGGCGACGTGCGCGAGGACGGGCAGGTGGCTGCCGCTTCCGTCGTCTTCTGCGGGTTCGACCCACAGGCGGCACCCCCTCTTCCGGAGTACCGGGGATTCCTCTCGTTTCCCCTCGACGGGATTCCGACCGGCGCGTTCGTCGAGTCGGCCATCCTGACCTTTACCGTCGATCGTGTGGACCTGCCGGCCGGCATTCCGGATCTGGTCCTGGGTCTCGACCACGTGCATTACGGAGGCACGCTTGGTTTTGCGGCATTCTCCGCCCCGGGAACCCCCGTGGGAAGCCTTCTTTTCGGACTGTCGCTTACTCCTGCGCCGGGAACGCAAACGGTAACGGTAGACGTCGCTCCCGAGTTGCAGGCCGACGCGAACGACCCGCTTCTCCTTTTTTTCCAGGTTAGGGTGTTGTGCAGCGGGGGGCTGGCGCAAATCGTCGACGGAGCCGGGAACCGTGCGGAAAGGGCGCCCCGGGACCCAAGTCTTGCCCCGGTCCTTTCGGTGCGATACCGTTTCTAGGGGGAACGGGCTTCTCCCCTTGGCCCGGCTGAGACGCATTTTCCCCTGTGAATATCTAATGATCGAGGCGCGTCGAAACGAAAACCGCGGGGAGGGATACATGAGAAGACTGCTATATCTCGGAGTGGCGTCGATCCTGGTGCTGGCCCTTTCCGGTTGCGGGGGCGAATCCCGGACCATTTTCGTTGCCCAGATCCTGAGCGACCCGGGAGTGGATGGGTATATTGCAGAGGACTTAAATTCCGGCTCTCTTTCGTCCCCCGTAACTGCGGGCACCCCGGGAATCGGGTTTGTCCGTGTCGGCATCGATCCGTTTACGGGGGTATTGGGAACTGAATACAGGGGGTTTTTGCATTTCCCGCTGGATGGCTCGACGGGATACGATGCGATTCCGGGAACAGCATCGATCGTCTCAGCAACTCTGGAGATATTCATAAACAGTGTTCAATTCGAAACGTCTGTACCCACCAGGATGGACCTGATCAGTTTCCCCCCCCCTCTAATTAGTACCGATTACGATGTGGTCCTTCAACCACCCATTCTGACCCGGGGGACCTTTAATATCCTTTCGAGCGATGCGCCACGAAGGATTCCTGTACAGATTGATGTAACTCCACTCATGCGGGAAGCGCAAATTCAGCTGTTGCCTGATTTTCAGGTGAGGCTTCTCCTCCCGTTTGATCCCCCGGGCGCAAGCGGTCTGTTCGAAATTGATGATGGTCCTGCAGATACGGCTCCCCTTTTGATCGTCGAATACAGATGAAACCCTTTACCGGCGGGCCCCGGGGAAGAACGTGGAATGGGGGGAAAATCGGCTGTGTTCCGGCGGAGCAGCCATAGGAGGGGGGCGCAGTGAGGTAAAGCGCAGCCGTGCGGGTTCGCCGCACGGCGAGCCACGAACGAAGCCCCCCTCCGAGGATGCGGAGCCGATGCAACGTTCCCTCACGCAAGGGCACATCCCGGCGGGAGCGGTTACAGTGGGATGCGGGTCGCGAAGCGTATCGCGGAATCGACGGAAATTGTTGTAGAATCTTCTCGTGTCTGCCACGGGGACGAGGAAACGGTTAGCCGACCTTGGTGCGGTCGCGTCGGGCCTGGCCCACGAGATCCGCAATCCGCTCAATTCCCTGTACATCAACAGTCAGATTCTGGCGGAGATGCTCGCCGCGCTGCCGGAAGGGGCCACGGACCGGAAGGAGGAGCTCCTCTCGCTCGCCCGCGCCAACATGAAGGTAACCCGGCGCCTGAATGACATCCTTTCCGAGTTCCTCCGGTTTGCGCGGCCGACGGCGATGGAGTGCGTGGTGGCGGACCTGAACCGGGTCGTCGCCGACACCCTCCGGTTTCTCGAGGTCGATTTCGCGCGCCGGGGGATCGAGCTCGACTCCTCCTTCCACCCGGCACCGCTCCCTCTCTTCGCCGACGAGAAACAGTTGCGCCAGGTACTCCTTAACATTCTCCTGAATGCCGAGGAGGCGATGGAGAAGGAGCGAAAGGTCATCCGGGTGACGACGGGTTCGGAGCGGGGACGGCCGTTCGTGCGCATCGCCGACAACGGCCGGGGAATCCCCCGGGCGGAACGGAAACAGATCTTCCAGCTCTTCTTTTCCACGCGAAAAAACGGTACGGGGCTGGGTCTTCCCATCGTCCGGAAGACCGTGCGCGAGCACGGCGGGAAGATAGGCATCCGAAGCCGGGAGGGGCGCGGAACGACGGTGACCATATCCCTCCCCTCGGAGGCGCAGTCCAAGGCGAGGATCGAGTCGCAGGCGGCGGGCAGATCCCTTCCGGAAAAGGTCCGGTGAACCGGTGAAAGAGAAGGCCAAGGTTCTCATATTCGATGACGATACGGACAGCCTTACGAGCATCGCCACGGCGCTTAGGCGAGACGGGTTCGAGGTACATCCCTTTGCCGATCCGAAGGAAGGGCTCTCGCATCTCGCCTCCGAGGGGGGCGACGTGGTGCTGACCGATCTCAAGATGCCGGGGATTACGGGGTTGGAGGTGGTCCGCCGCGTGGTGCAGGATAATCCGGCCGTCCCGGTCGTTGTCGTGACCGCTTTTGGCACCATCGAGAGCGCGGTGGAGGCGATCCGGGCGGGGGCGTCCGACTTCCTCCTCAAGCCGGTAGGGATCCCGCAGCTGCGGGCGGCTGTTTTCAAGGCGGCCAAGGAGCGAAGCAAGAACGTGGAACTGGAAAAAAAGGACAGGGAGATCCGTCGCCTGCGGGAGGAGAAGTCCCGGAAGCACGGCTTGGGAAGGATCACCGGCGATTCCAGGAAGATCAAGCAAATGATCCAGAAGATTCACACCGTCGCCCAGACCCGGATGAACGTCCTTATTCTGGGAGAGAGCGGAACGGGAAAGGAACTGGTGGCACGGGCGATCCACGACGAAAGCCCGAGGCGGGACAAGTCCTTCCTTCCGATAAACTGCGCGGCGATCCCCGAAAGCCTTCTCGAATCGGAGCTTTTCGGGCACGAGAAGGGCGCCTTCACGGGAGCCTTCGCCGCCCGCCAGGGGATGATGGAGATCGCGGACGGGGGGACCCTTTTTCTCGACGAGGTCGGCGAGATGTCCCTTGGCTTACAGGTCAAGCTGTTACGGGCGATCGAACAGAAGGAGGTGATCCGGGTCGGCGGGTCGGAGGTGATCCGGGTGGACGTCCGGATCATCGCGGCAACCAACCAGGATCTCAAGGCGAAAGTGGCGTCAAGGACCTTCCGGGAGGACCTTTTCTACCGTCTGAACGTGTTCGGCATCACGGTGCCCCCATTGCGGGATCGGCGCGAGGATATTCCGAAACTCGCCGCCCATCTCCTGCGCGAGATCGCCAGGGAGAACAACGTCACGCCCAGGAAATTGTCTCCCGGCGCGCGCGTCGCCCTTCTTGCGTACCAGTGGCCCGGAAACGTACGGGAGTTGCGCAACGCCATGGAAACCGCCTCGCTGGTAGCCAAGGAAGAATCGAGC
>JBAULH010000237.1:0-6813 GCA_049578085.1 Candidatus Deferrimicrobiaceae bacterium
GAACAGAAGCAGCAGATAAACGAATGCGATGTGGATCGGACGGTGGTACATCGAAAAAGAGAACCTCTCCGGGAGGAGCAATTCGTCCGGGGGAGATTTTCCGGCGTCCGGCGTTTTGTCCGGGGCAGCAAGGGACGCCTCGGCGAGTGCAGAGGCGATACCTTCTTTTTCCCAGTGTATCGGCTCCTCGGGAAGACTCGACTGTATGCTCTTCAATTCCTCCAGGGGTTCCGCCACCGCCGGGGATCTTTCCGCGGACTCCCGTGCCGCGGCGTAGGCGGGTGGATCCGGACGGATCGAACCGGAGATGTCGTAGCCCCCGGTCGGTAATCGTTTCGGACGTCCCCCCCGAAATAAGTCAAGGGGGTACACGTTGTCAGGGACGGGCTCGGCGGCATCCGGTTCTTCCGCGATCGCCGTGCGTGTCTGCGTCTTTCCCTCTCCTCCCGCAACCCCTTGCCTGTCGCGTCCCGGGGACGGATCCTGCCGTTCGACCAGGGGATGGTCTTTTTCCTTTAGGGGATGGGGTCGGGGCCCTCCCGACCGGTCCCCCGGGACCTTTGCCGCCGGGGACCGTGAGGGCGTCCCGGGGGTCAGGACGGCGATCGTTCCGCCGCACTTGCGGCAGCGCACCTCCGCTCCCCGGAATCCCCTCATCATCGAGTCCTTCATCCGATAGCGGGCCTGGCAGCAGCTGCATTCGATTTCCATCGCCATAACCCCTGTGGTCGGTTCGGAAGAAAAGACGGCGCCGGCTACCCCCCCCGGCGGGCTGGAAAGAACGCCGTAACCCCTCGCGGTGTCGGCCTGGACCGACATCGCATTTCCGTCAAGAATGAGTGCGGAAGTATAGACAAGAATATATCGCGTCGGCAGACCGTTGACAAGGGAGGAAGCGGGAGTATCCAGAAACTTCCGTAGCATCTTTCTCGAGGAATGTCCCCTTCCCGGATGCGTTACTATGATGACACCTTGTTTTTCAGGAGGATGGCGATCTTACGATTTTTCGATGGCCCGATCTCCCGTTTCCCGGCATGCATCTGCCTGGTGATATCCGTTACTGCGGGGGCGGCTTTCGGGTCGGACAGGGCCGAATGGCGGAGCGAGTGCACGAAGATCGTGGACGACGCAGAGCGGCTCCGGTGCTTCGATGAGTATTCCGACCGGAATGAGGCGGAGGGAACGGGAACCGAGTCCTACCTGTCCCGCCTCTGGGAGCTGGAAAAGGGATCACGTTCCCGGGGATTTCCCATCACCCCATACCGGTCCAACTACATCCTGCCTTATACCTACAACACCACCCCGAACGAAGGGCCCATACGGGAGGCGGACCCGGGGAAGGAAGTACAGAAAAACGAGGTAAATTTCCAGATCAGTTTCAAGATCAAGCTCTGGGAAGACGTCCTGGACAAGGAGATGGACCTCTGGGTTACCTACACCCAGCGTTCTTTCTGGCAGTTTTACAATTTTGCGGATTCCGCACCGTTCCGCGAGACCGACTTTGAGCCTGAGCTTCTGCTCAATGTACGAACGAATTACCGTCTCCTGGGTTTTCGGGGCCGTTTCATCAATGCAGGGCTGAATCACCAGTCCAATGGCCGTGCCGAACCGCTGTCGAGAAGCTGGAACCGCGTAGTGGCGAACTTCGGTTTCGAGAAGGATAACGTCATCCTCCTCCTGAATGTGTGGTACCGCATCCCGGAGGACGAAGGAGAAGACGACAATCCCGGGATAGAGGATTATCTGGGCTACGGCCAGCTGAACGTTTTGTATTCATGGCATGGGCACATGTTCGGGCTTCTCGTCAGAAACAATCTGCAGGGACACGGCAACAAAGGCGCCCTGCAGGGTACTTGGAGTTTCCCGCTCCTCCAATCGGTGAGCGGCTATGTGCACTATTTCAACGGATACGGGGAGAGCTTGCTGGATTACAACGCTTCCGCCAACCGCATCGGTGTCGGCTTCATCCTGAAGGAATGGTGAAATCGCTTGCAGGCTTAGAACCGGGTCCCTACCGTATGATTCAATCCCCCTTGCTTCGGAAATATCCCAGCGTTCATTCCGAGAGGTTGGGGTTGCAATCAAGAAATGTCCTGCAAGAGCCACTGTGTCGTCCTTGATGAAGGCGAAAATTACAGGAAAATTGATTCCGTGGAGGCAGGTTGGAAAATGGACGGGCGGCTCCACAGTAGAGCCGCCCATAGGGGTGGCGGTGAAGTGAGCTAACTATGATGTGCGGTCCCCTGGAATCGGAATCCATCCAAGCGTCGTTTGGTTCGTTGGATTGACATCCCAGTGAAACACCATCCAGTAACCCACTCACCCAACGCGACCACCCGACATTACGTAAAGCAATGAGAATGCCATTGTACGGGACAAGGATAAAATCATTATCTAATTGGAAATGCGATGATTTTTTATAAAACACCCAGAGGGCAAGAAAGACAAAGAAAACAATTTCCTTTTTGTTATCTGTTTTTTCCTACTTTTAGTGTTCGAATTCCATACCATCTGCATCCTATACGCAATGCGAACAGACTAAATGGCGCGCCTGGGAAGACTCGAACTCCCGACCCGCTGCTTAGAAGGCAGCTGCTCTATCCACCTGAGCTACAGGCGCGCGGGATGATAGGATTATAGCAGCAAACCCCGTCGGCCCTTCCGGCCAAATTGATACGAACGGGGGTGTCGGTCCTCCATGTGCGGTGATGAGCGAAAACAAGGTGATCAACTGCGCGGCGCTTGACCTGACCCGGAAACCATCCGTGCGGCCGCCCGGAGATGCCCCCGGAAAGGAGGCAAGGTGGACCTTTCCGGTAGAGGGGATGACGTGCGCCTCGTGCGTCGCCCGGGTGGAGAAGGCTCTGTCCCGCGTTGAGGGTGTCGCCCGCGCCTCCGTCAACCTGGCCGCGAATACCGCTACCGTCATGGCGGATCCGGATAAGACGAGGATGGCGAGCCTTGTCTCCGCGATCCGTGACACCGGATACGAGGTTCCCGTGCAGAGAACGGAGTTTCCGGTGGAGGGGATGACGTGCGCATCGTGCATCGCCCGGGTGGGAAAGGCGCTCCTCTCGGTGTCCGGTGTCCTCTCCGCGAGCGTCAACCTGGCCACCCAGACCGGGACGGTCGAATTCCTCCCGGGCGTGGCCGACATGGGGGCGTTGCGCGTTGCGATCGAACGCGTGGGGTATACCATCCCGGAGATCAGGCCGGAGGAAGACCCGGTTGCGCGGCAGGAGCGGATGCAACGCGAGGAGGAGCGGTCGCTGCTCAACCGGCTTCGTGTGGGGGTTTTACTTGGTGTCCCGCTGTTTCTTCTCGCGCAATGGGAGATGGGCGCCCTCATCCAGCTGGCCCTGGTGACACCGATCCAGTTCTACGTCGGGTCCCGGTTCTACCGCGGCGCCTGGGCCACGGCGAAACACGGGACGACCGACATGAACACGCTGGTCGCACTGGGGACGACGGTCGCCTACGCGTACAGCGTCGTCGCCACCTTCTTTCCCGGATTGTTTGCCGTGGAAGGGGCCGCCCCCCACGTCTATTACGACACTTCCGCGGCCATCATCGTCCTGGTCCTCCTCGGTCGGTATTTCGAGACGCGGGCGAAAGGAAAGACGTCCGAAGCCGTGAAAAAACTGGTCGGCCTGCAGCCGAAGACGGCGCGTGTGATACGCGACGGCGGGGAGGTGGACATCCCCCTCGAGGAAGTGGCGGTTGGGGATCGGGTCGTAGTACGACCGGGGGAGAAGGTTCCGGTGGACGGCACCGTGGAGGAGGGGGAAAGCTCGGTCGACGAATCGATGATGACGGGGGAGCCGATCCCCAAGGACAAGGGGCGGGGCGACGCCTTGACGGGCGGCACGATGAACGTCAACGGGCGGCTTGTCCTCCATGCCATCCACGTGGGGAAGGACACGGTCCTGGCGCAGGTCGTCCGGATGGTGCAGGAAGCGCAGGGGAGCAAGCCCCCGATCGGCCGCCTGGCGGACGTCATCGCTTCCTACTTCGTTCCCTCGGTAATGGGGGTGGCAGCCGTCACCTTCGCCGCCTGGTGGGTATTCGGGCCGCAGCCGCGGCTTGCCTACGCCATGCTGAGCGCCATCTCGGTCCTCATCATCGCGTGCCCCTGCGCGCTTGGTCTCGCCACGCCCACGTCGATCATGGTGGGAACGGGGAAGGGGGCGGAGCTGGGCATCCTGATCCGGAGCGGGGCCGCGCTGGAAACGGCGCACAAGGTCGACACCGTCATTCTCGACAAGACGGGTACGGTCACGCGTGGACGTCCGGTATTCTCCGGGGTGCGGGCCGCAGCCGGCGGTCCCTACCGGGGGGCGGAAGGGGAGCGGGAATTGCTTACGCTTGCCGCCTCCGTCGAGAGCGGGTCGGAACACCCCTTGGCCGACGCGGTGGTTCGCGGCGCAAAAGGGAAAGGGCTTTCTCTTTCTCCCCCCGGGGAGTTCCACTCCCGGCCGGGCCACGGAGTCCGCGCGACGGTTGCGGGGCATCGCGTTCATGTGGGCAGCGTGAGGTGGCTGGAGGAGGAGGGAATCGACGCGTCGATGCTCCTTTCCGACGCGAAGGGATTCTCTGAGTCGGGGATCACGGTCATTTTCGTCGGGGTGGACGGAAAGGGCTCGGGGGTCCTGGCGGTTGCCGACGAGATAAAGGAAGGGGCCCCTGAAGCGATCAGCGTCCTGCGCGGAATGGGACTCGACGTAGTGATGCTGACCGGGGACAACCGGAAAACGGCAGAGGCGGTGGCCACGCTGGCCGGGATCAAGCGTGTTCGCGCGGACGTCCTGCCGGACCAGAAAGCGCAGGAAGTGCGGCGGATCCAGTCCGAAGGGAAAATTGTCGCGATGGTGGGAGACGGGATCAACGACGCGCCGGCTCTGGCACAGGCCGACGTCGGGATGGCGATCGGCACGGGCACGGACATCGCGATCGAATCGGGCGATATCGTACTGATGAGCGGAGACCTGAAGGGTGTGGCGACGGCCATCGCGTTAAGCCGCGCCACCCTCCGCAACATCCGCCAGAACCTGTTCTGGGCGTTCGCCTACAACGTGGTGCTCATACCGGTGGCGGCGGGGGTCCTCTTCCCCCATTTCCGGGTGCTGCTCTCCCCCGTCCTCGCCGCTGCGGCGATGGGGCTGTCGTCCGTCACCGTCGTCTCGAACGCCCTCCGCCTGCGCCGGTTCCGGCCGTAGCAAAACGGGGACGTTCCTGAACTTTCCGGTGGTATGAACCGTTCAGGAACGTCCCCGTACTGCGGGTGGTGGCGTCTTTCGCCCCCGAGATCGTCCGGCATCATCGCGGGTGGACCGGATTCCCGTTGACCCCCCACGGCCCGGTTTGTATAATCTTTCCTTGCCGTTTGTCAGGTGGTGAGTGTAGCTCAGTTGGCAGAGCACCAGGTTGTGGCCCTGGTGGCCGCGGGTTCAATCCCCGTCACTCACCCCATTTATTGCTATTTCGGGAAAAGGCGCCTGTAGCTCAGGGGATAGAGCACCGGCCTCCGGAGCCGGGTGCGGAGGTTCGATTCCTCCCAGGCGCGCCATCCAACAGCAGGGGGATGTACAGTAAGGGGACGTTGTTAAACTTTTTCGGGCCACTAGCTCAACCCGGCAGAGCAGCTGACTCTTAATCAGGAGGTTGAAGGTTCGAATCCTTCGTGGCCCACCAATCGTTTCAGGGGGTTAGGCGATTCCGCCTGACCCCTTTTTTCTTCCTGCTTGCGTATGGGTTGCGGATTTTCGACCATCGCGGTCAGCCGCTTGACCGCCTCGCGGTTCGCCCCGGGGATCAGGTGCCCGTAGGTGTCTACGGTGATCTGGATGTCGCACAGACCATCTGCCGTGGGGGTCGAGTCCCCCCTTCAGCACAAGCAAATCCGATCCGGGCATCCTTTTCCGGGTGCCCGGACCTTTTTTCCTCCACGAAAGGAACCAAATGGGTTGCCTGCAGAATCTTATCGGGAAACGTCTGTCCGTCTCCTACGCGTATCCCGGTACTTGGGGGCCTGGCCGGAGCGGGAAGCTGACGGTTTGCTGGTTGGTTTCCAACCTCATATCGTATTCACAGGAGGCGACAAGCCATGACGACATGGAGCATTCAGCGCAGCGACGGGGACTCCGTGACGCTGGACGGATCGGCAATCGAGAGCCTGAAAGCCGATCTGCGTGGGGCCTTACTTTCCCCGGGAGACGACGGCTACGACAAGGCACGAACCGTATGGAACGCCATGATCGACCGACGACCGGCCTTGGTCGTCCACTGCGCGGGGGTGAATGACATCAAGCGAGCGGTCGACTTCGCGCGTACCCACGGTCTGATGACGTCTGTCAAGGGGGCAGGGCACAATATCGCCGGAAGCGCCGTATGCGAAGGGGGACTGCTGATCGACCTTTCCGGCATGCGATCGGTCCGTGTCGATCCGGAGGCGCGTGTCGCACATGTCGAGCCCGGAGCGACCCTCGGGGATTTCGATGCGGAGGCGCAGGCCTTTGGACTTGCTACCCCACTCGGCATCAACTCCACGACCGGTGTCGCCGGTCTCACGCTCGGGGGGGGGTTCGGGTGGTTCTCGCGCAAGCATGGCATGACGATCGATAATCTTCTGGCCGTGGATGTCATCACCGCCGAGGGCCGTTTCGTGAGGGCCAGCGGGCGGGAGAACTCCGACCTGTTTTGGGCACTGCGGGGAGGCGGCGGAAACTTCGGTATCGTCACGCGATTCGAATTCCGGCTTCACCCGCTTGGCCCCGGCGTGCTGAGTGGCCTGGTCGTGTATCCGCTGAAAGAGGC
>JBAULH010000238.1:0-1543 GCA_049578085.1 Candidatus Deferrimicrobiaceae bacterium
GGCTTATACTCTGGACTATATCGGATAGCCGTCATAAACCCATAACCAAAAACTCTCTCCCCTGCTCGCAGGGGAGGGGCACAATTGCAATACCAAGCCCCCTTTTCGGCTTGCCCGGAGAGGGGGATTTTTTTGCCATTTTGTCCGAAATTTAGGCTTGTTATTTCGGCCTTTATGTATTAATCAGGTGTCTGGTGTTAGGGGCCAGATGTCAGGCAAGAAAAAACCTGATCCCCGATTCCTGACCCCTGAATACTTAATACTTAAAAGGTTTATAAAGGAAACAAAATGACTGAAGAAACCAAAAAAGAAGAAAACCAGATGCCGCTGGTAGAGGATGAAGTATATCCCGAAGAAGAACCGGCTCATCCTGGATGGCTGTCCATTGCCGAAATTATGAAAATTGACCACCCGGTCTTTGAAAAGAGCAAATTTCTCATCGGGTATCATCATTCAAGTAATGTCTATGCGTTGGCAGGGGATTACCTCACCATCGTAGATCCGGGAAATGATTATACCATATTTAATGAACTTGAAAAATTAGGGTTCAGTATTATGGACATCAAAAAGATCGTTCTCACCCATGGGCATAGAGATCACTGCATGGGCGTATTTGAATTTTTGAGATATCCTCCGATATGGGAAAAAAAAGAGATCGAAATCATTATGCATGCTGCCGGTCCAATGGAGTTTAAAAAAACATTGCAAGAAAACGGATTCACCCCAACCGAAATCAAAGGAGGGGAAACCCTTGATTTAAGCGGCTTTGAATGGGAGGCGATTCATACACCCGGCCATACCATTGACAGTATCTGTCTTTATAATCAAGCGACCAAAACGGCCATTACCGGCGATACCGTACTGCCTAGCACCATGGCAGATGCCGACAAAGCCGGCGGCGGAAAATTCGATCATTACTTATACGGGCTAAAGCAGCTCATGAAAAAAGAGATTGAAAATATCCTTCCCGGTCATGACGTGCCCATGGCGCGATCCGGGTATCTGGCCGTTGAGCAGACCTACGAGGCTGTGATGATGAAAGTCATCGACGTTAGTTTTGAAGACAAGATCACCTGGATGGAAGGTGCCTCGAAATTGGCCGAAAGGGGGTTTTTGGAAGAAGTGGTGTTTTGCTGCGACAAAGAGTTGGCGATCAGGCCGGGAAACGTGTCAGCCTTGCAGCTGAAGGCCTTAGCATTGAACGATATGGGCCGCTGTGATGAGTCCATTGTAATTTTAGATCAAATTCTGGAAAAACAAGCCGACAATGTATACGCTATAACTGCCAAAGGGCATGCTTTGCTGGGTCTGCAAAAATACGATGAAAGCCTGCCGTACTTTGATGATGCACTGGCCATAAACCCGGAGATCAAAGAAGCCCAGGTATTCAAGGGGATGGCCCTGACCTTTTTGGGCAAGCATGACGAGGCCATGGAAATCGAAGCTTTTCGAACAGAGTTTGCCGAAAGATTCAAGGATGAAATTGATAAACGTCAAAAACAAAAAGAACAAGGTGAGACTGATCAAAGTACTTGATAAGGAG
>JBAULH010000239.1:0-24589 GCA_049578085.1 Candidatus Deferrimicrobiaceae bacterium
GCGAATCGACAAGCCCCTTGACTTCGCTGTTGCCGAGCTTGGTCTTGGTCTGTCCCTCGAACTGGGGCTCGGGCACCTTCACGGAAACGACTGCGGTCAGTCCCTCGCGTACGTCGTCCCCGGTCAGGTTTTCCTTGACGCCCTTGAGCAAGTTCCCGGTGTTCGCGTACTGGTTGATCGCCCGGGTCATCGCGGAGCGGAAGCCGATGAGGTGCGTTCCCCCCTCGTGGGTGTTGATGTTGTTCGCGAAGGAGAAGACAGTCTCCTGGTAGGAATCGTTGTACTGGAAGGCGACCTCGGTCTGGACTCCCTCCCTCTCCCCTTCCACGAAGATCGGCTTGGGGTGCAGGGGGGTCTTGTTCCGGTTCAGGTGCTGGACGAAGGAGACGATGCCCCCCTTGTATTGGAACTCGTGGGACTTGCCGCTTCGTTCATCGAGGATGGAGATCCGAAGCCCCGCGTTGAGAAACGAAAGCTCGCGGAGCCTTCCGGAAAGGATATCGAAGGAAAATTCGGTTTCGGTGAAGATCTCCGTGTCGGGCCGGAACGTCACCTTGGTGCCGGTCTTACGGGATTTGCCCGTCGCCTCGAGGGGCGACACCGTCTCGCCCCGCGAGAACCGGATCCGGTGGACGACCCCGTCCCGGCGTACCTCCGCCTCGAGCTCCTCGGACAGGGCATTCACCACGGAGACGCCTACCCCATGCAACCCACCCGAAACCTTGTAGGACGCCTTGTCGAACTTCCCGCCGGCGTGCAGGGTGGTCAGTACCACCTCGATGGCGGGCTTCCCCTCTCCCTCCATCACGTCGACAGGGATTCCCCGGCCGTTGTCGTCCACGGTAACGGAATCGTCCTTATGGATGGTGACCTGGATGTTGTCGCAGTGCCCGGCCATTGCTTCGTCAATGGCGTTGTCCACGACTTCGTAGACGAGGTGGTGGAGCCCGTGGGAATCCGTGCTCCCGACATACATGGCCGGCCGTTTCCGGACGGCCTCCAGACCCTTTAAAACCTTAATATTATCGCCGGTGTACTCATCCGCCCCGTTGCCGTTTCTGGCAATATCGTCAGAACGGTTCGCCATGGGTATTCTGCCCTCGAGAGATTAATCGGTCTATCATACTACGGATTGGCCGGGGGGGACGAGTTTTTCCGGAGAGAAAAGGGCGGACGGAGGGTGGTTCCCCGCGTCCTCCCGGCTTACAGAATCCTCATCGGCATGATGATGGCAAGATAGTTTTTATCGGTCGCCGGCCGCACGATCACCTGGGACACCTCATCCTTGAGTTCGATTCGAACCGTATCCTCGGAGATCCCGCCGAGCGCATCCTGAAGGTATCGACCGTTGAATCCGACCTTGACCGGTTCTCCCTCGAACTCGATTGGCAGCAAATCGCGCGCCTCGCCAAGATCCGGGCTGGTAGTGGACACCTCCAGCTGTTTCCCCGAAAACGAAAGCTTTACGCTGTTCACCTTGTCGGGCGCCATGACACTTACCCGTTTCAGGACCTCGAGGAACGTTCCCCGGGGTACACTCGCCACGATCCGGTTTTCCTTGGGCATGACCTGTCGGTAATCCGGGAATTCCGCATCGAGAAGGCGCACCCATACTTCTGTATCTCCCTTCCCGGCAAAGAGGAACTTGTCCGTGGCAGATAGCTCCAGGGAGCCCGGTCCTCCGTCGGAGAGCTTCCGGATCTCGATCAGCCCTTTTCGCGGGACGAGCACGCGTCTTTCCCCCAGGAGACCTCCGAGGTTCGGTACCTCCTCGTCCGCTATCGCGAGTCGGTGCCCGTCCGTCGCTACCATACGGAGAATCGTCTTTCCTTCCTCTTCCTGTCGTTCCAGGAGGATTCCCGAAAGGTTGTACCTCGTCTCATCGCCGGTCGCGAAAGCGCTGACGCGGTCGACCAGCTTGCGAAACGTCTCCGAATCCACGGGGACATGTTTTCCCTTCGGTCTTTCCGGCATCTCCGGAAATTCCTCGCTGCCCAGACCCGCCAGGCGGAAATGGCCCCGCCCCGCGGAGATTTCCACGTAATTCCCCTCGCGCCCTGCCACGGTGACCGGTCCTTTGGGGAGAACCTTTGCGATGTCGAAGAGTTTCCGCGCCGGGAGAGCGACGGAACCGGGTTCGATCACGTCCAGTGACTGAGAGCAGCGAACAACGATCTCCAGGTCGGAAGCGACAAGCGTAAGTCCCGGACTTCCCGTCGGTCCTGCTTTCGGGCCCGCGTTGAGAAGCGTGTGCGACAGGATCGGCATGGTGTGGCGCCTTTCCGCCACTCCCTGGATACGGGCAAGAATACCCTCGAACTGGTCACGATCCACGGTAAAGTTCATCGTCACCCTCTTCTTTTATTTATTATTAATAAAGACCGTAGTATCAGTAGAGGATGTGGAATTGTGAATAGCATGAGGAAGTCCGCCGTCTCCTTTCGAAAACCCGGGGCACAACCTGCGCACAATCCGGGTGACGCAGACCCGGGGTCCGGGGAGAAACAATTCATGCGCAATTCCCCCACAGGGTTATCCGTTGATCGATTTGCGCAGCGCCTCGATGCTGTTTCTTAACGATACATCGTCTTTGGTTTTTTTCTCTATCATTTTTACGGCGTACATGACGGTGGAATGATCACGGCCGCCGAAGCGCTGTCCGATATCGGGGAAGGAGCATTGGGTCATTTCCCGCATGAGGAACATGGCGACCTGCCGCGGGTGGGCTACCACCTTGTGTTTGCGAGCTGAGCGCAGATCGGAGACCTTCACCCCGAAGTGTTCGGATACGGCCTTCAGAATGGCGTCCGGGGAGATTTCACGCCCCGCGGATTCCAGGAGGCGGGAAAGCACTTCGCGGGCCAGGTCCATGTTGATCTCCCGCTTGGTGAGGGAGGCGTGCGCTCCGATCCGAATGAGAAACCCCTCCAACTCCCGGATGTTGTTCTTGCTCATGGTTGCGAGGAACAGGGAGACGTCGGGGGGAAGAGGGATCTGGTCGGCCTCCGCCTTCCGGTTCAGGATCGCGAGCCTCGTCTCCAGGTCTGGCGGCTGGATGTCCGCCACGAGACCCCACTCGAACCGCGACTGGATCCTCTCCTCCAGGTCGGGTATCTCCTTCGGGAACTTGTCGCTGGATACGACGATCTGTCTCCGGGAGGAATAGAGGTCGTTGAAGGTATGGAAAAACTCCTCCTGCGTACGCTGCTTCCCCGCGATGAACTGGACGTCGTCCACCAGGAGCATGCCCACGTTACGGTATTTCTCCTTGAAGTCCGGCATCCGGTTCGTCCGAAGAGAGAAGATGAGTTCATTGGTGAACTTCTCGGCGGTGATATAGCACACCTGGACGCGGGGGTTGCAGTCCTGGGAGAGATTCCCGATGGCGTGGAGCAGATGGGTTTTGCCTAGGCCGACGCCTCCGTAAAGGAAGAGCGGGTTGTAGCTCTTGGCGGGGTCGCTCGCCACGGCGAAGGAGGCGGCGTGGGCAAACTGGTTTCCCGCGCCCACGACAAATCGGTCAAAGGTATACCGCGGGTTGAGTTCCCCGTTGCGCATCTTCGATTTCTGTTGTTTCGCATCCCGGTGGCCATTCAGGGATAATTCCGGAGGATTTGCCGACCGCCCTTCCTCCCCTTCCTCCTCGCTTCCCACCACGATCTCAACGGAGAAGCTGCCCCCGAACTCCTTTCGGGCGGCCTCCTCGAGTTTGGGCATATAGTTTTCCTCGATCCATTGTTTGAAGAACTTGTGGGGCGTCGCCACCAAGAGAAGAGACCCTTCCCGGGAGACGAAACGCAGCGGGCGCAACCAGGTTTCGAACACCTGGTCACTCACATTGTTCTTCAGTTGGGTAAGTACTTTTTCCCACGCCCGGGAAGTCACCGGATTTCCTACCTCCTGGGGTGTCGTACAACAGTTGATAGAAGGAAAATCGTATTCATTGTCGGGCGGTTAAGGTGGTTCCCCTCCGAAGAGTTGCCAACACGGTTATCCACATCTGTGGAAAAGACAAAAACAACATGTAAATCAACAAGTTTAATGTGTTAACTCCGGAGGTTTTCTCCGTTTGACCCGTGCGTACTATCGATTCGGAAGAGGTAGGATTCCGCCACGCTGTCAGGCTTAAGGCGAAGGAAGGGTACCATACCCCGAAAAGAGGAATCAAGGATATTTTCCCGATCGTCCCTTCGCGGCGATTTTAGACCGGTATTGATCCCAGTCCACGCCCACTCGGAGGGCCGAACCGACCTCGTCGCGGACGCGTCGGAACGCGGAGGATCGGAAATGGCGGCGAAGGGGTTCGCGCAGCGGCATAACCTGCTCCGCGGGCTCCCAGGGGACAGGCAGGCCGGTACCGGTGTCGATCAGGCACCCTTCCTGGACGGCCTCCGAGGCGAGCGCGAGGGGAATCCCCCTGAGGTCCCGGGCCATCGCCTGGAACCGCCCCTCGGCTCGCGGGTCGAGGAACCGAAATTTCCGGGAGTAGATAAGAGCGGCGTGAAAATGATCGGGGACGTCGAGAATGCCGTCGAGAAGGAACTCCTCTCCGATCTGCCGGAGAAGGGACAGGCATTCCGAAATGAGCCCCAGGCCCGGTCGCTCCTGCCCGGGGAGCCGGGGGCGGTCGATCGAAAACGGACGTTCCGGGTCGGAAAGGGCGAGCCAGTGGATGAGGAGCATGCGAAAGACGGTCCCCTCGGGGAACGGTCCGATCGGCTTGCCGGGACGGAACGCGCGGACCTGGACCCGAACTTCCATGAGGAGACGTTCGCGGGACTTCCTCCCCGCGTACAGGCAGACGCGCTGCTCCTCCGGGTCCGCACACGAGAGCGCGAGGATGGGATCGTGGTACCCCCGGCGCGCGAGCCCCTCGAGGATGCCCGCGTCCCGGAGCCGCTCCCGGACTTCCTCCGGCCGGAACCGGCCGAAGAGGAGGTTTTCCGGGTTGAGGCCCGCCAGCTCGAAGAGGAGTTCCTCCTCGGAAGCAGGGGCGCCTTTCTTCTTCCTCCCGGACTGTAGAAGGGGAAACGACAGGAGCCTGCGCAGGGGGGAAAGACGCGTCGTTCGGTTTCGGCTCACGGCGTGCGCAGTGTACCATAACTAGGAAAATCATGGTTGACACGGGCGGAACAAACGGAATATCTTGTCTTTTTTCCAGGGAAGCGTGTACGTACCGGGGAAGGAGTGTTCCAGGATGAAACGTACCTACCAGCCGCACAACAGGCGGCGGCTGCGAACTCATGGATTTCGCCGCCGGATGTCGACTGCGGCGGGGAGGCAGGTCATATCCCGACGCCGTGCGAAGGGGCGGAAGCGGCTCGCCGTTTCGGTCAGCGGCAAGAAGTAACCTTATCCGGGTTGGGGAAGGCCCGGACGCGGGTGGTAAGTATTCGGCTGTCAAAGGCGGAAATGCTGCGCACCGACCGAGAATACCGGGACGTGGTTCGCCGGGGGGAGCGCGCATCCACACCGCACTACAGCATCTACCGGGATTTCCGCGCCTCCGGGGGAGAGGGAAGCGTCCCCGTTCCCAGGAAAATCGGAATCTCCGTCGGCCGGCGGGTGGGAAACGCGGTGGTTCGGAACCGGGTAAAGCGTCTCCTCCGGGAATTCTACCGGCACAACAAGCGTGTTTTCCCGCCGGGGACCCGAACGGCCATCGTAGCGAGGAAAGCACCCCGGGATGCGGATCTCGCATCGGTTTCCGCCGAGCTCCTTTCCGCGATAGAGCTTCGTTGGGGAAAAAAGAGGGAACCGTTTCCGTGAAAACAAGAGACATCCCGATAACCCTCCTGAGCGGCTACCAGCGGCTGGTATCCCCGTTTCTCGGTGATTGCTGCCGTTTCTACCCGAGCTGTTCGGAGTACACGATCGGATCTCTCCGTCTGAACGGCACACTGGTGGGCATTCTGGACGGGATGTGGCGGGTCCTGCGGTGCCATCCCTTTCATCCCGGGGGCCTGGACGAACCGCGGCGAATCCAGCTTTTCGGCACGAGGTATCGATGGAAAAAAGGATGATTCTGGCGATCGTTCTGTCGGTCGCCATTATGCTTGCCTACCAGC
Source organism: Candidatus Deferrimicrobiaceae bacterium (assembly GCA_049578085.1). Lineage (GTDB taxonomy): Bacteria > Desulfobacterota > Deferrimicrobia > Deferrimicrobiales > Deferrimicrobiaceae > CSP1-8. The sequence goes on from JBAULH010000239.1 coordinate 6,069, forward strand.
AGCTGTTCGGCCCCCGGCGAGAAGGCACACCGACGCCCGCAAAGCAGCAGGAGACGGTGAGAGAGAGCGCCGGGGACAATGCCTCCGGCGTGGAAAGGGTCCCTGCCCGTCCGAGCACACCGCCTGCGGCGCCCGGTGGGCTTGTCCCCGGCCGGGAGAATCCGCTTCGGTGGATTATCGTTCGGACCCCCCTGTACACCGCGACCGTGTCCACCGCCGGGGGGGGGATCCAGTCGTTTTTCCTGAGCCGGTACAACGAACATCCCGGCCCGAAGGGGAAACCCTTGGACATCATCGGTTCCGGGGCGGTCCGTCCGCTTCCCCTCGACCTGTACCTGGCCGAAAGCCAGCCGGCCTTCCCCGAGCTGCCGGTATTTGCCACGGACGCGCCGGACGAACTGTCCGTCGGGGCGGGGGAAAAAAAGACCCTCTCCCTGTCGTGGAGTTCCGCGCGCGGAGTCCGCATTTTTCGCGAGTACACATTCGCCGGCGGCCGGTACGATTTTGACGTGGCCCAAAAGGTATCCAACGGGAGTGCGGGATCGGTCAGGCTCACGCCCGGGATCGAGCTTTCCCAGGTCTTCACGGGGGAGCTGGGCGGCGATTCCTATTCCTTCAAGGGAGCCGTGGTGGACGCCGGCGGGAAAGTAGAGCGTATCAACTTCAAGAAGATCCGGAAGGGGGGGATCGACAAGGTCCCGGTTCAATGGGCGGCCGCCGACGCCAAGTATTTCACCCTGATCGCCATCCCCGGGAAGGAATGGCGTCTCGAGGGGGTCTCCCTGCTGGGAGAGGAGGGGGTACGACTTGCCCTTGCCGGTTCTGCGGCGGTTCTGGGGCCGCAGGAGGCGGTCTCCTTTTCCGTCCACGCCTTCATGGGGCCGAAGGAGTACAACCTCCTGGCCGCTACCGGCAAAGACATGGAGAAGCTGGTGGACTACGGATGGTTCTCCCTCCTGGCGATGCCCCTCGTGTGGCTCCTCACCATCTTCAACCGGTTTACGGGAAATTACGGGATCGACATCATCATCCTGACGATTCTGATCAAGATCGCCTTCTATCCCCTTACGAAGAAATCGATGGCCTCGATGAAGAAGATGCAGGAACTCGGGCCCGTTATGAAACAGATCAAGGAGAAGTACAAGGACGACAAGGCGCGGCAGCAGCAGGAGACGATGAATCTCTACAAGACGTACAAGATCAACCCCTTGAGCGGCTGCCTGCCGATGGTGCTCCAGATTCCGGTATTCATCGCGCTCTACAAGGGGCTGCTCGTGGCGATCGAGCTTCGCCACGCCCCGTTCATGCTGTGGATCAACGACCTGTCCGCCCCCGAGCATCTGTGGGACCTCTCGGTGGCGGGGTATACCCTCCCGATCCGCGTGCTTCCATTGCTCATGGGTGTTTCGATGTTCGTCCAGCAGAGGATGACGCCCTCCGGCGGGATGGACCCCGCCCAGCAGAAGATGATGCTCTTCCTGCCCCTCATCTTCACCTTCATGTTCTGGGGGTTCCCGACAGGTCTTACGATCTATTGGCTCGTGAACAATTTGCTGAGCATCGGCCAGCAGCTGATACAGAACCGGCAGGCCGAAGCGGAAAAGGCGGCACGGGCGTAAGGGCCGGGCCCGCATTTCTCACCGGGCTAACGCCCCCCAAGGAGGAACCCGTGGACGACCACCGGCCCCGGGCTCACACGGGACAGCGGGGGGTGGCAGGCGACGACGGCGGGACGACGATTGTGGCCCCCGTAACCCCCGCCGGCGCCGGCGCCGTTTCCCTCCTGCGCCTCTCCGGCCCGGATGCGTTTCCCATCGCGTTTCGGATGACCGGGGTAGATCCTTCCCAGGTTTCCCCCCGCACGCTGCTTCGGTGTCCGGTCCGCGGCGGGGAGGGGGAGGAGATCGATTCCGCCCTCGTCGTATTCTTCCCCGCGCCGGAAAGCTTCACCGGAGAGGACGTGGCGGAAATCCATCTCCACGGCAACCCCTTGCTTGTGGAGCGGGCCGGCGCCGCGGCATGTGACTACGGGGCCGTTCCCGCCGCTCCCGGGGAATTCTCCCGGCGCGCATTCCAAAACGGGAAGATGGACCTCACCCAAGCGGAGGCACTGGCCGACCTGATCGCGGCGAGGACGGCAGGGGCGGCCCGGGCGGCCCTTCGGCAGCTCAAAGGAGGCATCCGGGATACGATCTCCCCCCTCCGATCGGAAATCGTATCGCTTCTCACGCTCCTGGAGTCTTCCATCGATTTTTCCGAGGAGGAGGACATCCCTCCCCTGAATCACGAACAACTCCAAGCACGGGTATCAGATTTAAGGTACAGAGTCAGGCGGCAGCTCGCGTCGTATGCCCGGGGACACCGGTACCGGGACGGGGCGACCGTGGCGATCGCAGGGGTGGCCAATGTGGGGAAGTCGCGACTTCTGAACAGCATCCTGGGGGAGGAGCGGGCGATCGTAACGGAGATCCCGGGCACCACGCGGGACTACCTCTCCGGGGAAATTTCCCTGTCGGGGATTCCCCTGCGGCTGGTCGACACCGCGGGATTGCGGGAGGCTTCGGACCCGGTGGAACGGGAAGGGGTCAGGCGGAGCCGGGAGATCATCGCCGGGGCGGATCTTACCCTGTTCGTTCTCGACGGGAGCCGCCCGGCGCACGAGGGAGATTTCGATGCGTACCGGGAAGTGGCGGGGCGCCCCCATCTGGTTCTCCTGAACAAGCGGGACCTCACGGTTGCCGAGGACGGGGCCCGCTTTCGGGGTCCGGGGAACGGCGGGACACTTCCGTTATCGGCGAAGACCGGGGAGGGAGTCGACGGCCTTCTCGGGACGATCGCCCGCGAGATCGCCCCGGAGGAGGATGCTATAATGGCCGAGGCGCCGCTGACCCGCCTCCGCCACCTCGATGCGGCCAGAAAGGCGGACGCTGCGCTGGAGCGGGGACAGGAGGCGGCCGGAAGAGGCCTTCCGCTGGAATTCATCGCCTCCGACGTCCGGGACGCGGCGCAGGCGCTTGCCGAACTTACCGGGGAGATCGCCCCCGAAGAAGTGCTAAACGCCATTTTCGACACGTTTTGCATAGGGAAATAGTAATCGGGGACACTCACCGGGGACACTCCTGTTTCATTCGACGAGAAACCTGGGAGTGTCCCCGCTCAACAGAAGGGATGTTTCCGGAGGGGGAAGGCGTTCCACGTGAAACAGGGGGGGGATAGCAGTGAACATCTACGAATACCCGAAGGAATATGATGTAGTCGTTGTCGGCGGAGGGCACGCCGGCTGCGAGGCCGCCCTGGCCGCCGCCCGGATGGGGTGTTCCACCCTCCTCCTCACGATCAACGCCGATGCCATCGGGCTCATGTCGTGCAACCCCGCGATCGGCGGGTTGGCCAAAGGACATCTCGTCCGGGAGATCGACGCACTGGGCGGCGAGATGGCGAAAAATATCGACGCGACGGGGATCCAGTTCCGCCAGCTGAACACGAGCAAGGGGCCGGCGGTCCGATCGTCCCGGGCACAGGCCGACAAGCAACTCTATCGCCTCCGGATGAAGCAGGTGTTGGAGAGCACCTATGGGCTGGATGTCAAGCAGGCCATGGTCGACGCCGTCTTCGCGGAAGGGGGGGAGGCGTCAGGTGTCGAAACGAACCTGGGAATCCGGTACCGGGGGAAAACGGTTATCCTGTGCACCGGCACCTTTCTCAAGGGACTTGTCCACATCGGGATGGTGCATTTCCCGGCGGGGAGGGCAGGGGATTTCCCCGCGATGAAGCTATCCGACTCCCTGCGGGAACTGGGATTCTCCGTCGGGCGGCTCAAGACCGGTACCACCCCCCGGCTGGACGGGAAAACGATAGATTTCTCCCGGACCGAACGACAATACGGAGACGATCCCCCCGTTCCTTTTTCCTTTGAAAACAAAGAGATTCGCCGACCTCAGGTTCCTTGCTACGTCACGCACACGAACGCGAGGACCCACGAGGCGATCCGGTCCGGTCTTTCGCGCTCCCCTCTCTATTCCGGGGTGATCCAGGGGATCGGGCCGAGATACTGCCCCTCCATTGAGGACAAGGTGGTCCGATTCGCCGACAAGGAGCGCCATCACGTCTTCCTGGAGCCGGAAGGTCTGCGCACCGCCGAGTATTACCCGAACGGGGTTGCGACAAGCCTCCCTTACGACATCCAGTTGAAAATGCTCCGGACCATTCCCGGCCTGGAAGAGGTGGAGATCGTCCGCCCGGGGTACGCCATCGAGTACGATTTCGTCGACCCGGTGCAGCTGTATCCCTCCCTCGAAACGAAGATCGTAAAGAACCTGTTCCACGCCGGGCAGATCAACGGCACCAGCGGGTACGAGGAAGCCGCGGCGCAGGGAATCGTCGCCGGGATCAACGCGGCGCGGAGAGTGCGGGAAGAAGAGCCCGTTGTATTCAGCCGCAGCGAGGCGTACACAGGTGTTTTAATTGATGATCTAGTCACGAAGGGGGCCCAGGAGCCGTACCGGATGTTCACCTCCCGGGCCGAATACCGGCTATTACTGCGGGAGGACAATGCCGATTTGCGTCTTTCGGAAACCGGGTACCGGATGGGGTTGCTCTCCGGGGAGCGATACCGGAACTTCTGCGAGAAGCGGGAGGGGCTGTCTTCGCTGCTGTCCGCCCTCGGGACGTCCCGCGTCTCTTCGGGGCACCCGCTGGCGCAGGCCGTCGTGGAGGCGGGAGGTGCGCCGGCCCGTCCCGGGATCCCGTACGCGGAATTGCTGCGCCGGCCCGAGGTGACGGCCGCCCTCCTCGTGGCGCACGATCCGGATCTTTCGCGATTCTCCCCGGAGGTGGTTGCCCAGGCGGAACTCATCGTCAAGTTCGACGGGTATATCCGCCGCCAGGAGGAGGATGCGAAAAAGCTGAAAAAATACGAAGAGATGAGGTTCCCCGGGAATTTCTCCTTCGAATCGGTCTACGGCCTGTCGACCGAGGTCCGGGAAAAGCTCGTCCGGGTTAGGCCTGCCTCGATCGGGCACGCCAGCCGGATCCCCGGGGTCACCCCGGCGGCGGTGTCTCTCCTTCTCGTCGCGCTTACGAAGGGGAGGGCGGCCACTGTTAGGCAATAAGGTGTTCCACGTGAAACAGGGGCCACGAGAGATCACGGGGACGTTCCTTCTGTTGAGCGGGGACACTCCATTTAGCGGGGACACTCCTGGGTTTCTCGTCGAATGAAACAGGAGTGTCCCCTGTTATAAACCCAGGAGTGTCCCCTGTGAGAGTGTCCCCGCCCACTGATATCCCGGTACCCTCGAGCGATATTCTCGCCGGTCTGATCACCGGGGCAGGTCTTTCCGTTCCGCTGCCGGCAGTGGAGAAACTTGTCGACCACGCCCGGGAGATGCTCCGATGGAACCGGTCGATCCGGCTCACGGCCATCACCGAACCGGCGGAAGTTGCCGTCAAGCACATCCTGGACTCCCTTCTCCTGCTTCGTTTTGCCCCGTTTCCCGGACGGATCCTGGACTTTGGCTCGGGGGCCGGATACCCCGGGATTCCCCTGGCAGTCGTCCTGCCCGGGTCCCGATTCCTTCTCCTGGAGTCCTCGGGGAAAAAATGCGCATTCCTGTCGCACATCCTCCGGAGGCTCTCCCTTGCTAACGCGGATGTTGTGCAGTCCCGCCTGGAAAGGAATCGCCGCCTCCCCATCGGGACATTCGAGCATATCGTCACCCGGGCCACCCTCCCCCCCGAGGCGGCCGTGACCGTTCTCCGCCCCTACATCGCTGCGGCGGGGCGCGTTCTCCTGATGAAGGGGCCCGGAAAGGGGAGGAAGAAATCCCATGGGAAAGAGGGCTTCTTCCCTCCGGAGGATGCCCAGGAACGCACCGTACGGTACGAACTCCCTTTGCGAATGGGTTTCCGGGAGATCCGGGAGATCCGGATCCCGTGAAGGAAAGAGGAGAACCGCGGAGGAAACCCGGGTGCGTCCCGGCGAGGAGGTTCCGACTTCGGCCAGCGGGCCGGGCGGAAGGCCGGAAGAAATTCGTTCCTTCCGTGTCGCCCGGCATGGTACATATACCGTATTTCCCGAAATCGCCCGATATCGAAGGCTTTCGGAAAGGGAACAGTTGACCCACGTCATCGCCGTTGCCAACCAGAAGGGGGGGGTGGGCAAGACCACCACGGTGGTCAATCTTGCCGCTTCCCTCGCGGTGATGGAGAAGAGGACCCTCCTCGTGGACCTGGACCCTCAGGCGAACGCAACGTCGGGGGTGGGCGGCCCCCCCAGGGGAGAGGATGACAAGAACATCTACCGCGTGGTGATGACCGAGCTCCCGGCTACCGAGGCGGTCTGCGAAACCGATCTCCCGTTTCTACACCTTCTTCCTGCAACGGCCGACCTGATCGGCGCGGAGATCGAGCTGGTCGGCCGGGAGGGATGGGAGACGCGGCTTCGCGAGGCATTGCGCCCCCTTGTGGAGCGGTATGAGGTGATCCTCATCGACTGTCCCCCGTCCCTGGGGTTACTGACCGTCAACGCCTTGTGCGCGGCAAGGTCTGTGCTGATTCCCCTGCAGTGCGAATATTACGCCCTCGAAGGCCTGGGAAACCTTTACCGGACCATCGAGAAGATCCGGGGGTAGGTCAACCCCTCTCTCCGGGTGGAGGGTATCCTCCTCACCATGTTCGATTCCCGAAACAACCTGTCGCACCAGGTCGCCGCGGAAGCGCGGGGAAACCTAAATTCTCAAGTATTTCAAACAGTTATACATCGAAACGTGCGGCTTTCCGAATCCCCGTCCTTCGGGAAACCGGCGATCCTGTACGCGGTGAGTTCGCGCGGGGCAGCATCATACCTCGAACTCGCCAAAGAGATGGTGAGCCGATGGAGCGAAAACCCGATCCGCTGAAAAGGAAGGTTCTAGGAAGAGGTTTGTCGGCCCTTCTCCCGGGCCCTGTCGAACGGGAGCCCGTCTTCCTGCACATCCCGATAAACGAAATCTGGGCCGGCCCCCAGCAGCCCCGTCGGTCTTTTCCCGCGGGAGAGCTGCGGGACCTGGTCGAGTCCGTGCGGGAGAAAGGGATTCTGCAACCCATACTCGTTCGCCCCACGAATGCCGGGTACGAACTCGTCGCGGGGGAGCGGAGGCTGCGCGCCGCTCAGGCCGCAGGCGTTACGACGATCCCCGCCATCGTCAAGAAGTTTTCCGACCGGGAATCGCTCGAGGCCGCTCTGGTGGAGAATGTCCAGCGTGCGGACCTGAACGCCATCGAGCTTGCGGAGGCGTACCATCGGCTATCCGCCGATTTCGCGCTCTCGCACGAGGAAGTCGCGCGGCGTGTAGGGAAGGACCGTGCCACGGTGGCGAACACGGTCCGCCTCCTGAAGCTCCCTGCTGCCGTGAAACAGGCGGTCGTGGACGGGCGCCTCTCCGCGGGGCACGCGCGCGCGCTCCTGTCGGCGCCCCCCGGCCGGCTCCTGGCGATTTTCGAGACCGTGTTGCGCGAGGGGCTCTCCGTGCGCGAGGCGGAGCGGATGTGCCAGGAGAGGGACCAGGAGGGGGAGAGAAAAGCGTCGACGCGCAAACCGAAGCGCCGCGACCTGCATCTTAAGGACCTGGAGGATCGATTGTCCCGGAGAGGGGGCACGCGGGTGCGCATCCGGGGGACGACGAAGAAGGGGAGGGTAGAAGTTTCCTACTTCTCCGAGGAGGAGTTCACAAGGATCTGCGATATTCTATTCACTGGGGAACAGGGATTTGCTGGGGGGAAATACGATGCCGAGCTCTAGTGCAGCGTCTCGCAAATAACCTGGCATTCGAGCGCCGCTGCATCCGCTCCGGCTGCGTTGCGGTCCTTGCGCAGAGGGGGACACTCCCGGGTTATTCGCCGAGAAAATCAGGAGTGTCCCCCGCCATCCTCAGTCGCGCGCCTTGCCGGAAGCGGCGCATCGACGCTCTCGGTGCGTCATCCTATTTGCGAGACGCTGCACTAGGAATAAGGGGAAAAAACAGTTGCAACCCGGTTGGTATGTGCTATATTTTGCCGCATAACCGCCAACCATTTTGTATCCGGGAAACGGACAAACCACGATAGGAAAGGAGCGTTAACAATGCGTAAGTTATGGGCACTGTTCCTGAGTCTGGTCTTTGCCGCATCCTTTAGTCTGGCAGCATGTGCGAAGAAGGAAGCTCCTCCTCCTCCTCCGCCGCCCGCCGAGCAGCCCGCTCCTGCCGACAAGGGGGCGATGATGCCTGCCGACAACGCGGCAATGCCGCCTGCCGGGATGGAAAAACCGATGGAGGAACCCAAGAAGTAAGCGAACCGCGTTCCGCTCCCCGATCGGATGAAGGAACCCTTCGGGAGGCGAAAGCGGCTACCGCAAGGGAGAGAAGGGCGTTGCAGACTGCTGCGGCGTCCTTCTTCTTTTCTCTCCTGGAGATCGGATAAACGGGCGGCAAATCCCCACTAACCGCTTGACAGTGGCTTTCCTCCCGTGATACCAATTCCCTGTTTATCTGTTGAACGCCTGTCGCTAGCCTGCAGGGAATTCCGGGGGAGACGGTACCATGGAACTCGTCCTTAAGATACTTGAGACTTTGGACATTACTCTGCTCGCCGTTCTTCAGATGGGGCTGGTGGTCTTCCTGGCATTCGTCCTTTCCGTGACTCTCATTCGGCCTGTTCTCGCCACGTTTAAGGAACGCGAGAACCTTTCCGTCCTGCCGCTGGAGGAAGCGAAACGGCTTGTCGCCGAGGCCGAGGCCAAAACCCGGCAGTATGACGAGTCCCGGCGGAAGGCAGCCGCTGAGAGCCTCGCCCGCAAACGCGCACGCCTGGAAGAAGCGTCCCGGGCCGAGCGGAAGGGGATTGAAACCGTCATGGAAGAGACCAACCGGCAGATCGACAAGATGAAAGGGGAGATCATCGCGGAGAAAGAAGATGCCGCCCGGGTGCTGCGCGCCGAAGTGTCGCGCCTCTCGCAGGAGATCGCCGGGAAGGTTCTCGGGAGGCGTGTGGCGTGAGGGCGATCCTGCTCCTCCTTGGTTTCCTTTTAGCGCCCGCCGTCGCGCCCGCCGCGTCCGAAGCGGGCGTCGCTGCGGGAATCCCGTGGTGGGAAATTTTCAAGCAGGCCGTGAACTTCAGCATTCTGGTGGGAGTACTCGTCTATTTCCTGAGGAAGCCCGTCGGAGCGTATCTCAAGGAACGGACGGAGATGCTTAAGAAATCGATCGACGAGGCGGCCGCGGCGAGGGCATCCGCGGCGGAGAAGCTCCTGGCGATCGAGGTCCGCATGAACAAAATCTCCAAGGAGATCGCTGAGATGAACCGGAAGATGGACGCCGAGGCCGAAGAGGAAACCCGGCGGATGCGGGAAGTGGCGCAGGTCGAGATCGGACGTCTCCATGCCCAGGTGCAGTTCGCCGCCGAGCAGGAAGTGAAGAACGCGCGGCTCGAGCTCCGAAAAGAGGCGGCAGAGCTTTCCGCACAGGCCGCCAGGGAGATCGTGACGAAGACGATCACCCCCGAGGACCAGGAACGGATGGTGCGGGAGAACATCGACAGGATCCGGGAGATCGTGCGGTGATCGGAGGAAGCCTGGCAAGAAGGTACGCCCGCGCGCTGTTCGCCATCGGCCGGGAAGAGGGGACGTTACGCAGAATCCTGGAGGAGGTGGAGCGGTTCGACAGAATGGTCGTCGAAATTCCCCTCCTGCGTGAGGTGATGGAAGCCGCCCACATCAACCGCCAGGACAAGATAGCCGCCCTCGAAGCATCCCTCGGGCCCAACGGGTACCTGCCCTCGACGAGGAACTTCCTGTTTCTGCTGGTCGACAAACGGAGGATGAACATCCTCTCCCCGATCGTGACGGAGCTTCGCCGACTGATCGAGCAGAGCGAGGGGATCGAGCGCGTCGAGGTCTTGGTGCCGATGCCTCTCTCGGGCACCCAGCGCGAGCTGCTCGAGTCCGTCCTCGAGGGGCAGACCGGCAAGAAGGTCGTGTTGGAGGAGAAAGTCGACCCGGACGTGCTGGGGGGGATGGTCGTCCAGGTCGGTTCTACCGTCTACGACGGGAGCGCACGCACGCAGATCCGGCAAATCCGGGAAATTCTAGAGAAGGGGTGAGCCAAGCGCCATGAGCATCCGCGCAGATGAGATCACGGAGATCCTCAAAAGCCAGATCAAGGGCTACGAAACCCGCGTCGACGTCGCCGAGACCGGCGTCGTCCTGTCCGTCGGGGACGGCATCGCCCGCGTCCACGGGCTGGAAAAGGCGATGGCCGGGGAGCTTCTCGAGTTCCCCAGTAACGTCCGGGGGATTGTGCTGAACCTCGAGGAGGACAACGTCGGCATCGCCCTTTTGGGAGACGACCAGCTCATCAAGGAAGGAGACGTCGTCCGCCGCACCGGCCGCATCGTCGAGGTGCCGGTCGGGGACGCGATGGTCGGGCGCGTGTTGAACTCCCTGGGGCAGCCGATCGACGGCAGGGGGCCCATCGAGACGAAGGAGTTCCGCCGCATCGAGGTCATTGCTCCGGGGATCGTCAGGCGCCAGCCGGTGAAGGAGCCGCTCCAGACCGGCATCAAGGCGATCGACTCGATGATCCCGATCGGCCGCGGGCAACGCGAGCTCATCATCGGCGACCGCCAGACGGGGAAAACCGCCGTGGCCCTCGACACGATCATCAACCAGAAGGGGGCCGGCGTCATCTGCGTCTACGTGGCGATCGGCCAGAAGCAGTCGACGGTCGCCCAGGTGGTCGAGAAGCTCCGCCAGTTCGGAGCGATGGACTACACGATCGTCATCTCCGCGACCGCCGCCCAGTCCGCCCCGATCAACTTCATCGCCCCCTACGCGGGATGCACGATGGGGGAGTATTACCGCGACAGCGGCCGTCACGCGCTGTGTATCTACGACGACCTGTCCAAGCACGCTGTCGCCTACCGGCAGCTCTCGCTCCTGCTGCGCAGGCCGCCGGGGCGGGAGGCCTACCCGGGCGACGTCTTCTATCTGCATTCCCGGCTGCTCGAGCGCGCAGCCAAGCTCTCCGACGCCGAGGGGGGCGGATCGCTGACGGCGTTGCCGATCATCGAGACGCAGGCCGGGGACGTCTCCGCCTACATCCCGACGAACGTCATCTCGATCACCGACGGCCAGATCTATCTCGAAGCCGACCTGTTCTACGCCGGGGTCCGACCGGCGGTCAACGTCGGCCTCTCCGTGTCCCGCGTCGGCGGGAACGCGCAGATCAAGGCGATGAAGCAGGTCGCCGGAAGGCTCCGCCTGGAGCTCGCGCAGTACCGCGAGATGGCGGCGTTTGCGCAGTTCGGGTCGGACCTCGACAAGGCCACCCAGATGCAGCTGGCGCGGGGTGCCCGGCTGGTGGAGATCCTCAAACAGGCCCAGTACGAACCCCAGCCCGTCGAGCGGCAGATCGTGACGGTCTTCGCGGCGACCAACGGCTTCACCGACGGCTACGACGTCTCCTTGCTCGCCCGCTACGAGACCGAGCTTGCCGCCTTCATGCGGGACAGGCACGGCGCGACCCTCGCGGACCTGCTCGAGAGGAAGACGATCGACGACGACCTGAAAACAAAGCTCATCGCCGCCCTCGAGGAATTCCGCGGCGTATTCCAGGAATAACGGCGCGCAAAGGGGCGACGAGGAACCATGGCGAACCTCCGCGCGATCCGGAAACGGATCGGCAGCGTCAAAAGCACCCAGCAGATCACGAAGGCGATGAAGATGGTGTCCGCTGCAAAGCTCAAGCGGGCGCAGGACGCCATCGTCGCCGCGCGGCCGTACGCACGCCAGATGCGGGAAGTCGTCCAGGCGGTCGCTCGGCGGGCCGGGCAGGATGCGCACCCGCTCCTGTTGTCCCGGGAGACGAAGAAGCTCGGACTCCTCGTGATCACCTCGGACCGCGGGCTGTGCGGGGGGTTCAACTCGAATCTTCTCCGGGTGGTCAACCGGTTCCTCGCGGAGCACGGGAAGAAGGGCGAGGAGGTCGTGCTGTTCGTCGTGGGGCGCAAGGCGCGGGACTTCTTCCGGCGCCGCCGGATCCCCTTGCGGAAGGAGTACATCAACATTCTCGGGTCGCTCTCGTACGCCCACGCGGAGCAAATGGCAGGCGATCTGCTGGAGGGGTATCTCGCCGGGGAGATCGACGAGGTGGTGATCGCGTTCAACGAGTTCCGGTCGGCCATTTCGCAGAGCGTCCGAATGGAAAGGCTCTTCCCCATCGCGGTCGAGCCGGCGGGAGGGGAAGCGCCCGAGGCGGGCATCGATTACCTCTATGAGCCTTCCCAGAAGGAAATCCTGGCGACCCTCCTCCCGAAGTACGTCGAGACGCAGATCTTCCGGATGCTGCTCGAATCGGTGGCGGGGGAGCACGGCGCGAGGATGACGGCGATGGATTCGGCCACCAACAACTCGGTGGACATGATCTCCCGGCTCACGCTTCAGATGAACCGCGCGCGACAGGCCTCCATCACCAAGGAACTGATGGAGATCATCGGCGGAGCCGAGGCGCTCAGGGGATAACATCGATCAAGGCTTGCCCCCGGGCGGGCCGCTTTGCTACGGAAATCGAAGGAGGCGAAAGAATCATGAACAAGGGAAACATCGTCCAGGTGATCGGGCCCGTGGTCGACGTCCGGTTCGAGCCGGGCCAGCTTCCGGCCCTCTTCAACGCGATCAAGCTCACGAACCCGAGCATCAGCGACAAGGAAGGGAACTTGACCGTCGAAGTGGCCCTGCACTTGGGCGACAACATCGTCCGCACCATCGCGATGGACACGACCGACGGCCTCGTCCGCGGGATGGAGGCGACCGACACCGGCGGCCCGATCACCATTCCGGTCGGGCCCGAGACGCTCGGCCGCATCATGAACGTGATCGGGAATCCCGTCGATGAGATGGGGGAGATCACCACGGAGAAACGGTACCCGATCCACCGGCACCCCCCCTCCTTCGAGGAGCAGTCGACCAAGGTCGAGATCCTCGAGACCGGGCTCAAGGTCGTCGATCTTTTGGCTCCCTACTCCAAGGGGGGGAAGATCGGCCTGTTCGGCGGTGCGGGCGTCGGAAAGACCGTCATCATCATGGAGCTCATACACAACATCGCGATCGAGCACGGCGGCTATTCCGTGTTCGGCGGCGTGGGGGAGCGCACGCGCGAGGGGAACGACCTGTGGCTCGAGATGAAGGAGTCCAAGGTTCTCGAGAAGGCGTGCCTGGTCTTCGGGCAGATGACCGAGCCTCCCGGCGCGCGGGCGCGCGTCGGCCTGTCGGCCTTGACCGCCGCGGAATATTTCCGCGACGAAGAGGGGCAGGACGTGCTGCTCTTCATCGACAACATCTTCCGGTTCACCCAGGCCGGTTCCGAGGTGTCGGCGCTTCTGGGACGGATCCCCTCGGCGGTCGGCTACCAGCCGACGCTGTCCACCGACCTCGGGGAGCTCCAGGAGCGGATCACGTCCACGAACCGCGGCTCGATCACCTCGGTGCAGGCGATCTACGTCCCCGCGGACGACCTGACCGATCCGGCGCCGGCGACGACGTTCTCGCACCTCGACGCCACGACCGTGTTGTCCCGCCAGATCGCGGAGCTCGGGATCTACCCGGCGGTCGACCCGCTGGACTCCACCTCGCGGATCCTCTCCCCGCTTGTCCTGGGGCAGGAGCACTACGATGTCGCCCGCGCGGTCCAGAAGGTCCTCCAGCGGTACAAGGACCTGCAGGACATCATCGCGATCCTCGGCATGGACGAGCTCTCGGAAGACGACAAGCTCCTGGTCGCCCGGGCGCGCAAGATCCAGCGGTTCCTCTCGCAGCCGTTCTTCGTCGCCGAGCAGTTCACCGGGATTCCCGGAAAGTACGTCCGGCTCGAGGATACGATCCGTTCCTTCAAGGAGATCGTCGACGGAAAGCACGACGACCTCCCCGAGCAGGCGTTCTACATGGTCGGCACGATCGAGGAAGCGATCGAGGCGGGGAAGAAACTCCTCGCCGCCACCTGACGCGCGGCCCCGGCGCCGGGTCGTTCCGCTACCCGGGGTAGCGGGGAAAGGACACGATGGGATCCGGAATCCGTCTCGAGCTGGTCACCCCGCAGCGCCTCCTCGTATCCGAGGAGGTGGACGAGGTCATCGCCCCCGGGTACGAGGGGGAATTCGGAGTGCTCCCCGGGCACACCCAGTATCTGGCGATCCTTTCGATCGGGGTGCTCCGCTACCGGAAGAGGGACGAGACGAACCAGGTGGCTCTGGGCGGCGGGTTCGCGGAGGTGACGCCGGACCGGGTGGTCATCCTGGCGGATGTCGCGGAAAAGGCGGAGGAGATCGACGTCGATCGCGCGCGTCAGGCCCACGAGCGGGCCGAGGCGGCCCTGAAGGATCTTTCGATGGACGACGAGACGTACCACAAGATGTCGAGCGCCCTTCAGAGGGCGATCGCCCGGATGGCCGCCGCGGGTTAGCCGCGGGTTCCCGCCTTGATTTTCGGTTTTCCCCCCTCGATGGTGACACGGAACTCGACCCGCCGCGCGCCGGACTTCTCGGCGATTTCGTCGGCGCGGGCCTTGAGCATCTCCCGCAGGGCGTCGAGGTCTTTCTCTTCCGTTGTCATGCCGCACTCCTGCCGGGCGCTCTTCAGCTGTTCGAGCACCTGTTCGAGCTGGTCCGGAGGGATCGTTTCCTTGCCTAAGGGGGGCGCGCGGGTGATCTTTCCCCCGCTGTCCCGCGTAAACCGGCCCTCCTCCAGATCCCTGGTCATCCGGGTCCACAGGTTGGTATAGGAATAGAACCGGTTCTGGAGGCTCCTGAACCGGAATTGGTCGGAAGTGTTCGGAAGCTTCCGCTGCCCCATACGGCTAACCATCCACCCGAGGATCCTGCGCTCCTCCTGGGGCTCGGTGCGCCTGGCTCCCTGGAAGAAGAGGTCATACTGGCGCTTCAGCTCGTTGAGGTCCGCCTCGATTCTGTCCAAAGCGATCTTCATGTTCGGCACTTTCGGCGTTCCCTTTTCCCAAGGAAACCGGGTACACTTTACTACGGCCAGACGGGGCCAATTCTACCATTTCGGAAAGGATGAGGTCCATGGCGGATGTCTCCGCAATCATTCTTGCCGCGGGGCAGGGAAAAAGGATGAAGTCCCTCCTCCCCAAGGTGGCGCACCCCGTTTCGGGCAGGCCGATGCTGTGGCACGTCGCCCGCGCGGCCAGAACGGCCGGGATCGCCGAGATCGTCTTCGTGCTCGGCCAGGGGCGGGAGAAATTGGTCGAGACGACGGAGGGGTTCGGGGGGAAGGTGGCGGTCCAGGAAATCCAGCTGGGGACTGGAGATGCGGCCCGCTGCGGGCTTTCCGTGCTCTCCAAAAAGGCGAAGGAGGTCGTCGTCCTCTGCGGGGATGCACCGCTCATTCATCCCCGGACCATTCGTGCTCTCATCGCAACCAGGAGGCGCAGGAAGGCGGCCGCGTCCGTGCTGACCGGGTTCCTCTCCAGCCCTTCCGGGTACGGGCGTGTCCTGCGGAACCCGGACGGCACCGTCGCGCGGATCGTCGAGGAGAGGGACGGCGGTCCCGAGATCCGGAAGATCCGGGAGGTGAACTCGGGGACATACGTCTTCGACCGGAAGTTCCTCGCGAGAAACCTCCCGCGCCTGACCGACGTCAACGTGCAGCGGGAGTTCTACCTGACCGACCTGGTCGTGCAGGCCCTCCAGGAGGGGAAGATCGTCGTGCCCGTCGTCGCCGGGAACCCCGACGAAGTGCGCGGGATCAACTCCCGAAAGGAACTCGCCGAGGCCACCGAGGTGCTGCGGCGGGCGAAGATCGATGCCCTGCTGGACAGCGGGGTGACCGTCGTGGCGCCGGATCGCACCTACATCGAGGCGGAGGTTTCCGTGGGAGCCGATTCGATGATCGAACCCGGGGTCGTGCTGCTCGGGAAGACGAGGATCGGGAAAGGGGTCAGGATCCAGACCGGATGCGTGGTGGAGAATTGCCGGGTGGACGACGGCGCGCACCTGAAACCGTACTCCGTGCTCACGGATTCGCATGTGCGAAAAAGCGCAATCCTTGGGCCCTTCGCCCATTTGCGGCCGGAGTCGGACATCGGGGAGGATGCCCGCATCGGCAATTTCGTCGAGGTGAAAAAAAGCCGCATCGGAAAGGGGTCGAAGGCGAACCACCTTGCCTACATCGGCGATGCCATCGTGGGGAAGAAGGCCAATATCGGCGCCGGGACGATCACCTGCAACTACGACGGGATCGCCAAGCACACGACGGTGATCGGCGACGGGGTTTTCGTCGGCAGCGACACGCAGTTCGTCGCACCGGTCGCGATCGGGAAAGGGGCCCTCATCGGGGCAGGGGCGACCATCACCAAAAATGTCCCGCCGTATGCCCTCGCCCTTTCGCGGGTGGGACAGAAGAACATCGCCGACTGGGTGATCCGGAGAATGCCGGAACTGCTTCGTAAAGCGGGACTGCACGTACCTTCGGGAAAGGAAAAGAAGTAACCATGTGCGGGATCGTGGGATACACGGGTCCACGGCAGTGCGGGGAGATCCTCCTGGACGGTTTACGGCGGCTGGAGTACCGTGGGTACGATTCCGCGGGGATCGCCATCCTCGACGGCGGTGAGATCGTCATCCGGAAAAGCGAAGGGAAGATCGCGCGCCTTCTCGACCTTGTCTCCCGGGAACCGGTCACCGGCACGTGCGGCGTGGGCCACACCCGGTGGGCGACGCATGGGCGGCCGTCCGACAGGAATGCCCACCCGCACAAGATCGGTACGGTGGCGGTCGTCCACAACGGGATTATCGAAAACCACCGCATGTTGAAGGACCGCCTGATCTCCCGGGGCCGAACGTTTTTTTCCGAGACCGACACCGAGGTGATCGCGCACCTGCTCGACGACTTCGTCTCTTCGGGACTGTCGCTGCCGGAGGCGGCGCAAAAGACCGTGTCCGAACTTAGCGGCTCGTATGCGTTTCTTGCCATCTCCGAAAAGGAGAAGGGGACGATCGTCGGAGCGCGCCTGAATTGCCCGATGGTGGTGGGGATCGGGGAGGGGGAGACGTTTGTCGCATCGGACCTGCCGCCCCTTCTCTCCCACACGCGCAACGCACTATTTCTCGAAGACGGGGAGATCGTCGTCGCCACCGGGAACGGGGTCCAAATTTCGGATTTTCAGGGAAACATCCGTCAGCCCAAGCCGGTGTACATAGACTGGTCGCCCGTCATGGCGGAAAAGGGCGGCTACCGGCACTTCATGCTGAAAGAGATCCACGAGCAGCCCCGGGCGATCCTGGACACCCTTGCCGGCCGAATGCTGCCGGATTCGGGAGAGGTCTTTTTCGAGACCCTCCCCCTGCCGGAAGAGAAGCTGAAACGCTTGTCGCGAGTCGTCATCGTCGCCTGCGGCACCTCCTGGCACGCGGGCCTGGTCGGCAAATTCCTCATCGAAGAGCTTGCCCGCCTCCCGGTGGAGGTCGATCTCGGGTCCGAGTACAGGTACCGGAATCCCGTCGTGGAGCCGGGGACCCTCTGCATCCCGATCTCCCAGTCCGGCGAGACGGCGGACACCCTGGCCGGGCTTCGGGAAGCGAAGGGGAAAGGCGCGGTGTCGGTCTCCATCTGCAACGTGGTTTCCTCGACCATCGCGCGGGAGTCCGATGGGGTGATCTACACGCACGCAGGACCCGAGATCGGTGTGGCGTCGACCAAGGCGTTCACGACCCAGCTTGTCGCCCTGTACCTCCTGGCGTTGCACCTGGCGCAGGCGCGGGGGAAGATTTCCTCCCGCGAGATCTCCACCCACCTGTTGGAGCTAAGCGATCTGCCGCGAAAGATCGAGGACGTGCTCAAACGAGAGGACGAAATCTTGGCGATCGCAAGAAAGTACAAGGACTCCCGGGACTTCCTGTATCTGGGACGGGGGATCTCCTACCCGATCGCGCTGGAGGGGGCGCTCAAACTCAAGGAGATTTCGTACATCCATGCGGAAGGGTATACGGCGGGGGAGATGAAGCACGGCCCGATCGCCTTGATCGACGAGCAGATGCCGGTGCTTGTCCTGTGTTCGCGCGGGGACACCTATGAGAAGACCCTGTCCAACCTCGAAGAGGCCCGCACCCGGGGCGGGAGGATCCTCGCCGTGGGCACGGAAGGGGACCGCGAGCTGGCCGAAAAGGCGGAGGACGTATTTTCCCTTCCGCCGTGCGGGGGGCTTGCCCTCCCGATCCTCGAAGTGGTGCCGCTGCAGCTTCTGGCCTACCACATGGCGGTGCTCAAAGGCACCGACGTCGACCAGCCGCGGAACCTCGCAAAAAGCGTCACGGTGGAGTAGGCAACCAGGAATCGTCCTCTCCGGTTTCCCGGGGTTCCCCCCGAAATCGGATCCTAGTCCCTTAAACGACAGTGGGAGGTCCGCCCGTCCCCGGAAATCCTGGAGTAGAGGAAAAGAGGAAGCGGTTGCCTTGCGAAGGGGAAAAATCCCGGGTAGGGCGGAACGGTGCCCGCGAAC
>JBAULH010000240.1:0-23790 GCA_049578085.1 Candidatus Deferrimicrobiaceae bacterium
ACACTCCTCAACGCCGGGGGGGGGACACTCCTCAACGTACAACTCGATATAGGAATGTCCCCCCTGGAAGTGTCCCCGCCCACTATGTTTTTCCGAGCAAGGCCCTCGCGCGGGCCGCAACATTTTCCGATGTGATACCCAACTCCTGGAAGATGCGCCCGCCGGGCGCGGAGGCGCCGAAACGATTGATGCCCACGGATGCCCCGCTGTCTCCCACGTATCGTTCCCACCCGAACGTCGCCGCCGCCTCCACCGAAACCCTCGCACGCACGGATGGGGGCAGGACGAGACGCCGGTATTCTCCGGGCTGCTCCTCGAACCGTTCCCAGGACAGGAAACTGACCACTCGCGCGGGAGTCCCTTCCGCTTCCAGGAGGTTAGCGGCCTTGAGAGCCACGTTCACCTCCGAGCCGGAGGCAAGAAGGATCACCGCAGGACGGCCGTTCCCTCCTTCTTTGAGGATGTATGCGCCGCGGAAGACGTTTCCTTCCCGGTACACGTCCTCCGGGGGGAGGACCGGGACATTCTGCCGGGTGAGCGCTAACACGGAGGGCCCCGCGGTACGCTCCATCGCCATCTTCCACGCCGCGGCCGTCTCGTTGGCGTCGGCGGGCCGGAAGACATGCAGGTTCGGAATCGCCCGAAGCACCGCCAGGTGCTCGATCGGCTGGTGGGTGGGCCCATCCTCGCCGAGGCCTACGGAATCGTGGGTGAAGATGTAGATCACCCGGATACCCATGAGCGCCGCCAACCGGATGGCCCCCCTCATGTAGTCGGAAAAGATAAGGAATGTGGCCCCGTAGGGAATCAGTCCTCCGTGCCGCGCCATTCCGTTGAGGATTGCCCCCATCCCGTGCTCGCGCACGCCGAAGTGGAAGTTCCTCCCCCCGGGAGGCGCACCTGGGAGAAATTCCCCGCCCCCTTCCATCAGCGTCTCGGTGGAAGGGGCGAGATCGGCCGAGCCCCCCGCCAGTTCGGGGATCTTCGGGGCGACCGCGTTGATCACCTTCCCCGACGCCTTCCTTGTCGCCATCGCGGCGGTACCGGAGGGGAAGGAAGGAAGGGCGCTTTCCCACCTCTCCGGGAGATCCCCCCACATTACCCTCTCCCATTCCATGGCCAGGTCCGGATAGGCGCCCATGTACGCCGACATTTTCAGGCGCCATTCCCGCTCCCCCGCTTCCCCGCGGGGAATCGCCTCCCGGAAGTGCGCCAGCACGTCTTCGGGCACGAGGAAATCGGGCTCCTTCGGCCAGTCGAGCGCCTCCTTGGTGAGGGCCACCTCCTTCTCCCCGAGGGGAGATCCGTGGGCTTCCGCCGTGTCCTGCTTGTTCGGACTGCCGAAGGCGATGGTCGTCCGGACGATCACGAGCGTCGGGCGCTCCCGTTCCGAACAGGCCGCTTCGATCGCCCCGGACATCGCCTCGAGGTCGGTGTTCCCGTCGGCGACCGTCAGTACGTTCCAGCCGTAGGCGCGGAACCGGCCGGCAACATCCTCGCGAAACGCCAGGTCGGTCGATCCCTCGATCGTAATCCGGTTATCGTCGTAGTAAGCGACGAGGTTGCCGAGGCGGTGGAAGCCGGCCAGCGAAGCGGCCTCCGAGGCAACCCCCTCCATGAGGTCCCCGTCGGAGCACAACACGACAATCCTGTGGGATACGATTTCGTGCCCCGGCCGGTTGAAGCGCTGTGCCAGCATCCGGGCGGCCATTGCCATCCCCACGGCGTTTCCGAATCCCTGTCCCAGCGGCCCGGTGGTCACCTCGACGCCAGGCGTGTGGCCTGCCTCCGGATGCCCCGGCGTTTTGCTTCCCCATTGCCGAAACGCCTTGATCTCTTCCAGCGGGAGGTCGAACCCGGTGAGGTACAGCAGGGAGTACAGAAGCATCGACGCGTGTCCGCAGGAGAGAATAAACCGGTCCCTACCGGGCCAATCGGGATTCCTCGGATTGAACCGCAGGTGTTTGGTCCAGAGAAGGTACGACAGCGGGGCAAGCGCCATGGGTGTGCCGGGATGACCGGATTTCGCCTTCTGCACCCCGTCCACGGAGAGAAACCGTATGGTGTTGATCGCACGCCAGGAGAGAGAACCATAGTCCACGAGCATCGACCCCCAAATGGATTTTTAAAAAGGATTCGGGTCGCTCCCCGCAACGTCTCCGGCGGAGAGCCCGGCCCATGCCGGGAGGGGTTACCCCCCCTGGGCCTGCTGTGCCGTAAGCCTCTCGTTCGGCCGGATCTCCAGCTGGACGCGCCGGTTGAGCTGTCGTCCTTCCGGCGTCGCATTGTCCGCGATCGGGTCCGTCTCCCCGTACCCGCGGACGCTCAGCCTCACCATTTGCACACCGCTTTGCTCCAGGACATCGCGCACCCGCAGCGCGCGGCGCTCGGAAAGCGACTGGTTGTACTCGTCGGAGCCGGTGGAATCGGTGTGCCCCTCGACGGTCACGTAGGTGTCCGGATACTTGACCAGAACGTCGGCCGCGGTCCGGAGGGACGAATAGGCCTCCGGCCGGACCTGGTCCTTGTCGACGTCGAAAAGGATGCCCGACGGCAGGGCCACGTACAGCTTGTCCCCCTGCCGCTCCACGGCCGCCTCCGGCAGGCGCCGCTTCAACTCCGCCGCCTGGCGGTCCAGGTAGTTGCCGATCGCTCCCCCCACCACGGCGCCGGTGACCCCGCCGATCAGCGCCCCGCGGCCGGCCCGCTTCTTTCCGCCGATCAGCGCCCCGGCGCCCGCCCCCACGGCTGCGCCCCCCAAAGCTCCGATTGCGGTCCGCTTGTACTCGGTGGTCCCGTCGGGATTGGTGGCACACCCGGCCGGCATCATGAGCAGAACAGCCAGGGAAATGCCGAGGATCCTGTGATTATGGTTTTTCCTCATCTCTGCCTCCCTTGCACGGTGGTAATACACTGCCCGTTCCCCCCTCACGCGACGCCATCATACCACCTGCCTCCCCGCGGGAAACCCCTTCCTCGTCGATGATACCTCCCGCCGGCGGTTTCCGGAAGCGGCAATGGGCGGGAAGGACACCCCGCCGCAAACCGTGAGACAATCGTGTTTCAGGTCCCGGAAATGGGGGCGAAGCGGGATGAAGATCCGGGTTGTCTGCTACGAAGGGTACCGCTCGGAGGAAACCCCCAGGGCATTTTATCTCGGCGAGCGGCGGATAGAGGTTACGTCCGTCATGGATCGGTGGCGGGGAGAGGATCATGAGTATGTCAAGCTCGACGCCTCGGACGGGAACCGGTATATCCTCCGTTACGACCGCGTCCGGGACGAGTGGGAGATCCACTTAATGGAAGCGGGCCGGACGGAAGGGCGGTAACACCCGGGCTCCCCGGGGGCCAAGTGCTCGCGGGAGGCTTCCTCTCAGCTACGCTCGCGACCTTCGCCCGCTCGCTGCCGGTTCCGCTCGATGGATCATGAGTCACTTGGCGGGGACACTCCTCTCCCGCATCCCGGAGAGGATCAGGAGATGTCCCCCCGCTGCGAGGAACCCCCCGCTGCGCACCTTGGCCCCGGAAGCCGGGAAAACGGTTCTCCTATTTCCCCTCGTGGATCGATTCCAGTGCGGCCAGGATCTCCTCGATGTCCATTCGGACGGTGTGGTCGGGGTCCGCCAAGCCCGCCCGGACCACCCCCTGCCCGTCGAGGACGTAGGTGGCGGGAACGGGAAGCTCCCACCGCCCTTCCCCGTTGTGTTTTTCCAGGTTGATCCCGAACTTGTCCCGGTAGAGCTCCTTGATCTCCTGCGTGACCGCGAACCAGAGGCGGTATTTCTTGAGCACTTCGCTCGTGGCGTCGCTCACCACGTCGATCGGGATGTCATGCTTTTCCGCCATTGTCAGGGTGAAGTCGGGAAGTTCGGGGCTTACGGCGATCAGGTCCGCCCCAAAGGACCGGATTTGCGGTAGTGCCTTGGCCAGAGCTGCCAGCTCCAGGTTGCAGTACGGTCACCACTCTCCGCGGTAGAACGAGAGCACGACCGGACCCGCGGCAAGACGGTCGGCAAGACGCACGGTCTTCCCCACCTGGTTGGGGAGGGTGAAATCGGGCGCTGTCTCACCAATGTTTAATCCCGCCGCCCCGGAAGACCGGATGCTCTCGACCCCCCGCTTCATCGTCGCCGCGATCTCCGGGGGAAACTGCCTGCCCGCCTTGAACTGCGCGATCTGTTCCGAAAGTTTCATGGGGCCTGCCCTCCCTGTGCGTTCTCTCCTGCACATGTGGGATGCCGGGAAAATTCCGGCGATTCCCGTCATGCACGGGAAGGTCGATCCCCCTCCGCGCGGAAAATCCTTTTCCGGAAGGAAATGGTTTCGCTGTCCGTGGTACCATTTTTTTACCACCGACATAGGGAGGGGCCATGGGGAAGAAGACCGTCGACAGCTTCGGCGCCAAGGCGAGGGAGACCATCGGAAGAAGGGATTACGAGATCTTTCGCCTGGACGCTCTCGAGAAACGCGGCGTGG
Organism: Candidatus Deferrimicrobiaceae bacterium; assembly: GCA_049578085.1. Taxonomy (GTDB): domain Bacteria; phylum Desulfobacterota; class Deferrimicrobia; order Deferrimicrobiales; family Deferrimicrobiaceae; genus CSP1-8. The sequence continues at coordinate 4,477 of JBAULH010000240.1, forward strand.
GGAATGTCTCCCGGCTGCCCCTGTCCCTCAAGGTGCTTCTGGAGAACCTGCTGCGCCACGAGGACGGCACCTCCGTGCGTCCGGAGGACATCGAGGCCCTGGCCCGCTGGAACCCCGGCGCACCGCCGGAGCGGGAGATCGCGTTTCGCCCCGCCCGCGTGCTGCTTCAGGACTTCACCGGAGTTCCGGCCCTGGTCGACCTCGCCGCCATGCGCGATGCCGCCCGCCGCATGGGAGGAACTCCCGGGAAGATCAACCCGCTGATGCCGGCGGATCTGATCATCGACCATTCCGTCCAGGTGGACCGGTTCGGTTCGACGGTATCCTTCGGCGCGAACGTGGGGCGCGAGATGGAGCGGAACGGGGAGCGGTACGCCTTCCTGCGGTGGGGACAGGAAGCGTTCCGGAACCTGCGTGTGGTCCCCCCGGGGACCGGGATCTGCCATCAGGTGAATCTGGAATATCTCGCCCCCGTCGTCTTCCGGAAAAGGGCCGGGCGGGGGACACAGGCGTATCCCGATACCCTCGTCGGCACCGACTCCCATACCCCGATGATCAACGGCCTGGGGGTGGTCGGCTGGGGGGTCGGCGGCATCGAGGCGGAGGCCGCGCTTCTCGGCCAGCCGGTCTCCATGCTCGTTCCCGAAGTGGTGGGGTTCCGGCTCTCCGGGCGGCTCCCGGCCGGTGCCACGGCGACCGACCTCGTCCTGACCGTCACCCAGATGCTGCGAACGAAGGGAGTCGTGGGAAAATTCGTCGAGTTCTGCGGACCGGGGCTTTCCTCCCTTTCGCTGCCTGACCGGGCGACGATCTCCAACATGTCCCCGGAGTACGGCGCCACCGTCGGCTTCTTCCCCGTGGACGAGGAAACGGTTTCCTATCTCCTGTTTACCGGTCGGAACCGGGAGCAGGTTGCGCTAGTGGAGGAGTACTGCAAACGGCAAGGCCTGTTCCACGGGGGCGATTCCCCGGATCCCGAATTCTCGGATACCCTCTCCCTCGACCTGGCCACCGTCGAGCCCTGCCTGGCGGGACCGAAGCGACCGCAGGACCGGGTGCCCCTGAGCAAAACCAGGGTTTCGTTTTCCGAATCCCTCGTCGGCTGGGGAAAGGAACAGAAGGCGCCCTCTCCCGACGACCATGCCCGGTGGGTCGCCGAAGGGGGAAGCCCGTCGGAAGAACCGGATCTGCCGCCGCCGGGGGAATCGGCGGGGGACGGCGTGCTGGTCACCATGGGCAGGACCTCCTTCCGCCTCTTCGACGGATCGATCGTGATCGCCGCGATCACCAGCTGCACGAACACCTCCAACCCGGCCGTCATGCTCGGCGCCGGACTGCTCGCTCGGAAGGCGGTCGAACGGGGGCTCCATACGAAACCATGGGTCAAGACAAGCCTTGCTCCGGGGTCGAAGGTCGTGAGCCAGTACCTTGCCAAGGCCGGCCTTACCCCCTATCTGGAGGCCCTGGGGTTCCACCTGGTCGGGTACGGGTGCACCACCTGCATCGGCAACTCGGGACCTCTCCCCGAACCGATCGCCGAGGGCATCCGCCGGGGAAATCTGGTCGCCGCGTCCGTTCTTTCCGGGAACCGCAACTTCGAGGGGCGCATCCATCCGATGAGCCGGGCAAACTACCTCGCCTCCCCGCCTCTTGTCGTCGCCTACGCTATCGCCGGAAATATGGACATCGATCTGCTGCGGGAGCCTGTCGGGTTCGACCCCAACGGCCTCCCCGTCATGCTCCGCGATATCTGGCCGTCGCCGGAGGAGATCACGACCGCTATCCGCTCCTTTGTCAGCCCCGAAATGTTCCGTAAAGAATACGCAGCGGTATTCGAGGGCGACGAGGAGTGGAAGGGGCTCCCGGTTCCGAAGGAGGAATGTTTCGTCTGGGATCCTTCCTCCACCTACGTCAAGCATCCTCCTTTCTTCACCGATCTTCCCGCCAAACCGGTCCCTCCGCGGGATCTCAAGTCCTTGCGGGTTCTCGCGTCCCTGGGCGATTCGGTGACCACCGACCACATCTCCCCGGCGGGAGACATCCCGGAAGACGGTCCCGCGGGGAAATACCTCATCGGCCATGGCGTGACGAAGGAGGACTTCAACTCCTACGGAAGCCGCCGGGGAAACCACGAGGTCATGATGCGCGGCACGTTCGCCAACATCCGCCTGCGGAACCTGCTCGTGCCCGGCACGGAAGGGGGATGGACGGCGCACCTGCCGGACGGGGAGAAGATGACGATCTACGATGCGGCAATGCGGTACCAGACGGAGGGAGTCCCCCTCCTCGTCATCGCGGGGAAGGAGTACGGCGCCGGCTCCTCAAGGGACTGGGCGGCCAAGGGACCGAAGCTCCTCGGCGTGCAGGCGGTGCTGGCCGAGAGCTTCGAGCGGATTCACCGGAGCAACCTTGTCGGGATGGGGGTACTCCCCCTGCAGTTCGAAAGCGGCGCCAGCAGGGAGTCCCTGGGGCTTACCGGGAAGGAGACATACGCGATCGAGGGGATCTCCGGCGGGATCTCGCCCGGAAAGCGCCTGTCCGTGCGAGTTCACTCGAACGGGACGGAGAGGACGTTCCCAGCGATCGCCCGAATCGACACTCCGGAGGAGGTCCGGTACTACAACAACGGCGGAATCCTGCCCTATGTGCTGCGGCGGCTCGTGGGACGCAGGGCGAGGTGATGCGCTAAAGCGTATCGGAAACCGGATCGAGAACGTCGAACTTCTTCGCCCGGAGCGCGCCCCTAACCATCGGGCCGTTGACCGTATCGAGGCGCAGCAGGACGACCATCCGGTCGGATTCCTTTATCTCCGGTGTGATGAGACAGCTCCTGAGCGCCACGCCGACCTCCCGGACGACATCGACAAGTTCCTCGAAGCGGCTAAGAGACCGGGGAAGAACCACCTCGACCCGCAGACCCACGTCGTCGATGTCCAGGACATCGATGAAGGCGTTGATCATGTCGAGCTTGGTGATGATCCCCACCAGCCGGTCTCCGGAGAGCACGGGAAGCGCCCCGAACTTCTTCCGCTGTATGATGAGGAGCGCGTCCTCCACGGCATCCTCGGGGGTGAGAGACCAGACCTCGGTCTTCATCACCTCCCGCACCTTCCGGTCCTGGGGCTTCGGTTGCCCCGGCCCGGCGGGACGGTCGCTCGTAAGGGATACGTTTCTGAGGTCGGTGTCCGACAGGATGCCGACGAGCTTCCCCTCCTCCACCACGGGAAGGTGATTGATCCGGGACGTGCGCATGATGTCCGCGGCGCGCGCCAGGGGGTCGTCGGGTCCGACCGTCTTCGGGTTTTTCGTCATCCACCGCCCTACCAGCATGACCCACCCCCAGATGTTCTTGCGGTTCCCTTCGTTGCCCGATCGGCGCCTTCTTCTGCCCCCATTATAATGCCTGCCTCCCCCGATGCATCCCGGGAAAGCTCCCTTACATCCCCGTGGAAAAATCCGGGGACACTGTTGCCCGGAAACCGGGACGGCGTATTGCCGGAATCCGCCATCACAGAATATGCAGAACAGGAGGACAGGACAGGAAGGATTTAGGGAATTGGGCAGTCGCCGTCGCTGCCGGGTTGAGGCTTCTCCTCGCGCGCCCTCACCGGCCGTCCGGTAGCGTGACTGACCGAACCGGTGCTAAAAAGGAAATTATAGCGACTTCAAGAACGAAATCACATGCTCGAATCCTCTCTTGTGACTTTTCACGAGCATTCCGCCACCTGATTTTCACCACCATTCCACCAGGCACAGCGCTTTGAATTGTGTCGTTTCCCAATTACATGGCGCATCTCATCGTTGCCTCCTTTTTGCGGTAGCCTCGCCCTCGATGATCATGTGGAACCCGATCATGATCCATTTTTGAGATGATCAGTACCATTTCTGTGATCGATAGAATCCCTACCCCCTGATAGAAATGATGTAATTCCGTACCATGTAACAATCTGAATAGATGGAAAAATTTCCCCTCATTCCCCCTGTTTTTCCCCAAATGAAATCCGTTCAGGTAACTGTCTTCGTGATGTGTTTGATAATCATTAGTGCAATGGGTGGGCCCAACAATCGTGAGGGAGCCGGAGGAGGGGGTTCCTCAGGGTGGGACACAACCCGGAGGTAGAGAAAACCTGTTGCTTTTTAATGGGAAAATCCTCAAATTCACGCCATTTGGCGGGGATTGCCGGCAACGCAGGGGATAAAGGTATAATGATTCCATGGACCGGCATGCGCGCGGGCGCGAAGAGATGGAGAAAAAGTACGGCGAGGTCGAGTCCGGGTCGACTACCCTCGTCATCCGCGGAGTAACGTACCGCCTGCGGGAAATACTCGCCCGCTGGATGATGGATGTCCCGGAGATCATGACCCTGGATGGGGGGACCCTGGGGGGAGACCGTTACTGGATCCGCTTCATCGACAAGGACGACCGCTACTACGTCGTATTCGAGTTCAACGCGGAGTTCGACATCCTCTCGGAGATGCGGGCGGACAGCCTGGCCTGGGAAGGGGAGGACTTCTTCGCCTCCCGCTGGAGATGAAAAAGGGGTCCTGAGTCATGGGGGGGGACACTCCTGAGGCGGGAAAAGATAACAGCCAGGAATGTCCCCTCTGGGAATGTCCCCCCTGTCGTCCTCATCTACGACGGAGAGTGCCCGGTGTGCCGGAGCGCCGTGGACTGGATCCGGGCCCGCTCGGACCCCGAGGCGTTCGAGTTTTTCTCCTGCCACTCGGAGGATCTCCCCCGGCGATTCCCTTTGGTTACGAAAAGCGCCTGCCTGGAGGCGATGCACCTGATCCTGCCGGACGGAAAGGTGCTCGCGGGGGAACAGGCCGCGCCCGAAATCCTTTCGCGGCTTTGGCGGTGGCGGCGGGCCGCCGTCCTGTTCCGCCTTCCGGGCGCGCAAATCCTCTCCCGCGTCCTCTACCGGTGGTTCGCCGGGAAGAGGCACCGGGTCTCCCGCCTGCTCCTCCCTCCCCCGTAACGGCGAAAATACCCCCTGTACCCCCGTTCAGGACGGGGACGCCGACGAGGACCATCTCCAGTCGCGAATCTCCGGCATGTCCTCGCCGTGCCGGTTGATGTACTGCTTGTGCTCCAGGAGACGGTCCCGGATCTCCTGCTTCATGTACCCTGCCTTCGGACCCAGCGCCGGCACCCGGTCGATCACGTCCTGCGCGAGGTGGAACCGGTCGAGATCGTTCAGGACCACCATGTCGAACGGGGTCGTGGTCGTTCCCTCCTCCTTGTAACCCCGAACGTGCAGATTCTTGTGGTTCGTCCTCCGGTAGGTCAGGCGGTGAATGAGCCACGGGTATCCGTGGAAGGCGAAGATGATCGGCCGGTCCTTCGTGAAGATGGCGTCGAAATCCCGGTCGGAGAGGCCGCGGGGGTGCTCGCTCGGCGGCTGGAGCCTCATGAGGTTCATCACGTTGACGACCCGGACCCGGAGCTCGGGCGCCATCCTCCGCAGGAGAGAGACCGCCGCGAGGGTCTCCAGGGTCGGGACGTCCCCCGCGCACGCCATCACGACATCCGGCGCGGCTCCCCCGTCGTTGCTGGCCCATGCCCAGATCCCGATCCCCGCCGTGGAATGCTGGATCGCCTCGTCGATTCCGAGCCACTGGGGCGCGGGCTGCTTCCCGGCGACGATGACGTTGACGTAATCCCGGCTCCTCAGGCAATGGTCGGTCACCGACAATAGGGTGTTCGCGTCGGGGGGAAGGTATACCCGGATGATGTCGGCCTTCTTGTTCACCACATGATCGATGAAGCCGGGATCCTGGTGGCTGAACCCGTTGTGGTCCTGCCGCCAGACGTGGGAGGTAAGAAGGTAGGTAAGCGACGCGATCGGGCGGCGCCACGGAATGTGACGCGTGACTTTCAGCCATTTCGCGTGCTGGTTGAACATCGAATCGACGATGTGAATGAACGCCTCGTAGCAGGAGAAGAGCCCGTGACGGCCGGTAAGGAGGTATCCTTCGAGCCACCCCTGGCACTGGTGTTCGGACAGCACCTCCATGACGCGCCCGTCGGACGAGAGTCCCTCGTCGGCGGGGAGCAGGTCCGCGACCCACGTCTTGCCGGTGGCCTCGAACACGGCGCCCAGCCGGTTGGAGGCCGTCTCGTCGGGACCGAAGAGGCGGAAGTTCCGGGCGTCGGCGTTCTCCTTCATGACGTCCCGCAGGAACGTCCCCATGACCCGGGTCGCCTCCGCATCGACCTCGCCCGGCGAGGGTACGTCGACGGCGTAGCGGCGGAAGTCGGGCATCCGGAGGTCGTGCAGGAGGATCCCCCCGTTAGCGTGCGGGTTCGCCCCCATCCTCCGGTTCCCTTCCGGCGCCAGTCCGGCGAGCTCGGGGCGCAGACGGCCTCCCTCGTCGAACAGTTCCTCCGGGCGGTAGCTTTTCATCCAGTCCTCGAGAAGCTTCAGGTGGTCCGGGCGGGTGGCCATGCCGGATAGGGGCACCTGGTGGGACCGCCACGACCCTTCCGCCGGCTTCCCGTCTACTTCCTTCGGCCCCGTCCACCCTTTGGGCGTTCGCAGGACGATCATCGGCCAGCGGGGACGTGTCGTGTCGCCCGTCGCGCGCGCCCGTTCCTGGATCGTAAGGATCTCGCCGACCGCCCCGTCGAGGGCCGCGGCCATCGCCTGGTGCATCTCCTCGGGTTTCTCCCCCTCGACAAATCGGGGAGCGTAGCCATAGCCGAGGAAAAGATGCTCGAGCTCCTCCCGGGGAATCCGGGCGAGGATGCAGGGATTCTGGATCTTGTACCCGTTGAGATGGAGTATCGGCAGCACGGCCCCGTCCCGCGCGGGGTTCAGGAACTTGTTCCCGTGCCAGCCGGTCGCCAAGGGGCCGGTTTCCGCCTCGCCGTCCCCCACGATGCACGCGACGATCAGGTCGGGATTGTCGAAGGCGGCTCCGAAGGCGTGGCTCAAGGCGTACCCGAGCTCTCCCCCCTCGTGAATCGAGCCCGGCGTCTCCGGCGCAACGTGGGACGGAATTCCGCCGGGGAACGAGAACTGCGTAAAGAGGCGTTTCATCCCCTCCTCGTCCTGCGAAATGTTCGGATAATGTTCGCTGTACGTCCCCTCCAGGTACGTGTTCGCGACGATCCCGGGGCCCCCGTGCCCGGGACCGCAGACGTAGATCATGTTGAGGTCGTATTCCTTGATCGTCCGGTTGAGATGGACATAGAGGAAGTTCAGCCCCGGTGTCGTCCCCCAATGCCCCAGGAGCCTGGGCTTCACGTGTCGGAGGGCAAGCGGCTCCTTGAGAAGGGGATTGTCGTAGAGGTAAATCTGGCCGACAGAAAGGTAGTTGGCCGCCCGCCAGTAGGCGTCCATCCGGCGGAGCTGTCCGGGCGCAAGGGGACCCTTCATGGCAATCTCCTTTCCGTGGGATCCGCGGTTTTCTTCATTGTATCCCCCATCGCCGGTTCACTGAAGGGGGCCAGTCGCCGAATGCGGGTGAAATAAAAGATCCGCTTTCCTGAGAGGAAAGCGGATCCAGGCGAACAGGTGCCATCTTCTCCGGCCCGACCCGGGATCGGATCAAGCGGCCTTGTCCAGCTCCTTGAGAAACTCCTCGACGGCCTGTTCCGCCCTATCCTTGGTCAGGCCGTAACGCTCCACGAGTTTCTCGACGAGCATGTCGCGCTTCCCCGCGATCACGTCAAGCTCCTCATCGGTCAAAAAATCCCATTTCCCACGGATTTTTCCCTTGAATTCCTTCCAGTTTCCGGCAATGCGTTCCCAGTTCATCCGAAGGCCTCCTTTCTTCCGGGTTCCGTTCCGGTTGATTGGATTTGCCGGGCCTGGACTTACCATATTTATTATACGGGAAACCCCGGATAAGGGGCAAATCCCCAGGAGGGATACCCTGTGCGGTTCCGCAAACGGTGGATCGCGGGGAGCGGGATCGTCTTGACCGTTGTCAGGAAAATTGAACCAGTACATCAGCTTCATCGAGGAGTCGCGGCGGGAGAACGGCATCACGCCGGACCTGTTGCGCATCTCCGTGGGGATCGAGGCGATCGAGGACATCCTCGAGGACTTCGACCAGGCGCTGCGGACGATCTGACGCGGGAGAGCCACCTCCCCCGTAGGAACGTTCAGAGACAGGGGAAGAAGCGGTCAGCGAAGGGGTTCGATCAGGGCCGGCGTATCCGTTTCCGGGTTGTTCACCGCAGTCCCTACGGGGAAGACGGTCATCTCCTCCGGGGGATAGGGACGAAAGAGCGGCGCAAGCGCCTCGGGGTCCTGCACTTGCGGCGAGAGCCAGAGGTCGTACTCCCGCGGAGAAAGGATCACGGGCATCCGGTCGTGGATCGGCCGGAGGAGATCGTTCGGCCCGGTGGTAAGCAGCGCACACGACAAGACGGCCTCTCCGCCACCTCCCTCCCAGGATTCCCAGATCCCGCCGAAACCGAATATCTTCCGGTCGCGCATGCCGATGAAGTACGGCTGTTTCCTGCCGTTTACGCGCTTCCACTCGTAGAACCCGTCCGCCGGGACCAGGCATCTCCTTCGCCGGATTGCCGACCGGAAGGCGGGCTTATCCGCAACCGTCTCCACACGGGCGTTGATCATCCGGTTGCCGATGGCGGGATCTTTCGCCCAGGAGGGAACGAGCCCCCAGCGAAGCGCAACGAGTTCCCGTGCGCCCCCTCCCGGCGGAATCCGCACCGCGACCACCGTCTGGGAAGGAGCGATGTTGTACCGCGGGGAGAGGGACGGCGTATCCGGCAGGCCGAACCGCTCAGCTACGGAATCGGCAGAGTCGAACAGCGTGAAGCGCCCGCACATGACCCGGTTATCCCCGCATGCCCCGGTCGCTCTGATTTACCTTGTCTTTTCCGTTGGATACCCGGCGGAGACCCAATCGTGCCAGCCCCCCTTCAGGGCATACACCTTCCCGAAACCGAGACCTCTGAGTTTGAGCGCCACCCGGGCGCTCGTAGCCTCGTTGACTCAGGAGCAGTAGACTACGATCTTCTTCTCCTTCGGATAGTTGGCGGACCAGACCGATACCTTTTCGGGCTCTTCGAACACCGACCCTGTGATCTTCCTCGGGGCGTTCCCCCCACCGAAACGGACATCGAGGATGACGACTTCCGGGCTGCCCAGAAGCGTTTTCAGCTCCTCCTTCGTCATTCTGGGGACATCGTCCCCTGCCGCCGCGACCCCCGGCGCCTGCCAGGCGAAAATCCCTGCCAGGACGGCGAAGATCAGCGCACCCAGTATCCGCTTCATGAATCGACCTCCCGTATTCGTCCAATTATGATATTGGAGCGAAAAACCGGCCGCCGGGATTCCCCCGCGGGATTCGGACGGCCTGCTGCGTTCCTATATCTTGCGAATGAGATATACCCCGTCCCGCACCGGGAGCATCACCTTCTCGACCCGGTCGTCGCTCATCACCCTGCGGTTGAAGGACACGATCGCCCGGGAATCGCCATCTTCCGGGGAGAGAACCCGTCCGTACCAAAGCACGTTGTCGGCGGCGATCAGCCCCCCGCCCCGAAGGATCCGGACGCTTTCCTCATAATAAAGGGAATAGCCTCCCTTGTCGGCGTCGATGAAGACAAAATCGATGCTTCCGTCGGGGACCCCGCGCAACGTCTCGGAGGCGGGACCCAGGACAAGGCGGATCTTTCGCCCGTGCGGGCTCCTGTCAAAGTACTTCCGGGCGATGGAGGCGTACTCCCCCGAGACCTCGCACGTAACGAGCTCCCCGTCCACAGGGAGGCCTTCCGCCATCATGAGGGCGGAGTATCCGGTGAAGGTCCCGATCTCCACAATTTTTTTCGCCCCCGAGAGCTGAACCAGCATGCGGAGGAAGGCTCCCTCGACCCGGCCGGTCAGCATCCCGGGGCGGCCTGTCCGCTCCCGCGTCTCCCGTTCGAGTTCCTCGAGAAAGGGCGACACGGGACCCACGTTTTCCTCGACGTACCGAGCAATCTCCTCGGGAAGAAACATCTCCACGGGTAACTCCTCTCGCTGCCGGGCGGGACCCTTGACACGATACAATACTTTCGGGGTTTTCAGGGAGGAAGACGCGGATGATGACCGGGCGGGACAAGCCTTTCGCACCGGCCGACAGGAAGGAAACGGTGCGCAGGAGGATCCTCTCCCTCCTCTCGGACCGACCCCTCACCGCACGTCAGATCTCCGCAAAGGTCGGCATTCCCGAAAAGGAGGCGTACGCACATCTCCCCCACGTCAAACGGACCGTCGCCCGGCTCGGGGGACGCCTGGCGGTCACTCCCGCGGAGTGCAGGCAATGCGGTTACGTGTTCCGGAAGCGGGAGAGGCCGAACAGGCCGGGCCGTTGCCCCGTCTGCCGGGGCGAGTCGATCTCGGAGCCGCTTTTCGCCGTCGAGGTCAGGTGATCCGCACCGTTCCCGCTTTCCCGATCTCCCCCTCCACGGCATAGCGACACTCCCGGAACAGCCCGATCGTCCAGAGATTGGTCACGAGGTGCTCCGTCACCCGCGAGGTGGAAAACGTGGAGTCCTCCCCGCACATCGCGAGGTACAGCGCCAGTTGATCCGGAAGATGCGGGTCGAGTGATCTCCCCGTCTCGTAGTGCGCCGCAAGGGCCGCCGCTGCCTCCTCCCCGACGGTTTCCGCCCGCTTCCCCCGCGCCCCAAGCGATGCAAAACCCGCGACGCAATGCTCGGTCTCTACCACCAGGAACAGGAACGTCCCCTGCCCCGGCGTAGGCACGGAGAGGACCTCGATGTCGACGGGGAACGTCTCGTTTCCCATGCGGGACGCAAGCACCTTCCGGGCCGCGTCCCGCTGGCGCAAGGCGATCGAGAGCGGCAGGTTCCCCGCGGCGGACCATCCGGTAACGGCAAGGACCTTCCCCCTATCCGGGAGGCGCAGCGGCCGGACCCCCTTTGCAGGAAGGATCTCCGCGTGAATCTTCCCTCCCCCCCGGGGGTAGAACCCGTACGACTCGATGGCAAGCGATGCATCGACCCCGAGCCGGCGAAGCATCGGGAGGAGCACGCCGGCGGCATAGTGGTAGGAGGGGCTGAAAGGGACGTGCGTCCCCCCCTTTATCGTGACGGTGTTTTTCCCCCGCGCGGACAGGAGGGCAGGCATGATCGTCTGCAGCACCAGAAGCGTGGAGCCGGCCGTTCCCACGTCCAGGGAAATGTCACCCGCCTTCAGCTCTCCCGGCGAGAAGACGAGTGCAACGGACCCTTCCCGGTCGCCCTCCACCTCGGCGCCGCAGATCGCCTGCGCCGCCCGGACGGAGGCTATGTGCTGGGGCATAAGCCCGGGGCGCTTCCGCCCTTTGCGGATGTTTACGATCCGGAACGGTTTGCGGCAGAGGCAGGAAAGGCAAAGGGCCGTCCGGAGGATCTGCCCTCCGCCTTCCCCGTGGCTGCCGTCGATCTGGATCATCCCCCGGCCCCCTTCCCCCGAAACCAGTGTATCGCGGTCCCCCCCCCCGCTCCATTGGGGGGGGCTGGCGGAAAGAGCGAAAAATGCAGGAAAGAGAAGAATAAGGAAGGAATTCTGAAAACTCGTGAATTCTGGTATATATATATTACATCCAATATGCGAAGCAGGGAGATCCGGCCACCGGGAGACGGAGATGATCCGGTTCGAGGGTGTTCACAAGTGGTTCGGACAGCTTCATGTTCTGAACGACGTCAACCTCAACGTGCAAAAGGGCGAGGTTGTGGTCATATGCGGCCCGTCCGGTTCGGGAAAATCCACCCTCATCCGGACGATCAACCAGCTCGAGCCGATCGACAGGGGAAAGCTCATCGTCGACGGGATGGACCTATCCGACCCGAAGGTGAACATCAACAAGCTCCGGGCCGAGGTCGGGTTCGTCTTCCAGCAGTTCAACCTGTATCCCCATCTCACGGCGCTCAAGAACATCACCCTCGCCCCCATCAAGATCCGTAATACCCCGAAGAAGGAGGCGGAGGAGCAGGCGATCGCGCTGCTCGAGCGGGTCGGCCTGGCGGAGAAGAGGGACGCCCACCCGGCCCAGCTCTCGGGGGGCCAGCAGCAGCGGGTGGCGATCGCGCGGTCGCTGGCGATGAAGCCGAAGATCATGCTCTTCGACGAGCCGACCTCCGCGCTCGACCCCGAGATGATCGGCGAGGTGCTCATGGTCATGACGGATCTGGCGGAATCCGGCATGACGATGATGGTGGTGACCCACGAGATGGGGTTCGCCCGCGAGGTGTCGCACCGGGTCTGCTTCATCGACTTCGGCACCATCCTCGAGGAGGCCAAGCCCGCCGAGTTCTTCAAGAATCCGAAACACGAAAGGTTGCAGCAGTTCCTCAAACAGGTGCTGTCGCCGATGCACTAAATTCCACGAGGGAAGGAGTACGGCAATGAGAAAAACGTTACCCATCGTACTGTCGCTTCTGTTGGTAGGAACCTTTTTCGTCGGTGCGTCACGAGCCGCCGACACGCTGGACGAAGTCAAGGCAAGAGGGGTCCTGGTGGCGGGGGTCAAAGATTCCCTCCCCCCGTTCGGTTACATCGACCAACAAACCCGCACGATCGTCGGGTACGACATCGACTTCATCCATGCGATCGCGAAAAGGCTCGGCGTGAAAGTCGAGCTCAAGCCGGTGACCTCGGCGACCCGGATGCCCCAGCTCCAGGAGGGAAACATCGACATCATCGCCGCGACGATGACGAAAAACGCCGAGCGGGCCAAGGTGATCGACTTCAGCGACACCTACTTCTTCACCGGCCAGAAATTCCTGACCAAGACCGGTACGATCAAGAGCCTCAAGGACATGGAGGGGAAGAAGATCGGCACGTCGAAGGGGTCCACCTCCGAGAAGAACGCGGCGGGCGCGGTCCCTACCGCGACGATCCTGTCGTTCGACGACTACCCCCAAGCCGTTCTCGCACTCCAGCAGGGGAAGGTCGTGGCGGTGACCACCGACGAGTCGATCCTGGCCGGGCAGCTCGCCAAGCTCCCGAAGGGAGAGTACGAGATCCCGGACATCCGGATCTCCGACGAGCCGTACGGGCTCGGAATCCGGAAGGGAAGCCCGAAATTCCTGGCATTCGTAAACGAGACCCTCGTAGAGATGGAAAAGAGCGGGGAGGCGCAAAAGATCTTCGACCGGTGGTTCGGCCCGGACTCGGATACCCCGATGAAAAGGGGAGACTTCAAGATTACGGCAGGCAAATAGCGTTTTTTTAGGCTGACCCCGCATGCTGAAGTACAAGTTCGACTGGGCGGTCGTTCTCTCGGGGAAGTATTTCGACTGGCTGGTATCGGGCGTCAAGGTCACGATCCAGCTCTCGGTGGTGTCGATCGCCCTCGCTTTCCTCCTGGGGCTGATCATCGCGGTCATGCGGATGAGCAAGGTGCGCCCCGTCCGGTGGTTCGCCCTCGGATATCTCGAGTTTTTCCGCAACACTCCGCTGCTGGTCCAGATCTTCTTCTGGTACTTCGGGTCGTACAAGATCCTCCCGATGGCGGTCAACAACTGGCTGGTCTCCACCGACTTCGAGTTCGCCTCCGCCGTGATCGCCCTGACGATCTACACTTCGGCGTTCATCGCCGAGGACATCCGCTCCGGGGTCCTCTCCATCCCGAAGGAGCAGATGGAGGCCGCCCGCAGTTCGGGCTTCTCCTTCCTCCGGTCCATGCGGTACATCATCCTTCCCCAGGCGGTGCGGATCACCATCCCGCCGCTGATCAACCAGTTTCTGAATGTGGCGAAGAACTCGTCCCTGGCGATGACGATCGGGGTGGCGGAGCTCACCTACCAGGCGAGGCAGGTGGAGAGCTACACGTTCAAGGGATTCGAGGCGTTCACGGCGGCCACCGTCGTGTATATTGCCATGTCTATCATCATCACGGTCGTGGTCACCTGGTACAGCAAGACGATCCTTTCCCCGCTGAAGGCGAGATGAGATGGGACTCGATTTCCACGTCATCTGGGACAACCTGACGTACTTCTTCATCGGGCGGTACCCGCACGGCCCGTTGGGGGGAGTGGGGCTCACCTTCTACCTCGCGGTCGTCTCCTGCATTCTCTCCTTCTTCGGGGGCTTAATCCTGGGGCTTCTGGCCATCTCCCGCAGCCGGCTGATCCGGTACCCCTCGGAGGCGGTGATCCAGTTCGTACGGGGGATGCCGCTGATCATGGTCATCTTCTGGATGTACTTTGTCTACCCGAATCTGATGGGGCGGCCGATGCCAGAGAGCCAGACCGTGATCCTGGCGCTCACCATCTTCACATCCGCATACATGTCGCAGATCGTCAAGGCGGGGATCGAGGGGATCCCGAAGGGACAAACGGAGGCGGCCATCTCCACGGGCCTGACCCACCGGCATACCATGCTCTATATCATCCTGCCCCAGGCCCTGCGCAACATGATCCCGTCGTTCGTCAACCAGTTCGTGTCTCTCATCAAGGACACTTCGCTCGCCTTCATCGTCGGCGTCTCGGAGCTCACCCACGTAGCGACGCAGATCAACAACCGCACCCTCATCTACCCCACCGAGATCTTCCTCTTCATCGCCGTCATCTACTTCATCTTGTGCTACGCCTTCACCACGCTTTCCCGCTGGCTCGAGAAACGCCTGGCCTGGGCGAAGGCGATCTGACGAACCTTTTCGTCTTTTATGAAAAAACCCCTGGCGGTCACGAAACGCGAGCTGCAAAAGATCCTGTCCGAGGCCCCTTTTCTGCAAGAGTACGGGTTCCGGCTCCACTCCGTGGCGGACGGGATGTGCCAACTCCGCGTGCCGTTCCGCAAAACGTTCGAGCGTCCCGGCGGGATCATCAGCGGACCGGTGTTCATGGCCGCAGCCGATGTCGCCATGTGGCTGGCGATCATGACCCGGCTCGGCAAGGACGACCCTTCGGTCACGATCGACATGAAGACGGCATTTTTATCCTGGGCAAGCCAGGAGGAGTTCCGGTGCACGGCCAGGCTCCTTCGGATGGGGAAACGCCTGATCTACGGGATTGCCGAATGCGCCGACAAAAGGGGCAAACTGCTGACGCATCACACGATTACCTACATCCGGCCGGACCGGTAAAGGCCCGTCCCGTCTTCGGATCCACGCAGAGACGCGAAGCCGGAAAAAATACTGCCAAGGCCACTCCCGCGGGGCATTGGGGTACTTGCGCGCCAGGGTGGGCCAGAAAGTCGCCCCCGCGTACCTCCGTTCGAGATCCCGGGCGTGTATCTCCCGCACGCGCTCCAGGTGCGCGGAAAGAGCCGAACGGTATCGCTCTGGGAGGACGGTGAGCCGATCCTTCCGCCCCTTGCCGTCGCGGACCAGGATTTGCCTCCGCTCCAGATCAAGGTCTTTTACCCTCAGCCGAACGAGCTCCATGAGCCGCATGCCGCCGCGGTAGAGGAGCCCGGCCATGAGCCGATACCCCTCGTCCATCGCCTCGAGCATATGCATAACCTCTCGCCAAGCCCCGTGCCGGCAACCTGGTTGAAGTAGAAGGCTAGCGCGTTCAGCGCCTGGGCCTGGGTCGAGGAGGCGACGCGCCCGACAAGTACAAGGTGCTCGAGAAACGCCCGGCAGGCGTCCGTATCGGGGGGATCGGCCCCGCGGGACCGGCAGAACCCAAGGAAACGCCTTGTCCAGTGTGCGTACGCTCGCTCCGTTTTCGGTGAGTAATACCGGGCACGACAAATCTTGCCCAACAACGCCAGCGGATCCCCGCCGCTGTCTCCCAGGGAGCCAGACCGCGCCGGTATCCAGGACTTGCCGAACACGGCGGTTAAGAGTATCCTTACGGCGTCGGTCGCCTGGCGGATCTGCCAGGCTTCGGTTCGCGGTCTCCTACCGAGGGAGGCGATGAAGGCTTCGGCGTCGTCACGATCCGCCGCATCCAGCGGCTTTTCCAAGAGAAACGCCGCGAATCGTTCAACCCACCTCACATACCACCGCCTTTTCTCCACCGGGACCGAGGTCTGCGAGAGAACCCGCAGGTACTTGTCCACAGGAAAATTTTCTCGTCCCGGGAACCATCTCCATCATCATGCATGGCATCCCCCCCTTTCAACAAGGGGATCTGCAAAACCCATGCTATACGGAAACGGCCAATATCAACTTATCCCGAAACGGCCAATATCAATTATCACCGCATCCGTCTAATCAACTGTTGGGCTGACCCTGACCCCGTCAAATGGAAGAAGACCGCGAGGTCGTTTAAGACCAAATGACAATACAAATTGAACGGCTAAACGATGCCTGGATAACAGCCTGGTTTGAAAAAGATGCTGCGACCGTCGACGCCCTTATGACGCCTGATTACGAGTATGTGGCCCCCAATGGGCAGATTATGGATCGGGCAACCATTCTCCGGATCATTCGCTCGCCCACATACGCGCTGACGTCTGGCTCCCGCACGGAAGTCAGACATGTTGAGATCGCGCCGGACGTTTTCGCCGTCTCGTACCGCTGGCAGGGCACGGGGACGTATGAAGGTCGGTCCTTCACTGATGACCACCGTGGCACCATGCTCTGCGTTCGCCGGAAGGGGAAATGGCTAGTAGCGCACGAACAGTGTTCACCTATTGCCCCATGACACGCGCAGGGCTGCCCAACAACAGGCTGAAGCTGACGGCTGCCCTGCAGAAAATCCTGAGGCCCCGCAGCTTAGCCTGAACGTTGGACGGACAACCTGCAAAATGTTGCTTCCCTAAGGCCCGAACTGACCGGGGGAAATAGCACCAATCATGAAATCATCACCGCGGGAATTGAGCGAAATTGCAGGATTGTTTCTCAGGCTGGGCACTACAGCGTTCGGCGGCCCTACGGCACATATCGCCATGATGCACGATGAAACAGTAAAACGACGCAAATGGCTAAGTGATCAGGAATTCCTAGACATGGTCGGCGCCACGAACTTGATTCCCGGACCGAATTCAACCGAAATGGCCATCCATCTTGGCTTCCGGCGGGCGGGATGGATCGGCCTGGCAATTGGCGGCCTATCTTTCATCGTGCCAGCCATGCTTATCGTGCTCTTGTTCGCATGGGTATACGTGCGTTTTGGATCCTCACCCCAAGCCGAGTGGTTGTTTTACGGCATGAAACCCGTGGTCATTGCGGTTATCGTACAAGCTATCTGGAATCTGGGTCAGAAAGCCGTAAAAGGTCCTCTGACGGCGGTTGTCGCAGTCGTCGTTCTCGTCATGTACATCGCGGGCATCAATGAAATCGCGATTTTAATCGCGGGTGGATTGGCCGTCATGCTCGTCGTGAATTATCGGAAGATCTGGAGAGGGAATTGGGGGGTGTTCTTGTTGCCCTTAGGAGGCATAGGTGCCCCTTCGCATATCCCCATGCAGTTCAGTCTTCCCGCGCTGTTCCTGAGTTTTCTCAAGATCGGGGCGGTCCTGTATGGAAGCGGTTACGTTCTACTGGCCTTCCTTCGTGCCGATTTCGTCGAGCATTTGGGTTGGCTCAATGACCAGCAACTGATGGACGCTATCACCATAGGGCAGGTTACGCCCGGTCCCGTATTAACAACAGCAACATTCATAGGCTATGTCCTCTGGGGCATGCCGGGGGCTCTACTCGCTACCCTTGGCATCTTTCTCCCTTCGTTTCTTTTTGTCGCCGTTTCCAGCCCGCTGATTCCACGGATACGCGGGTCGACATGGGCTAGTGGTTTGCTGGATGGAGTCAATGTAGCTTCTCTCGGTTTGATGGCCACCGTGTCCTGGCATTTGGGGCGGGCTGCATTGACTGACTATTTAACCGTTCTGGTTGCTCTTGTCTCTTCTGTATTGCTGTTTCGATTCCGGGTTAGTTCGACATGGTTGATCGTGGGCGGAGCACTGGTGGGAGTATTGAATGCAACATTCCGATGATATCAGGCGAAGGCAATTGACCGACAAGCCGCGTAACAACAGGCTGAAGCTGACGGCTACCCTGCCGAATACCCGAGGCCCCGCAGCTTAGCCTGAGCGTTAGACACATTTTGGAGAAAGAACATGAAGAATGAATTCGAAGTGGCCAGAAAAAAGTATCGGCCATCAGAAATAAAATACTTGCTGATAGCGGAATCCCCGCCGCAAAAGGGATCGGGGAGATTTTTCTATTTCGAAGATGTTACAGAGCATGATGCTTTGTTCCTCGAAACAATGAAGGTGTTGTATCCAAGTGAATATACGGACACAAAATATGTTCGCCGTAATAAAGCTAATTTTCTGAGGAAATTTATGATTGATGGTTTCTACTTGATTGACTCAACAGATATCCCAATTATTGATAAAAGTAAAAGACATAAAGAAATTGAGCAAGCTCTTCCAGACCTTTGCCGCAAAGTACGAGAAATTTCCGGAATCAAAACAAAGATCATACTCGTCTCTAGGGGTGTATATGACGTGTGCTTTAATAGATTGAAATCGGAAGGGTTTAACGTTGTTAACACCGAAATGATAGATCATCCCAGTTCGGGTGGGCAAACCAAATATAGAAATAAAATAGGAAAATTGTTGAAAAGTGTCTAACCACAGGCTGAAGCTGACGGCTCGCCGTGTCTTTCGCTGAGTGCTCGCAGCTTAGCCGAAGCGTTAGACGCACCAAGAATCGATGAGCCGCCGAGACGATTGACATCGTAACCCCCGCATGATACGTTTAAGCGTACTGCAGGAGGTGTCGTCATGGGTAAGGTTCCTAATCTCATTCCGATCACCGATTTGAGGCAAGATGCTGCGAGTGTCTTGAGGCGTGTGCGCGCTTCGCGTGAACCTGTCTTCATCACCCAGCGAGGTAGGGCCGCTGCCGTGATGATGAGCACAGAGGAATATGAACGGTCAGAACATGATAAGGAGCTACTGCATTTACTGGCACGAGGCGAAAAAGATATTTCGGAGGGGAAAACCTCTGATTTGGAAGCAGTATTGGCGGAGGCTCGCGCATTGCTGAAAGAGGGGTAAGCGGTGAAAATCCGATTTGCCAATACGGCTAGGATTTCACTGCATACTGCGATTAACTTCATTCATAAAGACAATCCAACCGCGGCAGCCAACTTTCTAGAACGGGTCGAGAAGACACTTCGCCAGCTTGAGAAGTACCCGGAGTCGGGACGACGGATCCCCGAATATCCGGAATTACCATACCGCGAACTGTTGGTATTGCCGTACCGATTTTTTTATCGCGTCGACGGTAAGACCATATTCATTGCTGCTGTATGGCACTCAGCACAGATTCCGACAGAGCCAAAGAAATAGAAGGGCGTCTAACAACAGGCTGAAGCCGACGGCTCCCCTGCGGGAGATCCCGAGGCCCCTCAAGTTAGCCTGAATTTTAGCCGTATATTCT